>CAVCVB010000058.1:0-9500 GCA_963605395.1 Firmicutes bacterium CAG:194
CTCCCGGACATGGCCCGCATAGCCGTGGCCAGGATGCTGATGTTCCTGAACTGATGTCCGGCATAGGATCGTGTCCTTCATCCCGGCTGGGAACTGCCGAGAGGGCTCCCGTCTCACGTTCAACGTTCTGTGTCGTATAGGCGCGTCCTTTAAGTTGAATAGACTGATGTATAATCCAACTGATTGCTGTGCTGAACACACAGTTCGTTCACGAAGTCCGCGTTCAGTACGATTGCATGGAAGATCCGATCGGGGAGCGTTCTGAAGGATCAGGAGATGAATATCATGAGGATGAAGACTTGCGCCCTCGCCCGGGCGGCCAGTTGCCGGGAAACACCGTGCGGGCGGGGGGTTAAGGCCTTCGCCGCGGTTCTGATAGCGGTCTGCACGCTGGCTATCGTGGTCGGAGGGGGGGGGGAAGAAGAGGTCTCGGCAGAGACTGAAGGCGATTGGACTTACACGATCAGCGGAAGCGATGCGACCATTACTGGGTACAGCGGGACCGATGCAGAAATCACGGTTCCATCGACCTTAGGCGGGTACACAGTGAAGGATATCGCGGACGGGGTTTTTAAGGAGAATAAAACTCTGAAGAGTGTGGTTCTTCCCGAGGCCGTGACCAGGGTAGGGAATAAACTGTTCTATGAGTGCGAAAATCTTGAATCCGTAATAATATCTGAGAAAACAGAGAGGATAGGGTACGAAGCATTCGTAAGATGTGCACTATCAGAAATTATACTTCCGGATGGAATACAGGAAATCGGGGATGAGGCGTTCTGGGGAGATGAAGCTCTCACTTCGGTGAATATCCCCGGGAACACGGTTGTGGGATGTGGGGCATTCACAGGCACTGCACTCACGAACATAGAAATAAAAGACGGAACTGAATTTATGGGGAATTATTGGAATGGAACGTTCGAGAACTGCAAGGACCTCGAGGAGGTGCAAATAAGCGGGAGTGTAAAACTTGCCGCAAGGATGTTCAGGGATTGTACAAAATTAAGAACTGTATCTCTAATGGAAGGAATGGAGATAGCGGATGGAGAGATTCCGAAAGAGATGTTTTTCAGATGCGGTTCTTTATCGGAATTCGAAATTCCTGACGGAGTGACAAAGATTGGCAGTAATGCATTCGCATATACTGGAATCACAAAAGTGACCGTCTGTTCTGATTGGGAAACGATCGGCGAAAATTCGTTCGAAGGTTGCTTGAAATTAAGGGAGGTTACGTTCGAAGAAGGAGTAACGGGCATTCCAGGCTGGATGTTTGCCAAAGCTGGAACAGAAACGGAAAACGGAATGTCGGTAACGATCTCGGACACTGTGACCTATATCGGTGCTTCGGCATTCTTGCTATCTGGTCTCACAGAAATAGCCATCGGTTCTGGAGTGGAGGCGGTGGGCGAAAGAGCATTCGGAGATTGCACCAAGCTGGAGAAGATCACGTTCAGAGAAGGAGCGAAGATCATTCCTGCGGGAATGTTCAGCGGGACTGGAACAGGAACGGAAAATGGGATGTCTGTGACGATCCCAAGCACTGTCACAGAGATAGGGGGGAGCGCGTTCAGTAACTCAGGGATCAGAAGCGTCTCTATTCCCGAATCGGTGACAACTGTAGGTTGGGCGGCGTTCAACGGATCGGCGTTGGAGGGGTCAATCGAGATAAAGGCCGGAACTTACGCTAATGAAGTGTTCACTGGATGCAAGAACCTCACGGAAGTGACGATAAACCCTGGGGCCACAATGGGGACGGACATATTCAAAGAGTGCAAATCGTTGGAGAAAGTCACGCTCAAAGAAGGGTTGACTGCGATTCCATCGGGCGCTTTCGCCAAATGCTCCAAGCTGACCGAAGTGACGTTCCCCGGCACCTTGGAAACGATCGGAGGCTATGCGTTCGAAGAGACCAAGCTGACCGAAGTGACGTTCCCAGATAGCCTGACAACGATTGAAGAAAGAGTCTTCTTAGGGTGCTCGCTCCAAAGCGTGACCTTCGGGAGCGGGATCACAACGGCAATCGGAGAGTACGCATTTACGAATCAAGCCTTATATGGCAGGGTCGAGGGATATTCTTCCTGGTACGCGGATAGGATCAACTACACGAACGCGGCGGAAGTGGAGCAGCTCAAGGACTCCACGTTCACGCTCGCGAATGAATGGGGTGACGGGCTGGTGAAGGTCTCGGACCTCATTCTCAAGTACCCCAGCGGGGACGTGACAGTGCAGAAGCACAACGGGATCTATCTGAACCCGAGCGATTTCGAAACACCCTCTGCTTCCGGCAAGACGTTCCTGTATTGGGCAGATCCCGATGGCACTGCGGTGAAGGACAACTACGAGTACAAGATGCCCGCCGGAGGCACTACGCTCGAGCCGGTGTGGTTCGATGGCGCGGGTCTGCTGATATTCGAGCCGAAGTACTACACCGTGATCGGGGAGGAGTACGTGTCCCTCGCCAGCGGATCGGCCAGGATCAATACCAGCGCTGAAGATGATTGGGGATGGAACTTCGGCGGATGGACGTGCGAGCGCGACGGGAAGATCGTGCTCTACTCCTACGGGTCGACGTTCGAAGGCTCGGGGGCGGTTAGCATGACCGCGTATTTCTACAATCCGAATTACATACACTACACAGCCACATACGACTACGGCGGAGGGAGCGGAGAGGTGTCCAGCCAGACTGTAGGCGAGGATTTTTCCACTTACTACAACGGATATGTCGCGCTCCCGACATCCGATGACGTGCATTATGACGGGTACGAGCTCGTCGGATGGAAGGTCGGAGACGAGCCCATCGAGGGCCCGTACTACCAGCTGACAAGCGACGTCACGATCTCTGCAGTCTGGGAGCCCGCCACCACCATCACGTACCGGAGCTCCGACGGAGCTGTCATCGGCACCGAGAAGGCGGTGGCTGGACAGACTGTGAAGCTCGATGACGGGAAGGACATCGCCAGAGCAAGGCTCCCGCTCGTCGGATGGATGATCGAAGGGTCTGATGGCACCGTCTACGGGCTCGGGACGGATTATGCGGTTGAGTCTGATGTCGTCTTCGTGACCGTATGGGCTGATGCTCCGAATGCTTTGGTCTACGTGACCGACGGCGGGAATCTCGTCGGCAGCACCTACACGCCCATCGGAGGCGGCACAGCGGTCCTGGACGCCACTGTGGAGAAAGAAGGATGCATGTTCCTCGGGTGGCTGATGGAAGATGCAGACGGCAACATCGTGGCCTACGCCAACGGCATGAGCATCGAAGCCTCTGGCAGCATCCGCCTGACGGCGTATCTGGTTCCCGACAGCACCGATATATGCGAAGTCGAGTACGACCTCGGCGGAGGGTCGGGGATCGCCTCCCAGAAGGCTGTGGCAGGGCAGCTCATCGCCCTCCCCACATCCAGAGACGTGCACCGCGAAGGCTACGCCCTCACAGGCTGGGAGATATCTTCTGCCGTATCAGAGAGGATGGCATCCCTCGGAGCCGAGCCTGTGGGGCTCGGCGCAGAGGCCATCACGGGCCCGTACTACACGGTAACATCCGAGAGCGTCACGATTTCCGCCATATGGGAATCGACTGCGCCTGCACCGGCTCCCGAACCGGCCTGGTGGGATGACGACTACGAACCGGTCGTCATCCCCCGTGTCGACACGAGCAGCAGCACGTCCGAAGAAACGGATAAGGTTGTTCTGGTGGCTGTCGTGGCCGCCTTCGCCGCGTCGCTCATGGCGGTCTTGGTCTCCATCGACTTCAGGCGCAGGTGAGCATCCGGCCATACCGGCAAACGAAGGCCGCACCGGTTTCCGATGCGGCCTTCCCCTTCAACCGAATCCCTTCGCCGGCGCCATGCCCTCAACCCAACGTTTATAAATGATACTCCGATAGCGAACATCTACAGGTGTTCAAATGGTAGAATTCAAAGCCATTGTCAACGACGTCAAGACTGGAAAGTCCTACAACGTCACAGTGTCCGGTCACCACGCGAACTCTCTGATTGGTGTAAACATCGGAGAGATCGTGGATGGAGTTTTCGTCGGTCTCCCCGACTACAAGCTCAAGATCACCGGCGGATCCGACGGAAACGGTACCCCCATGAGGAAGGACCTCCCCGGAACCAAGAGGACCAAGCTCCTGCTCTCCGAGAGCCTCGGATTCCACGAGAAGTACCCCGGCCAGAGGAAGAGAGTCGCCATCCGCGGTTCCGCTATCTCCGCTGAGATCGTCCAGATCAACATGTGCGTCGCCGAGTACGGGCCCAAGAGCATCGAGGAGTGCCTCAACCCCGCCGAGGGCGAGGCCGCGGAGAACTGATGAAAGTTCCTCAGCAGCCCGAGATCAACATCGGGATGATCGGTCACGTCGACCACGGGAAGACGACGCTCACGAAAGCGCTGTCCGGCGAGTGGACCGACCGTCACTCCGAGGAGTTGAAGAGAGGCATCTCTATCCGTCTCGGGTACGCGGATGTGGCATTCTACAAGTGCCCCCAATGCCAGGGGCCTGCAGCCTACGGCACCTCCAAGGTGTGCAAGACCTGCGGCGCCGAGACGGAGTACATAAGGGCTGTGTCGTTCGTCGATGCTCCCGGTCACGAGACCCTGATGGCCACCATGCTGTCGGGAGCCGCCCTCATGGACGGAGCCCTCCTGCTGGTCGCCGCCAACGAGAAGTGCCCCCAGCCTCAGACGAAGGAGCACCTGATGGCCCTGTCGATCATCGGAATCGACAAGATCATCATCGTGCAGAACAAGATCGACATCGTCAGCCGCGAGCAGGCGATCGAGAACTACAAGCAGATCAAGGAGTTCGTCAAGGGCACCATCGCCGAGAACGCTCCCATCATCCCCATCTCCGCCAACCGCGGGGTCAACATCGACATGCTGATCGAGGCCATCGAGGAGCACATCGTCTCCAAGATCGTCAGGGACACGGAAGCATCTCCGCTGATGCACATCGCACGCTCGTTCGACATCAACTCGCCCGGTACCAAGCCCAAGGACCTGAAGGGAGGAGTCCTCGGAGGATCCCTCACCCGCGGAGTCCTGAGGGTCGGCGACGAGATCGAGATCGCCCCCGGAAGGAAGACCGAGGTCGCGGGGAAGACCGTCTACGAGACGATCACCACCAAGATCACTTCCCTCGAGGCGGGCGGAAGGTCCGTCAAAGAGGTGCTGCCCGGAGGCCTCATCGCCATCGGGACCGGCCTGGACGCTTCGATCACCAAATCGGACGGCCTCACCGGAAGGGTCCTCGGACGCCCCGGCGAGCTTCCCAAGGTCGCTCACGACTTCAGCATGAAGACCGTGCTCCTCGACCGTGTGGTCGGGTCCTCCGCGGAGCTGTCCGTCGAGGAGATCAAGAGCAACGAGCCCCTGATGCTGAGCGTCGGCACTGCCACCACCGTGGGAGTCGTCAAGAGCGCCAGGAGCGGCTCGGCCGAAGTGGCCCTGAAGATCCCGGTCTGCATCCAGCCCGGACAGAGGGTCGCCATCTCCAGAAGGATCTCCAACAAGTGGAGACTCATCGGTTACGGCATCATCGAGTGACGGCCATGCAGACTGTGGTCCTCGACACAAACGCCTTACTCATGCCTTTTGAGATCAAGATGAACCTCGACCTCGCCCTGAAGGACCTTCTGGGCGAGGCGAGGATCGTCGTCCCCGGCCCGCTGGTCGGGGAATTGAAGCACCTCGACCATAAGTTCGCCGGGGCGGCCCTGTCGCTTGCCAGGAAGTACGAGATCATACCCACCCAGGCCACCGGGGACAGCGCGGTCATCGAGCTGGCCAAGGCCACCGGAGGATACGTGCTGACCAACGACAAGGAGCTCAGGCGCAGGCTCAGAAGGGAGAAGGTGCCCATCATATTCCTCAGGTCGAGCACGCATCTTGCGATCGACACCTATCTTGGAGAATGAGATCCCGGGCCGGAGCCCGGTAAGATGCTCAGATGAGCGGTTCCGGAGGCTCCTGAGGCGCCGAAGGGTCCGTGGGCGTCCTGCCCAGCTGCTCCAGCTTCGCGCCGACCATCGCCTTCCCGATATCGGTTATCCCGTAGACGGGGACCTTGTTCCCCCCGATGAGCGTGTCCGGCCTGCGCTTGCATTCCTCGCGCAGGTGCTTGGACGCGCAGGATGTGATGATGTCGAAGACATCGAACGCCTTTCTCGCATCCTCTTCGGACATCCCCGTGGTGTGCACTCCGACGATGACCACGTCGCCGCCGTGCTTCTGGCGGATCCTGAGGGCGGAATCGACGAAGGGCGTCGTGACGGCCACTTTCCTGTAGCCCATGGAGAACGCCTTCTCCACTCCCGCTTCCATGTCGATCCTCGCTGTTTCGGGATCCAGCATGTTCTCCGGGCCGATGGCCTCGACGACCGCGGGGATGGGCTCGGTCTCGCATATGCCGGAGATCCTTCCGCCCATGCCCTGGACCAGCTCGGGGTCGGTGATGACTGCGGTCCCGCATCCGTCCGCGGCGATGACCGCCGCCTCTATCCTCCCCTGCTGGAGAGCGAGGCTGAGGGTCTCGGATATCCCGAAGGCCAGGAAGTCCTTCATGCGGACCTCCCTCCTCTCGGTGCACATCCCGAACGTCTCGATACGGTACTCTATGTTCTCACGGATTGTGTCCCGGTTGAGCTCCTCTATGCCCCTGTACTTCTCGAACAGGGGGCAGTGCTTCACGCGGGGCTCGGTGACCTCGACCACTTTGCCGTCCTCTATGACGACGCGGCTCAGCCCCAGGCATTCCATCACGTGGCGGCTCATCGTATCACTCGATGACTTCGGCTTCGACGATCTTCACATCGGTGAAGGGCTTGTCGTTGCGGTCGGTGTCGACCTTGGAGATCTTGTCGACAACGTCCATCCCCTCGACGACGGTCCCGAAGACGGGGTGGGCGTAGGGGGTGGTGGGGTTCTCTTTGTCCAGGTAGCAGTTGTCCACAGTGTTGATGAAGAACTGGCTGCCTCCGGTGTTGGGCCTTCCGGTGTTGGCCATGGCCATGGTCCCCCTCTTGTTGGAGTGGCCTTTGCCGAACTCGTCCTGGATGTTGTATCCGGGTCCGCCCATTCCGGTTCCGGTGGGGTCTCCGCCCTGGATCATGAACCCGTCGATGACCCTGTGGAAGATGACTCCGTTGTAGAATCCCTCTTTGCACAGCTTCACGAAGTTGCCGGTGGTGATCGGCATGTCGTCGTGCATCTCGATCTTGATGTCTCCCATTGTCGTGTGGAGGATGACTTCTGTCATGATGCTCTGGATGCCATCATTCCAGATAACCCTTGACATCGTCTCGTTCGGGAGCCCCGTCGGAAGGCCTCATGCTCTTGGGCAGGGGTATGAACGCGCCTATGCAGGCCGCGACGGCCAGCACGACGACGCTGTGGAACGGGAAGCACAGGAACAGCAGCAGGACGGCCATCAGGGGCTTCCTCATCACGCCGCCCATGACGGCGGCTGTGGTCGCGCACACGCCGAAGATAGGGTCTATGCCGAACAGCACGGACAGCCCGTATCCCATGGAGATCCCCGAGAATATCACGGGGAAGAAGTGCCCTCCGCGCCATCCCATGTTCACGCACATGGCCGTGACGGCGATCTTAGCGATCCCTGTGGCGATAAGGACGGCGGCGGACATGGTCATCCACGTCTCGTTCAGCTCCTCGGCCTGGACCTCGCCGGCGAACATCGTGAAGGGGAGGACCATTCCGAAGCCTCCGAGGATCGCTCCGGCGATGACCGCTTTCGTCACGGGGCGGTCCGTGAAGAATCCTGACAGGCGCTCGAACGCCTTGTCGAGGACGCAGAACATCCATCCCGCCAGTCCGCCTATGACGGCCATGGGCACGAGCCAGAGGAACTCGTCCGCTCCGTATCCTATATCCGTGTATCTGGGGAGCGAGAGGCCGCCGCCGAACAATCTCGAAAGCAGGAGGAACGCCAGCAGCGCCCCGGCGATCGCCAGGATGTAGACGACGGCCTTCATCAGCTTCGTTATCTCGGGGGCCTCGCTCTCCTTGTGCTTCCTGCCGCCGGTCATCGCTCCCGCGAACCCGTAGAGAGGAGCGGTGAATATGGCGGACAGCGCAGCGTACATCCCGACCTTGCTGAGCTCCCTGAAATCGTTGCCGAACCGCTTGAGACGGTCGCCGACCCAGGTGCATATCGCTGCGATCGCTCCTGTCAGTCCGGCCTCCGGACCGATGGACCCTCCGAAGAACAGCGGGAGCAGGGCTCCGACGGACATCGGCCCCAGGTCCTTGTAGTCGTAGCGGCCGTCCTCCTTCACCTTGGCCATCACCGTGGGAAGGTCCTCGGGATATTGGCCGTAGCGCCTGGCGAACAGGCCCAGGACGATCCCGCCGATGATGCAGACGATCAGCGGGTAGAAGCTTCCGAGATAGGTCGGGACGCGGTCCCAGATGGCCGTTATCCCGAGGTTCATGATGAACAGGAGCAGCCAGACGAACGCACCGGCCACAGCGCCGGTGATCAGCACGGACATCCCGAATACGATGCGGTTCGCAGCCCTCACCGAGTTCATCCGGATCCTCCTTCGAAGGTCATTGGACTCAGTATCTTCTGTCCGCTTATCTAGATTGCCGAAACGGCCTCGGATTCAATTCATACTATTCCGATAGGAAAACTATATTAATAACACCCGACATGCGATATGCAAGAGAAAGTGAGCCTATGAGCAACCAAAACATACCCAAAGGGCCCGCGAACAAAGCGGGCCAGAGATTCGAGACCCTCCAGCTCCATGTGGGGCAGGAGACGCCCGACCCGGCGACGGACTCCAGGGCCGTTCCGATCTACCTCACCACATCCTACGTCTTCAAGGACTCCCAGCAGGCCGCCGACAGGTTCGGGCTCAAGGACGCGGGGAACATCTACGGGCGCCTCACCAACACCACCCAGGACGTCTTCGAGAGGCGTGTCGCCGCTCTCGAAGGGGGGACAGCAGCCCTCGCACTGGCATCCGGGGCCGCCGCCCTCACGTACACGTTCCTCAACGTCGCACGCGCCGGAGACAACATCGTCGCGTCCAAGACGATCTACGGAGGGACCTACAACCTCCTGGAGCACACCCTCCCCGCTTACGGCATCACGACCAGGTTCGTCGACCCCGACGACTACAAAGCCATCGAAGATGCCATCGACGACAAGACCAAGGCGCTCTTCGTCGAGACCCTCGGCAACCCGAACTCCAACATCGCGGACTTCGAGAAGCTCTCGGCCATCGCCCACTCCAACGGCATCCCGTTCATCGTGGACAACACCTTCGCGACCCCCTACCTCTTCAGGCCCCTCGAGCACGGAGCGGACATCGTCGTGGAATCTGCCACCAAGTTCATCGGAGGTCACGGGACCGTCCTCGGCGGAGTCATCGTCGAAGGCGACGGATTCGACTGGGGCAACGGCAAGTTCCCCGGGCTGTCCGAGCCCGACCCCAGCTACCACGGGATCAGCTTCTGGAAGGCCCTCGGGAACG
>CAVCVB010000059.1:0-9354 GCA_963605395.1 Firmicutes bacterium CAG:194
CTACAACATACAACAATGACTAGGAAAGGCTATGTCCGCAGAGTCATGGATGACAGGTTGGAGCTGTACCTGAGGACTTTCGGAGCTGTATGCATAGAAGGGCCCAAGGCCAGTGGGAAGACATGGACTTCGCTCAACCACGCCAACAGCCTTTACAGCATTGAAGACAAGAAAGACGGCTTCGTGAACCGCAGGATAGTATCTGACAATCCAGATGCGGCTCTGATCGGAGAAACACCCCACCTCATCGATGAATGGCAGGATGCCCCCGCTATATGGGATGCCGTCAGGAGCGCCGTCGATGAAGACACCGAAAAGGGAAGGTTCATCCTGACCGGCTCATCCACTCCGGTGACCAAAGGCGTCATGCACAGCGGCATCGGACGCATAGGCACCATGAGGATCCATACGATGACCCTCTTTGAAACAGGCGATTCGGACGGCAGCGTGTCCCTCAAAGATCTCTTCGATTCGCCTGTGAAGTCTGTCGTGTGCAGAAGCCTCGACATCGATGGCATGATCCGTATCATAATCCGCGGAGGATGGCCGGGGAACTCCGGATTCGATATAGAACAATCGATGCTGTTCTGCTCCGATTACCTGGAGAAAGCTATCGTGGATGCCAGCACCTTGGACGGCAAGCAGCGCAGCATCGCCAAGATGAGGCTGCTCATCCGCTCGCTTGCCCGCAACGAGAGCACCCTAGCCAAAAGGAAGACGCTCATGCGCGACATCGACGACTGGATCGGCACAGGCACATCCATCAACGATTCCACGGTCATCGACTATCTCGATGCACTGGAGCGCATATTCCTGGTCATGGACATCCCGGCATACTCTCCGAAGCTGAGGTCGTCGATCCGTGTAGGCAAAGCGGCCAAGAGGCACCTGTGTGACCCTTCGCTGGCCGTCGCCGCCCTCGGTGCAGGACAGGAGATGCTGAGGGACGACCGTGAGACGCTCGGATTCCTGTTCGAGTCCCTCTGCCTCCACGACCTGATGGCTTATTCCGAAGCTAACGGCTGTAAGCTGTTCCATTACCATGATGGCTACGGCAACGAAGCCGATGCCATAGTGGAAGCATCGGACGGCAGATGGGGGGCGTTCGAAGTGAAGCTCGGGGCCACGGATGTGGACAGGGGAGCCGAGAACCTCCTGAAGCTGAACAGGATCTTCACGGAGGATGGGCTGAAGCCTGCCAGCGTCCTGTGCGTCATATGCGGTTCTGCCGAACACGCGTACACCCGCCCGGACGGAGTGACTGTGCTGCCGATCACGGCCCTCAGGGAATGATCTATTAGAGCCGCCCCTCGCTGTCGCCGATCACGTAGATGGGCTTCTTAGACGTTCCTTTGTTCACGATGGACCCGTTCTTGCGGAGAGCATTGAGCGCGTTCGAGGTCCGGTAGTACGCCTTGTCGTCGGACATCCCCGCCAAAGCACCTTCCTTCAGATAGTTCAGGATAGCCTTCTTGTCGGAGGGGCCCATTGCCGACAGATAACGCAGGATCTCAGCCCTCACATCCCCCGGACCGTCGGAGCAGCCTGTCTCATCGAAACGCGGATCCACCAGCCGGACACGGCCGCCATCATTCGAGATCAGCCTCCTTTCCGTCAAACGCTCCAGGTCCCGTTCCGGAACCTGCCTCCCCTTGGCTATCGCATCGAGAACCGCGACATCCGCCAAGGCGATGTCCTTCCTCCGACGGAGGATAGATGCATATGCCTCATCGGTCGTATGCCCGACCACGGTCACTGTGACACGGCCCTCGCTTGTGTCGAAATCAGGCAGTGGGAACAGCCGCTTCATCTGGCATCTGCACATCATGATGATGCCTCCTCCTGCTATCTCCACAAGGCACAGGCGGCGCATCGCATTGGCCAGGAACCTGTTCCTGTAGAACCCCGTAGGGCGGTCGGCCCTGATCACGTTCCCGGGATCGCCCGGAAGGAAGAAGCCTGCATTGTCGAAGATCAGACGGTCGTTGTCCATCTCGGTGAGCGTGATGAACTCCGTCTTCGTATAGTCCTGATGGCAGATGCAGTTATACAGAGCCTCGCGGAGAAGGCTCTCGTCATAGGTCCTGAAGTTGGTCTTCGTCAGATCGTCCCCCAGGAACACGCTGTACTTCAGATTCCGTATGTTCTTGCACATATGCTCCACGGAACATAGGAAGGGCAGGCCGTAGACCTCGCTGTCCATCACGGCATTGTCCTTGTCCCTGAGGACCCATCTCATCCCCGCAGGCGGGATGTCCATCTTCCCGACAGCCTCATGCTTGCCCAGCAGCAGCAGTGCAGCATTGGTCATCATACCGTTCCTTCTGAGGTCCATCTTGTCGAGGAAGGTCTCGTCATCCCACTTTCCGCATTCTTCTGCGAGCGAGGGGCGGTTCTGGACGAACTTCTTCCTGGCAAAGGCCAGTGCATCGGGGTCGATATCGTCCATCGATGCGTCCTTGACGATCTTCGCGCTCCAATCGGGAGCGGACTCGCCCATGATGCGCATGCGGTTGTAATCGCTGAGCGGCGCAAGGCTCTCTCCGCGGCGTTCGTACGCGAAGCCTTTGAACGATGTTGGTGAGCCGTTGATCGCCGGCGGAATCTCGAGGAGCACCACTCTGCGCCCGTCTATGGACCTCTCGTGGATCCCGATGAACGTCAGATTGCCCGACGTCTGCTCTCCGATGTACCTCTTGAGCTCGTTCTGGCTGTCGACCGTGTCAAGATAGTTGCTGTTCACGATCCCGCCATCGTCACGGACCCCGAAGATCAGCCAAGAGCTGTCTGCTGACAACAGGTTCGCTTCATTGGACAATGCAGAGAAATACTTGCCGACATCATCCTTTCCGAGGGTCCTGCGGTCCTTGAACTCGATGATCTCGTCCTCATGGGCATCTGCCATGATCCTCTTCAGCACAAAATCTACAGACCCTCTCATGAACATGCCATTCGGTTCCGAAAATAAATAATTAATGTAATTAATTATTCTACCATTAATAATTAATTTAATCATTTTTTATAAATAAATGATTGATTAAATTATTGAATAGAATGGAATCGATGCCCTTCGACGTGCATCGCAACGGTGAAAGAAGAGAATAATGAAGAAATGTCAGCCCGGCCCTGCGGCCGGGCTAAGTGATTTGGATCTGTCCCGCAGGATCAGAGGGTCACGGGCGTGATGTGCACGTTCAGCGCCAGGTCCTTGGGGTCCATTCCCATGGCCAGTCCGTAGAGCTGGGACAGGTGGAGGACGGGGATGCTGTATCCCAGGTCCTTCTGGACTCCGTCGAACTGCAGGTGGCAGAACGGACAGACGTCGATGATGTACTGGGCTCCGGAGGCCTTCATGTTCTCGAGGTTGGTCTCGGTGAACTTCTTGGAGATGTCTCCGAAGGCGGCCTTCAGACCTCCTCCTGCTCCGCAGCACAGCATCTTCTGCTTCCTGGGCATGCTCTTGGCGCCGGTGGCCTCGATCAGCTCGTCCAGGATGTGGGGGTCTTCGGGGTCGTCGACGCCCTTGATGTTGCTGGGCTTGAGGAAGTGGCATCCGTAGAATGCCGCGACCTGGTAGGACAGGGGGTTGGTGACCTTGGCCTTGATGTTCTCGATTCCGACCTCTTTGTAGAGGACCTCGGCGAAGTGGTAGACCTTGGTGGTTCCGTTGTAGTGCATGCCGATCTCGGCGAGCACTTTGTTGACCTCCTCGAGGAGCTCGGGGTCGTGGGCGAGCTCGTGGGCGGCGTCGAACAGGGATCCGTAGCATCCGTTGCAGATGGTGACGATCGGGAGTCCCTGCTGCTCGGCCAGAGCGAGGTTCCTTGCGGCGGCGGCGAGCCAGGTCTTCTTGCTGAAGGCCCTGATGACTCCGGGCGCGGGGCAGCAGCTCGCGTCGGTCAGGTCGACGAGCTCGACTCCGAGGGCGGCGCAGACCTCCCTGGTGGATTTCTCGATTCCGGGGTATCTGAGGGGTGCGATGCATCCGAGGAAAAACGCGTACTTTGCCATTTCACTCACTCCTTTGTAATGTTGTCGAATCCGGTCAGGGTCAGGATCTTGTCCAGGTCGGCCTTGGCCTTCTCGTTGGCAAGGACGGTGGGCGGGACGCCGGGCAGTCCGAGCTCCTCCCTGAGGGCGGTGATCTTGTCCTGGACGGAGACGGTGTGTCCGTACTTGGCGAGGTTCCTGGCGGTGTTCTTGTGGTTCTCGAACATGTGGCCCTCGGCGACGGCGATGTTCCTCAGGGCGATGACGATGTCCACGACGGGGACCTGCCTGGGGCACCTCTCGACGCAGGTGTAGCAGGTGCTGCACTCCCAGAGCTCATCGCTGTTGATGATCTCCTCTTTCATTCCGAGCTGGGCCATCCTCATGAGCTTCCTGACCCTGTAGGAGGTCCTCCTTCCGGAGGGGCAGCCTGCCGTACAGGTTCCGCACTGGAAGCACATCTTGACTTCCTCGCCGCCTGCTGCGGCGATCTCTTTTGCGAAATCGGGGTTGGGCGTAACCATATGTATCGGACGTTGTCACACATTGATGATATTTAATAGGGCTAGTAAGCCAGCATAGGGTGTTACCGTATAGGGTAATCCTAATCTCATGAGTATCTGGCCATGAGCGCCTTGACGACCCTGGAAACGTTCTTCGTCTCCTCCCTGTAGATGGCGGTGATGGCGTGCCTGAGCATCCCGGGATCCACCGCGCTCTTCAGCCTGAGGTTCCTCCTCGTGAGCATGAACTCGTCCACGAAGAAGCTCTTGTTCGAGCCCAGGAGCTCCGAGAGGGAGAAGGTCTCGGAATCTATGGTGTACTGCCTGTCCTCGGAGTCGAGGAACATGAACGCCACCCTCTGGGCGCCGTACCTGTACCTGATGAACGAGGGCCCGTTGTCCACCAGGACCATGCCCATGTAGCCGATCTCCTCCATCTCGAACTCCTCCGCGTCGAAGAGGTACAGCGGATCGTCGATGATGGCGAGGTCGGCCCTGTCCTCCCGCATCATGCGGATGTTGTACTCGTCGTCGGAGATCACGATGTTGGTGTCCTTGATCTTCAAAGAAGATATCACGGACATGACCAGGTCCTCGGTGACCGGGCTGCAGCAGACCGTGAAGCCCCTGTCGGTCTCGCAGCGGCGGTCCATGGACATGGCGAGCTCGGCTATCCTCTCGCCCTCTGCTGTCAATACCGAGCCCGACGGCGTGGTCAGGAGCACGGGCGTCCCGGCCGCGTCCTCGATGGCGCGGAGGTACTTGTGGACCACCGGCACGGATATCCCCATGGCCCTGGCGGCGGCGGTCTGGCTCCCGGCGTCCCTGACGGCCAGGAGGGCCTCCAGCTGACGGGCGGTGACCGTCTTCCCGTTGATGACCTGGGAGTTCCTCACGGATATGTCCATGCTCCGAGGGAGCGTTATCCTTGTAGATAATGCCTGCCGGACATCCGCCCTTTATTATCCTAGAACCGCGCATTCACCCGCATGAACAGCGGGGAAGGACTGGAAGGCATAGTCGTCGTGGGGCTCGGCAGCCCCATAATGTGCGACGATGCCGTCGGGCTGAGGGTGTCGGAGTCCATCGAGAAGATGGGCCTGGAAGGGGTCGACTGCCGCCAGGAGGCGGTCGGCGGGCTGGACATCCTGCCTGTCATCCACGGGTACAGGTACGCGATAATCGTCGATGCCATCCAGACCGGCCAGTACGGGCCCGGGACGGTCCTGCTGTACAAGGAGTCGGACTTCGACGACGCCATCGCCCATGCGGCGACCCACGACGTGAACCTCCCCACCGCGATGAAGATAGGCCGTCAGATGGACCCTTCGATAATGCCCGAGGAGGTCAGGTTCGTGGCGATCGAGGTGCAGGACATCAAGACCGTCACGGAGACCATGACCCCCGAAGTGGAATCCTCGGTGGAGAGCGCCTGCAGGGCCGTTCTCCACCTCATGAAGGAGATCACAGGCTCAGAGCCGAAGCGTCGTACTTCCTGATCTCCCTGTTGCCCTTTCCGAGGACCACCGTGTTCAGGCGGTCCCCTTTGAGCAGGTCCTGCGCCACGCGCATGACGTCGTCCTCGGTGACGGCGTCGATGGCCGCCAGGCGCTCCTCCAGGGTCTGGTGGCTCCCGTTGAGCATGTGGTTCACGCCGAGCCTGTACAGCCTGTTGGCGGTGGACTCCATCGAGCGCACGTTGGCGCCTTTCACGAGCCTCTTGGCCCTCTCCAGCTCTCCGGGCTCCAGCCCGTCCTTCACGAGGTCCGATGTCACCGATGCGACGGTCTCCATCGCCTCGATCACGTTGGCGTCCGTGCAGGACATGTAGGTCGCAAGAGAGGAGGCGTCGCTGCACTGGGAGACGGTGGTGTAGATCGAGTAGACCAGGGCCTTCTTCTCCCTGACCTCCTGGAACAGCCTTGAGCTCGTTCCCATCCCCATGACCGCGGCCAGCATCGTGGCGGCGGTCCTGTCCCTGTGGTCGGAGCCGTAGGCTGGGAACCCCATGGCCACCTGGCAGTGGTCGGCGTCCCCTTTGACGAACCTGTAGTCGGACTTCGGCGTCGCGGGCGGGCTGCGGGGGTTCCTCTTCCCGCCGGCCATGCGGTCGAACGTCTCCTCGGCCCAGGCGACGGTCTCGTCAAGGTCCACCCTTCCCGCGGCGTACACCGCGATGTTGGGGATCCTGTACCTGTCCTCGTAGTATGCGCGGAGGTCCTTGTATGTGAGCTTCTCGACGATCTTCTCGTCCCCGCCCTCGTCCTGCTCCAGCGGGTGGCCCCTCCAGAGCGCGGACTCGAACAGGTCGCGGATGTAGCTGTCCGGCTCGTTGCGGATCATGCTCAGCTCCTGGAGGACGATCTTCTTCTCGAGCTCGGTGTCCTTCTCGTTGATGAGCGGGTTGGCGAAGATGTCCCCGACGATGTCCTTGGCGATGCCGGCGGTCTCCTCGATGGTTATCCCGTAGAAGGCGGTCATCTCCCTGCCGGTGAAGGCGTTCAGCTCTCCCCCTGCGCCCTCGATCTCCTTGGCCATCTGGTAGGAGTCCTTGGACGTCGTCTCCCTGAACACGGTGTGCTCCAGGAGATGGGAAATCCCGAAGATCCCCTCATGCTCGTCCCTGGACCCGGTGGCGGCGGCGACCATGAATGCGGCGCTGCGGCTGCCCGGGATGTCCTCCACGAGCACCGGTATCCCGGCGGATGTGCTGGCTGTCAAGATGGATGACCCGTTCATAAGCGGTTGAACCGTGGACCCTCTTATAAATATGAGCCTGGAACGGCAGATTCGGACCGGAAACGGCCGGACCGGTTCATTGCTTCGGCGATTGGTCCGGATACCTGATCCTGCTCTTCTCCACCCATCTGGCGAACCTGTACGGGCTGAGACGCATCACCTCGTCGTAGAACACGGCTTTCCCGTCGCACTTGACGCCCAGCCTTTTCATGAACTTCGCATCGGGCCCCTTCTCGTGTCCCGAATGCGAATCCAGGATGCATCCGATGCGACGGTCTCCGGAATCGTCCACCAGCACGAATCTTGTCGATTGGACCCGGTCTGCCGGGTCCTTGAGGAACCGGTCGTAGACCATCAATGATTCCACAGCCTTCTTCTGGACGGATTGCTCCATGATCTTCACTTTGTCCCTGTAGAGACGGCTCCTCATCTCTTCGACAAGGCCCTCGTCTTCGGGCAGCTTGGAAGCCAGAGACTTCATCGCCTCGGACTCTCCGGAGCCTCCCCTTCCGATCCAGCGCTTGAACTCCACGAAGGTGACCTTGTCGCTGACGAACAGCCCATCCACGCAGGACGGCAGGTTGCTGTTGTCCATCTTCCTCTTGACCAGCTGCTCGAAAGAGAGCATCTTGGTCCTGGACAAGGAGGACAGCTCCTTCTTGAGGGAATCGGCAATCTCCGGGACCGGTTTCACCAGATCCTGTGCCGTTTCGTCCCAGGTCATTCTGCCGGCCCCCTTCTGTCCATGGCATCCCAATACCTCCGGTCCGCTTCCTCGTAAGCATCGGCCATGACCGAGTAGACAGGGGACAGGTCGCCCTGAAGGTCCGTGAACGACACATCGCCCCCGTCTCTTGACAGCATGTAGCAGGAGATGGGCTGGGCATACTCCTCGGATGCAGCCTGCACGGCCAACAGGAGCTGCGGGCTGTGAGTGGTCATCAGCACCTTGACGCCCATGTCCTTGGCAAGGAGGACTATGAGCTTCGCCAGCGTGTTCTGCCATGTCGGATGGAGATGGACCTCGGGCTCATCCAGCATCACCAGCGAGTTGCTCTTGATGAACCCGTTGTGCACAAGCTGCTTCAGGATCCCGAACACCTTCATGCCTGCAGCCAGATTGGACGGGCTGAGATGAATGCCGTCTTCGGTCACATACTCGCACCCTGCCCTGCTCTTGACGAATTCACCGCCCACGACTGTGTTCACGATGGCGTCGAAACGTTCGATGTTCTTCCTGTACGACATCTCGTCGACGATCCCCAGATCCCTTGGCTGCACCTTGTTGCAGATGTCGTGACGATGGTTCCTGCCGTTCGTATGGCACCTCTCATCCATGATGAAAGGAGTATCGTAGTAGACCGCAGATGCGAAGATGCTCGCGGCACGACCGCGCCACTCCACATTGTTGGAGCCGTCCACATCCCCGCCCACTTCTCCATCGCCGTCGATGAACCTTATCGATGCCTCACGGTCCGACCTCAGGTCACGGACCTGGCGTATGTCGTCGAACTCGTTGGACAGGTTCCTCTTCAGCAGCGATGCCATGAAGCCCGCGTCTTCCTCCCCGCTTACGAGCCCCTCGACCACCTCTATCAGCCCCATGGCCTCGTTCCTGTCGTTGACGTTGTCGAACCCGTGGCTCTTCACCGCTTCGATGACCTTCAGATAGTCTCTGTCATCGAGAAGCTCCTGCATCTGATGGGCATCGCCCTCGTCCGCTGAGCTCTTCACCATGAATGTGTCGAGGATGCGCTGAAGGGCGGTTCTGATCGATGCGTCTTTCTTCGACCTGAAGTCCACAGGGCACTCGGCGACAGAATATGCCGACTTCAGTATCGTGCTCTTGCCGACACTGTTCTCACCAAGTACGATTGTGAGACCGTCGAGGTTGATGGAAAGGTCCGGAAGATCGCCCACGCCCCTCAGTTTCATCTTCATGGCTTGAGTCACACGGTCCTGGTTTAATCGGCTTTCGGAGGTTGTCCTGGGGCATCGAACCGCACGAGGCATTATCTCCACGGCTTCTGACACGGATCCGCCATCAGAGCTGCATCGTCTGAATGAAAATGGTAATGCCCTTCTTAATATACTTGACGGACAATCCGGTCACATATGCCTG
>CAVCVB010000060.1:0-9257 GCA_963605395.1 Firmicutes bacterium CAG:194
TGAAGAATGTATGATGATAAAGATTGTATCGCATCCGGAAGGCCGGAGGGGGCCGGGCCCCCGGCGGCTCATCCGAACATGTATGCCGGTGCGGGCTTGGTCTTGTTCCTTCCCGCTTCGCGGACCTTGTCCTTGGCGTTGTTGAAGTCTTCCTGGGTCACATGGTCGCGGTCGTTGCGGATGGCGAGCATTCCCGCCTCGGTGCAGATGCTCTTGATCTCGGCACCGGAGACTCCCTCGGTCATGTCGGCCAGCTTCTTGGCGGAGATGTCGGGGTCCACGTTCATGTGCGCAAGGTGGATCTGGAAGATCTGCGCCCTTCCGTCCTCGTCGGGCAGGCCGACGTCGATGATCCTGTCGAACCTCCCGGGCCTGAGCAGGGCATCGTCGAGGATGTCGGGCCTGTTGGTGGCGCCGATGATCTTGACGTCGCTGGTGGGGGTGAAACCGTCCAGCTCGGACAGGAGCTGCATGAGGGTCCTCTGGACCTCCCTGTCCCCTGATGTGGCCACGTCGAGCCTCCTTGCTCCGACGGAGTCGAGCTCGTCGATGAAGATGATGCTGGGCGCCTTGTCCTTGGCGAGCTGGAAGAGCTCGCGGACGAGCCTCGCACCCTCTCCGATGTACTTCTGGACCAGCTCCGATCCCACGAGCCTGATGAAGGTAGCCTGGGTGGCGTTGGCGACGGCCTTGGCCATGAGGGTCTTACCGGTTCCGGGGGGCCCCACGAGGAGGACTCCCTTGGGGGGCTCTATGCCGACCTTGGCGTAGAGCTCGGGCCTGAGGAGCGGGTCCTCGACGGCCTCGCGGAGCTCCAGCATCTGCTGCTTGAGGCCTCCGATGTCATCGTAGGTCACGTCGGGCTTGTCCAGGATCTCGGCTCCGGACACGACGGGGTCCACGGGCGAGGGCAGGACGTCCATGACGGACAGGGTCTGCTTGTTCAGGGACACCCTGGATCCGACGATAAGGTCCTGCTCGGGGACGTACTCGGACACGGACACCACGAAATCGGGCCCGGTGGAGCTCTTGACGACGACGCGGTTCCCGGGAAGGACGTCCTTGATGGATCCGATGATGAGCGGCGGGCTCTTGAGCCTCTCCAGCTCGTTCCTGAGCCTGGAGATGTCCTTCTGGAGCCTGAAGAGCTCGCTCTCGGAGTAGCGCTTCTCTGTCTCGGCGTTCTGAAGGTCCTCCATGAGCCTCACGTTCCTCTCTTCGAGGGAGACAATCTTCGCTTTCAGCTCGGTCACTTCGTCGTTAGCAGCCGTCATAATCCTTCCGGTCACACCAATGGAGCCATCTATTATAACCGTTATTGAGAACGCGCGCGTATCGCTGGAAAATTTTAATAAGTAAGGCGGAAAATCAGAGAGCATGATTTGCGAGATGTGCGGCAAGGACGTTCCGCAGACGCGTTCGGTCATAGTCGAGGGCAGCAAGCTCACGGTCTGCCCCAACTGTGCCAGATTCGGAGAGGACTACAGGGCTCAGTCCGGAAGCGGCGCTCCCGTGAGCCAGACAGTGATCGGCGAGAGGCTCGAGAAGCGCGAGAGGAGGATGAAGTCCAAGGACATCTACTCCGGTACCGCCTCGGTCGAGATCATCGACGACTTCGGGGGAGCCATCAGGGCCGCCCGCGAGGCCAAGGGCATGGACCTGGAGCAGTTCGCCGAATCGATCCTCGAGAAGAAGGGAGTGCTCGCCAAGGTCGAGGCGAACAATCTCGTCCCCGACGACAAGCTCATCAAGAAGCTCGAGAAGGCCCTCGGCATCAAGCTGACGGAGACCGTCCAGTCCGGAGGGACATCCGGCGGCCAGGGCTCCGGGAAGATGACCCTCGGGAACTTCATAAAGTACGAGTGACCTCAAGCCGCCTTGACGTGGCTGTAAACGGCATCGAGGTACTGGCCCACATCCGCTCCCGCGTCCCTCAGGACGATGAGGGCGGCCACGGCCACCTCGATGTCCAACCTCTTCTGTATCTTGTTGCAGCTCTGGATGAAGTCCCTGCGCTGCATCCCCATTGCCGCCGCTGCGTTCATCATGGCCGGGAACGGGTCCGCGGACACGGGCGCATCATGCGGTCCCTCGACAGGCTGGCTCTTCTCATGCAGCGATGCGGTCAGCTCGGCCGACGGGCGGTACGCCATGGGCACGTCCAGCGACGACAGCGATTCCGACGGGCGGACGTACCCGCCCTTCTGCTGCACCGATCCCGCTTCGGTGAGCTTCGCCAGCAGGAGCTTCGCGTCCGAGGGGGGCATCCATTTCAGGTCCAGGGACACGTCCATGACGAACTCCTCGGTTGTGGCCACGTCCTTGCCCTTGCCGCGGAAGTACGCGGCCGCGCAGATGTCCATCTCGTCTTTCATGCGACCCGCATCCCGGGAGAAGTAGAAAACAGTTGCCGCCCCTCTATATACGCGCGGGCGTTACTAGCAGTTCTACTAACAGATAGGCATAGGTTTATATCGGACATCCATAATCGGGCATCATCCCGTATGGTGAACCATATGATGAAGTACACAAGATTCGAGAAGGCGAGGATCATCGGCGCCAGGGCGCTGCAGATCTCGTACGGGGCCCCCGTGCTCGCGGATTATCCCGAGGACCTCCTGGACCCTATCGACATCGCCATGCTGGAGTTCGAGAAGGATCTCATCCCGATCACCGTCGTAAGAAACTGAGGAGATTAACATGACCGACGAAGAAATTCAACCCATAGACAGCGGCGACCTCCTGGTCGCAGAGGACATCTACCTGACCTCCGGTGTCCACATCGGAACCCAGCAGAAATCTGCCGACATGAAGGAGTTCATCTACAAGGTCAGGCAGGACGGGCTGTACGTCCTCGACGTCAAGAAGACCGACGAGAGGATCAGGGCCGCTTCCGCTTTCCTCAGCCGCTACGACCCCTCCAGGATCCTCGTGGTCTCTGCCAGGCAGTACGGACAGAAGCCCGCCAGGGAGTTCTCCAGGGCCATCGGCGCACCCGCTTTCGCCGGACGTTTCGTCCCCGGAACCCTGACCAACCCCCTGAACCCCGCGTTCATCGAGCCCGAGGTCATCGTCATCACCGACCCCGCCGCGGACAAGCAGGCCCTCAACGAGGCCCTGAACCTCGGCATCCCGATCGTCGCCATGTGTGATGCCAACAACGAGACCCGCAACGTCGACCTCGTCATCCCCACCAACAACAAGGGAAGGCGCGCTCTGGCCTGCATCTACTGGCTCCTGTCCAGGCAGGTCCTGTTCGAGAGGGGAGACCTCAAGGACCCCGCCGACTTCAACATGGAGATCGAGGACTTCGAGGCCAAGCTGGTCTGATAACAGTTCAGAAAACCTCTTACCAAACCATTTCCATCATCATTCTATGAGATTCCCTGCAGTGGCCGGCCGTTTCTATCCTGCGGATGCCGACGCCCTGTCATCATCCATCGAGGGGTGCTTCCGCCACCCCCTGGGCCCCGGCATGCCGTCCCGTCGCGGAGGAGACAGGAGCATACGCGGCATCATGGTGCCGCATGCGGGCTACATGTGCTCCGGGATGACCGCGGCGCACGCGTTCGGCGCAGTGATGGAAGACGGGGCTCCGGAGACGTACATCGTCATCGGCCCGGACCACCACGGGACTGCCTACGGGCGCAACGTCCTGTCGTCGGAGGACTTCCTGACGCCGTTGGGCGTCTGCAGGGCCGATAAGGGCATCTGCGAGGCCCTGTCCGACAGCGTCCCCGAGGTCCCTGAAGCTCATCTCTACGAGCATTCCATCGAGGTGGAGCTGCCGTTCATCCAATGGATCGACCCCTCGTCGAGGATCGTCCCGATAATCATGGGGGACCAGTCGCTGGAGTCCGCCCGTCGCCTGGCCGATGCGCTGAAGGAGGCCTGCGACGGCCGCGATGCCGTCGTGGTCGCATCGTCGGACATGTCCCATTACGTGCCGAAGGACGTGGCGTCCAGGCTGGACGGCATGGTCCTGGAGAAGGTGTCCGCCATGGATGCCGAGGGCATGCATCGGACCGTCCTCCGCAACAGGGTCTCCATGTGCGGATACGGGCCCGTGGCCGCCGCGATGATGTTCTGCGACGGCGCTCACGCCGAGGACGTGCTCCATACGGATTCCTTCGATTCCCTGGGGCTCGATCCCGGGTCTGTCGTCGGCTACGCGTCGGCTGTCTTCCGCGCCTGAGATGATGGCGCCTTGAGCGCCTGTGCATCCCGCAGATGATGCGGCATAACAGGATGAGAAACAGGCGGGGCACATCGCCCCGCCATCAAGGTCTAAACGGTTTCCTCAGATGCGCTTGAGGTACCTGAGATTGGGCTCGTAGACGAGGCCCTTATCCATCAGGATGTTGGAGATCTCCTCGAGCTCTATGCTGCTGATCCCCTCGGCTTCCGCCCTTCTCTCGAGCTCGTCCCTGGGGGCTCCCTTGCCGTCGGTGTCCAGCTCCTCCAGCATGTTCAGGATGATGTCCTCGAGCTGGCCGTGGGTGTGGTCGTCGCCGGGCTGGCTGTCCGGAGAGTCCATGTCGATCTCGTCCGGCTCGTCGCTCATCCCGTCGGGGAACCCGAAGTCCACGTCCTTCTCGGGGAGGAGGGTCCTCAGGGCGTTCTGGATGGTCTTGAGGTACATCGCGCTGTCGGGCATCTGGCCGTAGTTGTCCAGGGCGTAGATCAGGCCCTCTGCGGCCGCATCGGACATCCCCTGCGCGATGAGGTCGGGGACCTTCGCGTCGGGCATCCCGAGGGCGATCTTCGTCATCTTGAGCCTGAACCAGGTGGACTTGGCGGTTTCCAGGAGCCAGTCCTTGCGGGTCGCCTCGTCTATCTTGATTATGTGCTCCGGCCTGACGGAGATGTAGGTCCTGTCGCCGCCTTCGGGGGTGTATGCCTTGACTCTCCCTACGGCTGCCACGAAGCTCGGTATCTCCAGGTCGGCCATGGCCGCGGATGCCTCGGGCTGGTACCTTCCGACGCTGATGAAGTAGTTCCCGCTGACGTCCTGGATCCTGGCCTTCCACATGGGGTCGTCCGGGGACCCGATGTTCTCCTTCTCGGTCATGACCCCTGCGATCAGGACCCTGTTGATCTTCGCGCCCAGAGGGGACACCACGTAGGACGGCATCTTCTCCTCCTGGGCCTTTATCTCGAGCGTGGAGCTGTTCAGCTCGCTGGCGAACACCCTCCATGCCGTCTCCCTGGCGTTCATATCGCTTCCTCCACTTCGGCGAGGAGCTTCTCGGCCTCTGCCTGCACGTCGACCGATATGACCTCGGTCTTCTTCACTATCATGCTGGGCCCGAAATCGTCGCTCATGACGTTCCCCGTGATGGAAATCCTGCGCATGAGCGTCCTGCCCGTCAGCTCCCTGGCCACGACCCCTTCGCCTTTGGCCGCCGCCAGTCCCTCGGCCGCCTTCATTGACACGCCGGTGACCTTCTCGGTGTCGGCCCTGTTCAGGATCGCTCCGATGGCCCCGGTCCCGTCGTCCACGACGACCTTGAGCCTGAGGTCCGGCACTCCGTCCACCTGGCCGTGCGCGGTGCACACGCCGTTCAGGATGGAGCGGTTGCACTGGGGGCACCTCTTGATGAGGCCGCTCCCCGATTTGACGTCCACGATGAGCCCCTGGACGGTTATGTCCAGGCCTCCTCCGACCCTGACGATGTCAGCCACGGTCCTGAGGGTCGGCCCGGCCTCTATGTCCGCGAAGGAGTCCGCGACCCTGTTGACCTCGCACCTGTCCCCCATGTTGAGCTGGGGTATGCCCTTCCATGCGCGGATGTAGGCGTTCTTGGCGCAGACCGTCTCCCCTTCCCTGAGGGAGAAGTCCTGCCAGGCGGAGAACTGGATCTTTCCAGTGTCGTCCGCCATTATCCCGGAGAACACGGTCTTGTCCTCTCCCTTCACAGTGATGTTCCTGGCCTCGACGGAGACGATCTTCCCCGTGACGGTGACGTTGCCGAACCCCTCGCGGATGTCCCCGATCTTGCACTCCTTGGCGACCAGGGTGGTCATGTCGCGCTCGGGGACGCTGATGGACGCGTCCGGCGCCGGCTCGACCTTGCCGCGGTTGCCCAGGTTGACCTGGACCTTGTCGTTCCAGAGCTTGCAGTAGCAGTTCCTGAAGTAGTACGCGGAGCCCTTGGTCAGCGTGACCGCTCCGGGCTCCCAGATGGTGAAGGGGACCGTCCCGGTCTCGTCGCCGATGATGCCGGACACGATGGTCTTGTTCAGGCCCTTCACGGTGATGCTCTTGGTGTCCACGTAGACGACCTTCGCCAGGACGTCCACGTTCTGCTCGTTCCCGCCCAGGTCGGAGACCTTCTTCACGACGGAAGTGGAAGTGGCGAAGGACGACATGTCCGAGCCTCCGTACTTCCTGATGATCCCGCGCTTGGCGGCGTCTATGCTGACGTTGTACTCGTTGAGGTACTTGTTCAGCTCGATGTCGAGCTGTTCGTCGTCGATCTTGTCTCCGAGCACCCTTTTTATCTCTTCCTTGTGGGGTGTTAGTTCTTTCATGTCCAATGTATCGACCTCCTCTTCGCGAGGATAGGCGGCTCCGGGGTTTTTCAGGTGAGATGGCGTCCCGGGAACCGTCTGCACAAGGACTCGAACTACAGGTATAAGTCGCTATGCTAGGTTGTCCTGTGGCGTCCGAGGGGAGAAGCGGGAACGTTCGTCCGCGCGGTTGCATCCAGCATCTACATTTTTAAAGGGGAACGCAATCAGTGGATATGGTTCCCAAGAGCAAGATTGACGAAATTCTGGATGGGTACGACACGAGCGACATCACGATCGCCACACTGTGCTCCCATTCGTCATTGCAGATCTTCCACGGAGCGAGGAAGATGGGCTTCAAGACGCTTGGGCTCACTATCACTCACAGCACGAAGCACTACGACGCCTTCCCGCTGGCCAAGCCCGACGAGATCCTGAAGTACAAGGACTTCGACGACTTCGAGGAGCGCACTGGGGAGCTCTTGGACAGGAACGTCATCATCATCCCCCACGGCTCCTTCGTCGAGTACATGGGCCCCCGCAGGTTCGCGGAGCTGCCCGTCCCCTCCTACGGGAACCGCGCGGTCCTCGGATGGGAGTCCGACAGGGACATGCAGAGGCAGTGGATCACGTCCGCCGGCGTCCCCATGCCCAGGCTGATCACCGACGCCAGGGAGATCGACGAGCCCGTCATGGTCAAGTACCACGGAGCGAAGGGCGGAAGGGGGTACTTCATCGCCATGGACTACCCGGACTTCAAGATGTCCATCGACCAGACGCAGCCCTACACCATACAGGAGTACTGCCTCGGGACCAGGTACTACATGCACTTCTTCTACGACCCCTACAAGACCGACGGGTACCTCTGCGAGCAGGGAGGCTCCCTGGAGCTGCTGTCCATCGACAGGAGGGACGAGTCCAACATCGACGAGATGTACAAGCTCGGATCCATCGAGGAGTCCAAGAGGCACGGCCTCTACCCGTCCTTCGTTGTCACCGGGAACACGCCCGTCGTCATCAGGGAGTCGCTGCTCCCCAGGGCCTTCGAGATGGCCGAGAAGATCGTCAACAGGTCCTACGAGCTCTTCGGAGGCATGTGGGGCCCGTTCTGTCTGGAAACGGTCGTCAACGACAAGCTCCAGTTCAAGGTCTTCGAGATCTCCACCAGGATCGTGGCGGGAACGAACCCGTTCATCTCGGGATCCCCCTATGCGGACCTGATCTACCCCGGCCTCAGCACCGGCGGCAGGCTCGCGATGGAGATCAAGGACTCCATAGGGCAGGGCCACCTGAAGGACATCCTGTCCTGATCTTCCGGCAATGCCCCTGCGCATGATGCGCGGGGGCGCCGGTCAACCCTCTTCGTTCTCTTCTCTCGGCACGGCTTTTTACCACGACCTCGATATCAGGCTCATATCGGGGGCACCGTGATGCAGTTGACGTTCGATCAGGAAAGTATCAGAGACCTCATAGACCGCATGGACGAGGGCCAGCTCCGCATCCTGGCCAAGAGGATGGCCCGGAGGCTGGACGAGATAGACATGGCGAGCATCTTCGGCGGGACCGACTCGCTCGGCACCGACGGCATCAAGCCGGCCTGCGCCCCTCCCTATCAGGAGATACACAGCTGTGTGAAGCAGGAGCTGGCCGATGCGATCGAAGACGCGGTAGCGGACATCGATATCGACGACGATGAGCTGGACGAGATGGACGATGAAGAGCTGGAAGAGATCGAATGGTCTCAGGTGAAGGCGTGCATATGCGGCAACATCGAGTTCAGATTCTGCGATATGCTGCAGGACATCCTGGAGGAGAGCGGCGAAGCCGAGGTCCAGAAGCTCGTGGACGGGGTCGTTAAGGCCCTCTTGGACCGTGACATCCCATTGGCGAACACCTCCGAGGAACAGATGGAATACCGCAGGGCATATGCCGAAGCGATACAGGAGAGGTTCCGGAACAAGGAGTACGATACCTTGTTCGAGGAGTTCGATTACGACGAAACCGTATGAGCTGTGCCGCCGGCATCAGTCGTCGCGATCGTAGTAGTTGATCCCCAGCAAGTTGTACATTGTGCCCCGGCTCCATTCGTCATGAGGCGATTCGAAGCCTTCTGCGGCATCCCAGAGGAGCCTTTGGATCCTCTCCAGCTCATCTCCGGAGATGCCGGACTCCTTTATCGCGCCGGCGATGTGCTTGACCTTCCTGTCGAGGACCTCCTGCATGTAGTTGTAGAACTGTGTCATCGCGGTGCGGAGGTCGACATCGTAGTCCCTGTAGTCGAAGCTGGTCTTCGAGAACTCGTCTATGGCGGCTTCGAGGTCCTGAACGCTGACTCCCGGCTTGAATCCGATGTGGATCATGTACGCCGCGGCGCAGTGCTTGCATCCCATGGGTTTCTTGGAGCAGTCGCAGGTGGCGTCGAAATCATCCTCCCTGGCGCGGCAGAGGACCACTTTCGTTCCCGCATCCTTGAACTTCATGTACGATGCCGTGGGCGACAGGTCGACCTTCTCGATCAGGGCGCCTTTCCCGAGCAGCTTCACAGCTGCTTCGTATGTGCGGTCTCCCAGCTTGGCTCTGAGCGAGACGGAGTTCTCTTCGGGCATGTGCCGTCATAGGGGCGCAGAGGATAAAAGCCGTGCGCGGCTCAGGCGGAGGATGCTCCGGACAACAGTATATCTATCTGTAATATTGTGGGAGTCACCGGCCCCGTGGGGTAGTGGATATCCTGTTGGCCTTCGGAA
>CAVCVB010000061.1:0-9216 GCA_963605395.1 Firmicutes bacterium CAG:194
CCTTATCTCCACCCGTTATGGGTGGCGTCGTTCCGGTGGACCACACCAGCTGGATTTTAGGCCTTGGGTGCCTAGATGAACTAGGGCCTTAGCCCTTTTTTTTTGCATTGATGCGGCGCCGGAGCGTCGCGGGCCTATGCATTGTAACCAGCTGGGAAGGGAGTCGAACCCCTTATCTCCACCCGTTATGGGTGGCGTCGTTCCGGTGGACCACACCAGCTGGATTTTAGGCCATGGGAGCCTAGTTGAACTAGGGCCTTAGCCCTTTTTTGCATCAGATGCAAACGCACAACTGGCGGCGCCGGAGCGTCGCGGGCGATGCGCTTTGTATCCAGCTGACGGCGGGACATTGTCCCGTATCCTCTCTTTCGAGGGGCGTTCTACCGGTGAGCTTCACCAACACGATTTCACATCGATGCACATGCTTCCGGTTTTGACACTGGATGCTTTGCATGATGTTGTCGCTGATATTCGTACACCGACCGCGATCTCGGATCGTAGCCGGGTGTGCCTGTCGGACTCGGATCTCTCCGAACCGTCCCGTTGCCGGGCGGAACACACTTCCAAGCTTCCGTAGTGCTTGCGCACATCGAACTGCTGTTATCTCGTTGCTGAGTTAACGATCTTGGGTAACTCTCACTACTCATAATCGGCTATATAATGATTCACGTGGTTGGATGATTGGTGCGCCTTCACTGCTCCCCAATGACGTCCTTCGATGCTCATTTACGTACATTCTCCCCTCGGGAGCCGCTTCCTGGGCCCGCGAACCACGTTTTGAGCCTGCTCAATCGGTGTTCTTCCGCTTCGAATTGCGACGTTCCCACTTCGTGACCAGCGCGGATGCGTCCTTGTTGCGGCGGTCGGCAGCCATCCTGATGTAGTACTTGTACTGCGGGAACGAGACCTCCGTCCCGGTCCCGTCCTTGTACATCTGCCCTACGATGTACATGGAATCCGCGTCCATGCCGTCGGCGGCGTCCTTGTACAGGCTGAACGCCTTCCTCTCGTCCTTCTCGGTGCCGATCCCCTTCAGGTAGCACTCGGCCAGCCTGGCGCGGGGCGCCCCCATTGGCCCCGACCGTGCGAGGCACTTCCCGAAATACTCCTCCGGATCGCTGCGCCTCGCGCTCTTGGACACGGCGCGCGCGTTGCGGGCCTCTGCGGAGTGCTCTATCAGGGATTCGCTGCCCTCGCGGTCGTTCTCCCTGCCACGGAGCGCATCGGCAGCGGACATGAAGCTGCGCGACACGGAGGCGGTGGCGAAGCGGGAATACCATGCGCGCGCCTGTTCCGGATCGGCATCCGTTCCGATGCCCTCTTCGAGGCGATGTGCAACTTCGTACATGCACCCGGCGTTGCCTGCCTCGGCCCCTTTGAGATACCATGAGAACGCCGCCGCCTTGTCTGTGTCCACGAAGACCCCGTCGTCGTACAGGCTCGCCGCCTCGCCGGCGGCACGGGGATGCCCGCGCTCGGACGCCTTCCCCATCAGCTCGACGAAGCGGCCGATGTCGCGGGCCACCCCGCGGCCGTTGCGGTACAGCATCCCCAGCTCATAGGCTGCGTCGATGCTGCCGTGCTCCAGTGCCTTCGAGAACCATTCCGCCGCTTCGATGTAGTCCTGCTCGGACGTGGCGGTGTCGACCAGGATCTGCCCGTAGGCGCACTCGTCGTAATGGAACCCGGAGGACGCCAGCCTCAGCATGGCCTCGCGGAGCTCCCCTATCCCTGATGTGTCCTGCGTCAGGAGCAGCGCGTACTTCCTGCGGGACTGATGGCTGCCCGCGGCCGCGGCCTTCCTGTACATCTCCCTGGCCGCTTCCATGTCTCCATCGGAGGCGAGGATGTCCGCGTACTCGGCCATCGCCATGGGATGGTCCTTCTCGGAGGCCTTCCGCAGCCACTCCAGGTACAGCCGGCGGTCGGCCTCGCAGCCGTTGCCGTCGCGGTAGAATGTGGCGAGGCGGTACATGGCGCCGGACGCCCCGTCCTCCGCCAGCGACTTGGTGATGTCGAAGGATTCCGTTATGGAGCGCTTGTATGCCGCGCAGACCTCCTCTGCCGGGCCGTCCATCATTATCGTCTTGTCGGAGAGCCACACGGCCCTCTCGCATGTGGACTCCACGACCCCTGTGCTGTGCGATGTGAACAGGACGGTCTTGCCCTCCCTGACCAGGTTCTTCAGATGCTCTGTTGTCTTGGCGGAGAACGCCGCATCTCCTGTGCTCAGGGCCTCGTCGATTATGTAAATGTCCGCATCAACGTTGATCATGACCGCGAAGGCCAGACGGGACTTCATCCCCGACGAGTAGGTCCTCACGGGATTGTCGATGAACGCTCCGAGGTCCGCGTACTTCACGATCCTGTCCACGCTGGCGAGGATCCTGTCGCGGGTTATCCCGTACAGCTCGCTGCGGATGACTATGTTCTCCCTGCCTGTGAAGTCCGGATGGAACCCCATGCTCAGCTCCAGGATGCTGGCGACGTTCCCCTTGACCTCCACCTCGCCCTTGTCGGGCACCATGATGCCGGACACCAGCTTCAGGAAGGTGCTCTTCCCCACGCCGTTCTTGCCGATGACCCCGACGACCTCTCCCCTGCGTATGTCCAGGCTCACGTCGTTGAAGACGTTGAACTCCATCTTCTTCCTGTGGAAGCGCCTGGACGAGGGATCGTCGATCATGAACGACTTGGACATTCCCTGCACATGGATGACCACATCGTCCATCAGAGCACCTCCGGGAGCCTGTCCTTGTAATGCTCGAACACGGCCCATCCCACGAAGAAGGTGACGAGCGCCAGGATGCCGCAGATCAGGACCTGCGTGGGATCGGCGTTCCCTGTGTAGTAGAAGAGGTCGTGGAACACCTCGACGAAGTATGTGAACGGGTTGTACCACACCAGTGTGGCCAGCAGCCCCTTCGCCTCGCTGGCCAGGAAGAACGCCGGCGTGATCCATATGACCAGCCTCATGGTGATGCCCAGCAGATTGCCGAGGTCGGGGACGAACACGCACGCCGTCGACACGAGGAACGAGCACCCGAGCCCGAACACGAACATCAGGAACAGCATCACGGGTATCATCAGCCCTCCCACCCAGTTCATCGGCTCCCCGTAGGACAGGATGACGATGACCACGATCAGGTACACCATGACCACGGTCAGCAGCTGCATCACGGTGTCCGCTATCACCGCGATCTCCCTCGGGAACTTCATCTTCGTGATGAACGTCCCGTTGTTCAGGATCGCCCTGCCCCTGAGGCAGCCGCTCATGAAGGTCACGGGGAACATCCCTGAGCTCAGGTAGATCCAGTAGTCCGGGATCGGATTGTCGCGTATGGTGGTGAACACTATGTACAGGACCAGCAGCGTCAGGAGGGGGGACACCATGTTCCATGCGAACCCCAGCGCGGTGCTCTTGTAGCGCCCGGCCGCGCTCCGCTTTATCATGGCGCTTAGTATGATGCGGTTGTCGTAGATGTCGCGGAAAACGTATGCCATGTTTCCGAAGAAAGATCTCCTCTCAGCCATCTCAGATCCTCCTCAGGAAGTTGAGTATCCCCGCCAGCAGGAGAACGCATATCCCGATGCCGACCAGATTCATCATGGGGAACGACCTCTCGCCGTAGTATTCGAACGTCACGTTGCCGCTCACCGTGCCCAGGTCCTTCAGGGCGCCGCGGTAGCATTTGACGGTCACGTCCTGCATGCCCTCGCCCATGTCCAGGGAGTTCGTGGCCGTCACGTCGGTCGAATCGATCTGAACGTACTCGAGGGAGCCGCATGATTGGAACACGGACTCCCCCATGGACTTCAGCGAAGCGGGGAGCACGACCTCCTTGATGGCGGTGCCGGAGAACGCGCAGCCGTCGATCTCGAGCACGCCCTGGCCGACGGAGATAGACTCCAGTTGCTCGCAGTCCATGAACGCGCCGTATCCGATCATCTGCACGCTGTCCCCCAGGGCGATGCTCTTCAGCACGGAGCATTCGCTGAACGCGAGGGAGTCGATCTTGACGACCGTCGACGGGAGGACGGCCTCTTCCAGGCAGGGCATGCCCGACAGGGCGCCCGCGTCCACGGCGGTCATCCCGAACGGGAGGACCACCTTCCTCAGGGAGGAGTGGCTGAACACATAGGGGCTAATCGTGTCCACGGACTCCACCGTCAGCTCTTCGAGCCCGCACGCGGCGGGGAACGCCAGCAGAGCCTTGTACCGGCCGTTGGAGCCCGTCTCGTACAGGGCATGGTCCACGATGACGAACCTGCGGTTGTCCGAGCTCAGGTCGAAATCGGCCAGGGAAGTGCAGCCGTTGAACACCGAATCCCCTATGCTGGACACGGTGGAAGGAATGTACACGGTGGCCAGCTGGGTGCAGTCCGAGAACGCGCCGTACCCTATGGAGGTCAGGCCCTCCGGGATCACGACCGACTCCAGGCTGATGCACCCGCTGAAGCCGTACTCTCCGATCTCCCTGAGACGGCCTCCCTGGAAGTACACCTCCGCCAGGCTCTCGCACCTCTGGAACGCATAGGGCTCGATGAAGATCACGTTGGCGCCGATGTAGACGGCCTCGAGCCCGTAAGCATCGAGGAACGCCCCTGCGGCGATATCGCTCACGTCCTCGCTGACAACGTAGCTGCTGCCCTGCTTGGCAGGAGGGTAACGGACCAGGATGTTGCTGTGCTTCTCGAAGATCACGCCGTCCTCGCTCCAATACGAATCGTTGGCGCTGTCGACCTCCAGATGCTCGATGCAGGCCGACGAGAACGCCCAATTGCCTATGTCGGTCACCGTGCTGGGGATGGATACGGACTTGGTCGCCACCCCGCACGAATCCGAGGAGAACGCGAGATCGGCGATCGCGACCACGGTCCAAGGGGCGCCGTCGAACAAGACGGACTCGGGGATCCTGACCTGGGACGGCGGGTCGTCGGGCTCGGTGTACTTGGAGAGGACAACTTCGCCGGGGGACTCGATGGCGTAAGTGAAGCTGCCGTCGGTGAACTGGGTCGAATCGTCGGATTCGCCATCCGCGGCGATGCCCGGCGCCGCCAGGATCATCACGCACAACACTACCGTAGCCATCGATGCCGCCGGCCAATTCATGGACCGCGCATCCGTGCAAGAGATAAAACATTTTCAGATGCGGTCGCAGCGTGCATCGCCCGTCCTATGAACCGTCCGTGCCGCTATGACAGGGCTTGCCGATGCCGTTGCGATAAGGTCATCATCATCCGCGATGTTCTGGATGCGATAAGATGCAGTACGACCCCGACATCATCATCCGTTCCGATCCCGAAGTGTACCCCCCTTCAGAGGACAGCATCCTGTTCATAGAGTCGCTGGACGTCCGTCCCGGAGAGAAGGTGCTGGAGGTCGGATGCGGATCGGGAGTCGTCTCCATCCATTGCGCCAGGAACGGATGCGAAGTGACCGCGGGGGACATCAGCCCCCGTGCCGTCGCGCTCGCGAAGATGAATTCCGAGGCCAACGGCGTCTGCATCGATGTGCGCGAGACCGATGTGTACTCGAACATAGACGGGAGGTTCGACACGGTCCTGTTCAACCTCCCCTACCTGCCCGTGGACGAGGAGGGGCTGCTCGCCAAGGCCTGGTCCGGAGGCCCCGACGGCCTGGGGCCTCTGCCTGAGCTCCTCTCCGGAGCAGCAGACCATCTCCTTCCCGGCGGGAGGGTCGTGGTCGTCGTGTCGTCACTCATGGAGCCCGCGGCCCTCTCGGATGCTCTGGAGGGATACGATGCCCGCACCCTCGGAGAGCTGAAGCTGTTCTTCGAGAAGCTGTCGGTCCTCGAGATAAGGGGATTCTGAGATCATCCCGACAGGACGTCCTTGGCCGGAGCCGACGGATACGGCTTCGCGGACAGCACCAGCAGGATGAGGAACATCACCACGGTCAGCACCACGTAGCCGGACATTATCGTGGTTGTCGAGTATTCTCCCGGGATCATCCCCACCACCAGGTTGGGGATGGCCGCGCCGCCGTAGGATGTCAGGTATATGGTGGAGAACGTACCCGCCCTGAGCTCCTGGCCGGCCCTGGACAGCAGCTCTGTGACGGATCCCGTGAAAGCGATTCCCTGGGATATCCCCGCGATGATGCTGAACACGATGAACAGCGACAGCAGCCCGTTGGACAGCGACAGGAACATCAGCACCGTGCAGGCCGCGAACATCCCCATCCCCATCCTCTGAGCCGTGCGGACATCGAACCTCTTGGCGAAGAAGCTCCCGATGACGTTCGGCAGGAGCAGCGCGGTGAACACTCCCGCGGAAAGGAACGCATCATGGTACCCGAAGTGCTCGGTGACTATCGCAGAGCTGAACGACTGGGAGAACCCTCCCAGGGCCCAGGTCCCGATGAACACCATGGACGATGCGGCGAACAGGCGGGCGGAGCTCTCGGGAAGCGTGAGATGGGGGACCAGCGACCTCAGCGCACCGGGGCGGCGGGGCATGGTCTCCCTGGCGAACAATATGATGACGGCGAAGACGGCTATGGCCGCCATCACCGCGTAGAAGTAGGCGCTCGGGTCGACATGGGCGTACTGCACCAGCCCTCCGGAGAGGAACGCTCCCGTGGCCAATCCCAACGTGGGGGCGCTGCTGGTGATGGTGGGGCCCACCCACCTGGGCAGGTCCGACGAGAGGTCCACCACGTAAGCGGCGATGGTGCTGGACCCCAGCCCGCTGGCGATCCCCTGAACCAGCCTTCCGATCATGAGCATCTCGGGGCTGGATATGCAGGCGAACGTCATGCATCCGCAGAGGGACACCAGCAGGATCATGACCGTCACGGGACGGCGGCCCAGATGGTTGGATATGCGCGGCAGGAAGAGCAGGGGGAACACGGTGCCCAGGAGGTACCACATGGATGCCATGGACAGCTGGGAATGGGTCAGTCCCAGCTGCTCCTGGTACGTCGAGTACAGCGGGATCGGGGACCCCGATGCGAAGTACAGGACCAGCAATGCGCCCACGGCGCCTATGAACCCTATCTTCTGCCTGCCGTCCATCTTCCCTCACTCGGGCTTGATGAAGTTCGTGTTGATCTTGGGCTCCCTGACAGGGAACTCGATCCCGGACTGCTTCCCGGCCTCGATGCACCTGAGCAGCCATGCCATGTTCCTGGCGAGTGTGCGCATGGTCTGCAGGCCCTCCTCGTCCCTGAGGACCTCCTCCGGCCTGTTGCCGTGGACCTGGTTCCAGTACTGGGAGGAGACGATGGGCATCCCGACGATGGTGAAGTACTTGTTCAGGCGGTCGAAGGCGGCGGACGCCCCTCCGCGCCTGCAGGAGACCACGGACGCTCCGAGCTTCCCGCCCAGGTTCTTCCCGTAGGTGTAGAACAGCCTGTCGGCGAAGGCGCAGATCTGCCCGGAGGGCCCGGCGTAGTAGACCGGGGAGCCGAGGACGATGGCGTCGAACTCGCCGAGGCGGGGGCCGATGCTGTTGACCAGGTCGTCGGTCACGCACTTGCCGTTCTTGGCGCAGTACCCGCATGCCTTGCATCCGGGGATGTCGTTCCCCACGTGGAGGATCTCCGACTCGATGCCCTCTGCGGACAGCGTGTCCGCCAGCTCCTTCAGGGCGGTGTATGTGCATCCGTGCTCGCGCGGGCTCCCGTTGATGAGTAGTGCCTTCATAGTATCCCTCTTCCAGGCCTATAAGGCCCGGCCGATGGACCTGCCTATGTGCGCGAGTACTTATATGGTGCGATGCGACGGTCCGATCAATCCCTGAGGCAGGCGATCGGGACCACGTACACGCCGTCTTCCCTGCGGAATGCATACTGGGTGCACGTGACGACTGCCAGGAACGATGGCTTCCCCGCGACGTCCGTGTCGACGCGCTCGGCCAGCTTCCTCAGGTTCTTCGCGGCATCTTCTATGTATCCGGCCCCCAGTTTGATTTCGATGGCTCCCCAGCGGCCATCGTCCAGATGGACCACAGCATCTGCTTCGAGGCCGTAGCTGTCATGGTAGTGGCGGACCTCCCCGCCCAGCGCCGCGGCGTAGATCCTGAGGTCGCGGACGACCAGTGACTCGAACAGATAACCATATGTGTTGAGATCTTCCACAAGATTCTTCGGCGACGCTCCGAGGAAATACGCCGCTATCGCAGGATCACAGAAATGCCGTATATCTGAAAGCCTTATCACAGTCTTCGAACGCAATTTAGGACTCCAAGCTTTCAGATCATCTGTGACAAAACAACTGCGTAGGACTGCTTCATAGCTCCTCAAAGTGTTGATGTGCATTGGATTGTCATCATTCCGACTGATATCTTGGATTAATACTGTGTCAGCAGCAGAAGTCGCAGTATTCCGAGACAGAGATCTCATCAATTGACTCATTATGTCGCGATCCAGAACGTTTCCATCCGACTTGCTAGCCGAAACAATGGATTCGCAATAGGTCTTGACGATGTGACGCGCATCGCTCAACGGCTTGCCAACACCTTTCGGCCAACCGCCCTTCACAACTATCTCCGCCATCTGCTCTATTGTGACGGCTGACACGCCTTCTATATCGCGGCCGTCGAACAAATCAGTCAACCTAACTACGCCGGTAGACAACCCAGATTCGAACAAAGAAAGCGTATTCATCCTAATCCGATCGATGCGCCCGGTTCCGGAATGCCGCACTTTGGTCCAATCAATCGAAGTAGAACCTGTCAGAATGTATAGACCTTCTTCATCACGGCGATCTATATCCATCCTGACTGAATCCCAGATTAATGGAACCTCCTGCCATTCATCAATCAATCTGGGATTCGCCCCCTCCAGAATAAGAGATGGTTTGGTCCGAACCATGCTGTCTATCTGGCCCCACATATTAGGATCTTCAAGATAGATCTCACTCTTTGCAAACTTCTTCGATGTTGTGGTCTTTCCACACCATTTAGGGCCTTCTATAAGAACCCCTCCGAACAGTGAGAGAGACTTCTCAATTCTTGCCTCAATAAGCCTAGAAATATACGACCCCATTGGATGCAGATATATTTAAAGAATATTTAAATGATGTGGGGATTGTAGGATTTCTGATGTGGGGATTGTAGGATTTCTGATGTGGGGATTGTAGGATTTCTGATGTGGGGATTGTAGGATTTCTGATGTGGGGATTGTAGGATTTCTGATGTGGGGATTGTAGGATTTCTGATGTGGGGATTGTAGAATCCAGAAGAATGGTG
>CAVCVB010000062.1:0-8930 GCA_963605395.1 Firmicutes bacterium CAG:194
TGCATCTGTACCTGAGGTTGATCCTCTTGGTGGGCTTCTCCCTTCCCTCGGGCTTAGGCCTGGGGAAACCTCCGTAACCGGCGGTAACCTTTCTGAATCTCCTCTGACCCCATTTGAGTTCGCTGGCTTTCTTCTTCTTGACCCTCTCCACTTCCTGCTCGGTGTGAGCCTTGCAGTAGGGGCAGTATCTCTTGATGGTCCTGGGCATCTTCATGATAAATCACCTTTAATGTGAATCGGAACGTGCTAATATCGAGGTTATATTTAAAGGATATCTACTGCCAACCGCCTGTTACAACGGCTGTTTGAGATATCTTCAGGCTCTGCCCGACAGCGAGTCGCTCATCATCGTCACTTGGCCCTGTTCGTCGCATATCAGGACGTCGAAGGCCGTGTTCAGGAACAGGCCGTTCTCGACCACTCCGGGGATCACGTCTATCCTGGACTCCAGGAAGAACGGGTTGTCGATCCCCTCCGGGAACCTGCAGTCGTAGATGTAGTTCCCTCCGTCGGTGACGAACGGCGCGCCGTCCTTCATCCTCAGCACGGGCTCGCAGCCCTGCCTCTTCAGTGCGAAGCAGGTGTGCTCGTGGCCGAACCTGAGGACCTCCACCGGGAGCGGGGCCTTGGTGCCGAGCTTCCCGACCTTCTTGGAGGCGTCCGCGACGATGATCTCCTTGACAGTGGCGGCGGCGACGATCTTCTCCCTGAGGAGAGCGCCTCCGAGGCCCTTGATGAGCTGCATCTTCGGGTCGACCTCGTCGGCCCCGTCGATGGTGACGTCGAGCTTGTCGACCTCGTCCAGCTCGACGACCTTTATGCCGCACTCCCTGGCGAGGTTCTCGCTGTTGACGGACGTGGCGACGCATGTGAGGTCGTAGCCCTGGGAGACCAGCTCGCCTATGCGCTTGATGGCATAGTACGCTGTGGAGCCCGTTCCCAGGCCCACGTTCATGCCGTCCTTGACATATTCGTCGACTGCTCTCTCTGCAACGATCCTCTTCATCTCCGCGGCGTCCATCTTAGCTCGCTCCGGGTCCCTCCATGCGGTCCTTGTAATAATATGTATACCTCGGCCCGCCGTCCGAAGGTTTGAAGGTCATCAGCGCATCGGGATGCCATCATGAGGCTAGCGTCCCTTTACTCCGGCGGCAAGGACTCCACTTTCGCATTGTATCTTGCAGAGCAGATGGGCCACGATGTCCCTTATCTCGTGAACATCATGCCCGAGGACGAGGCTTCGTGGATATTCCATACTCCCAACCTGGGGATCGTGCCCCTCATGGCGGAATCCATGGGGAAGGAGCTCGTCACCGCTCCCAGCACAGGGTCGGAGGAGGGCGACATGGAGGGCCTCCGGAACGCGCTGGAGGGCCTTGACGTGGAAGGCGTCGTGACCGGGGCCGTCTGGTCCGACTACCAGTGGGACCGCATGAACATCGTCTGCGGGGACCTGGGCCTGAAGGTCATCACCCCTCTGTGGAGGAAGGACCAGGACTACGTCATGGACCAGTTCCTGGACTCGGGGATAGTGTCGATCATAGTCGGATGCTACGCCGAGGGCCTGGACGAGAGCTGGCTCGGCCGCAGGATCGACAGGCAGTCCGTGGAGGAGCTGAAGGCCCTCCGCGAGAAGTTCGGCATATCGATCATGGGAGAGGGCGGGGAGTACGAGTCCCTGACCATAGACTCCCCCATGCATTCCAAGCCTTTGAGGATAGAATCGGCGGAGCGCGAATGGAAGCGCGGCGCCGGGACCCTCAAGGTCTCTTCCGCATCGCTGGCGGACAGAAGCCTCTGAGCCTCATGGCGTTGCTCACGACGGAGATCGAGGACAGGGACATCGCCAGCGCCGATAGCATGGGCATCTGGTCCACCAGGCCGTCGTAGCCGAACAGCACCGGGAGCCCCGCCGCTATCGGGATGCAGACCGCGTTGTAGCAGAACGCGAAGAACAGGTTCTCCTTGATGTTCTTCAGAGTGGCGGAGCCTATCTCCAGTGCCGCAGGGACGCTGCGCAGGTCGTCGTTCATCATCACGATGTCCGCAGATTCCACGGCGATGTCGGTTCCGGACCCAACGGCTATCCCCAGGTCCGCCTGGGTGAGCGCGGGGGCGTCGTTTATCCCGTCCCCTGTCATGGCGACGCGGGCCTGCTGGACCTGGAGCTTCTTGACCGTTCCGAGCTTGTCGCCCGGCTTCATGCCCGCATGGACCTCGTCGATCCCGATGCGGCCCGCTATGTCCCTTGCGGTGCTCTCCCTGTCGCCGGTGAGCATCATGACCCTCTTGCCGTCCTCCTTCAGGGAGGCGATGGCATCGGCGCTCTCGGGCCTTATGGGGTCCTCGATGGACACGGTGCACGCATACGCCGAGTCCACGGCCATGTGGATGGCGGTGCTGCACTCCTTCCCCGAGCCCGCATCCTCGGGAACATGGATGCCCAGGGACTGCAGGTACTCCGCGCTGCCCACGACCACGTCCTTCTCTTCGACCCTGCATCTCACTCCCCCGCCGGTGACGCTCTCGAAGCCTTCGTGGACAGGCACGGGGATCCCCTGGGATTCCGCGTACCTGACCACTGCCTTCGCATAGGGGTGCTCCGAATCCGATTCGGCGGCCGCCATGGTCCCGATGCACTCGGGATCGGACACGGCCACCACTTCGGGGTGCCCGACGGTGCATGTCCCGGTCTTGTCCAGCACGACGGTGTCTATCCTGCCGGCCATCTCCAGGGATGCGGCGGTCTTGTAGAGGATGCCGTGCTTGGATCCCACGCCCGTCCCTATGACTATGGCAAGCGGCGTCGCCAGGCCCAGCGCGCAGGGGCAGGATATGACCAGCACGGATATCGCGATCGTCAGGCAGAACTGGGGCTCGCGGCCCGCCAGGAGCCATCCGAGCCCTGCGAGAACGGCGATGAGCATCACCACGGGGACGAACACCGCCGCCACCCTGTCGGCGATGTCCGCCACGGGGGCCTTGGTGCTCTGGGCCATCTCCATCATGCGGGCGATCTGGAACAGGACGGAGTCCTCTCCGACCTTCTCCACGCGGGCCCTCATGCTCCCCGCCCCGTTGACTGTGGCGCCGTAGAGCAGGTCGCCCTCCTTCTTCTCGACGGGGACGCTCTCCCCGGTGAGCATGGATTCGTCCACCGTGGACGATCCCGACACGACGACGGAATCGGCAGGGACCTTGGATCCCGGCCTGATGAGCATGATGTCGCCCACGGCTAGCTCGGACGATGGGACGACCATCTCCGAGCCGTCCCTGATGACGGTGGCCTCGTCGGGGGCCATCGACAGCAGCTTCATGAGCGAGTCGTTGGTGCGGATCCTCGACCTGGCCTCCAGGTACTTCCCGATGCTGACCAGCGAGATGATCATGCCGACGGAGTCGTAGCTCAGCGAGTGCATCGCATGCATGTCGCCGCCGTAGACCAGGTACGTGTTGTACAGCCCCATGAAAAGGGATGCCAGCGTCCCTACGGACACCAGCGAGTCCATGGTGGGGTTCCGGGAGAACAGTGCCGGGATCCCCTTCTTGTAGAACCTCCTCCCGCCGTACATCACGGGGATGCACAGGACGAGCTGCAGGAGGCAGAACGGCAGGGGGTCCAGAGGGATCTCCAGGCCGAACATGTGCCCCATGGCGACTATGCTCAGCGGGATGGTGAACGCTATCGAGATGATCAGGTCCCTGAAACGGACCTTGAGCGCTGCCTTCTCGTCTTCGGAGGCCTTCACTATGTCGTCGTCCACCACCTGGTAGCCGGCGGCCGTGACGGCGCGGACGATGTCATCTTCGCTGACCTTGCCGGGATCGTACTCCACCGTGGCGGTGTTGCTCCCGAGGTTGGCCGAGGCCGAGGACACCCCGTCCAGGGCGCGTATAGCCCCTTCGACCCTGCCGACGCATGCGGCGCAGGTCATTCCTCCGATGCGGAAGGTGCGCGATGTCATGAGAACAGGCCGTGCTTGACGGATGCCCTGAATCCGGCATCGACGACTGCGGCGATGAGCGCCTCGTCGGAGACCCCTTCCTGGACGACCGTGGCGGTGCCCTTCTTCAGGTTGACGTCGACTGACTGGACGCCGTCGACCTTCTCGAGACCGGTCTTGACGGACTTGACGCAGCCCTCGCACATCATTCCTTCGATCTTCAGAGTTGTCTTGGACATATTCCCAGCATATTGCTGGGAATATATAGATTTAGCCAGACCTAAAAAGAAAAGGGGGAGGAGGCTCAGGAGAGCCTGGCGAACTCCTCCATGGGCTTCCTGACGCCGTGGTTGGCGGAGGTCGCGTCGGCCCTGCGGCCCACGGCGAGGATGCCGACCGGGGCCAGCCTGTCACCGAGGCCGAAGGCTCCCGAGACCTTGACGGGATCGAACATGCCGATCCAGAGGGTCCCGTACCCGAGCTCCTCGGCGCGGTACATCATCTGAGCCATGACGATCGTCGCGTCCACGTCGCCGGAGCGCTTGCCGTCGTAGGGCCTCTCCCAGGAGGCCTCGGTGTCGGCGCACACGACTAGGGCCAGCGGGGCGCCGTGCCTGTTGCACGCGGCGTCGATCCAAGAGAGCCCTTCGGCCGACCTCACGGCGATGACCGCCGTCGGCTGGAGGTTGCGGGCGCTGGGCGCCATCCTCCCGGCCTCGAGGATCTCGTTCAGGTCATCATCCCCTACGGCGTCCGATGCGAACGACCTGCAGGAGTACCTGTCTTTGTACAGCTTCCCGAAATCCATGCCATCGCCTCAGTGGGCCCTCTCGATGGCCTGCACGATCCTGGAGATCTCCTTCTCGGGGTCCTTCCACATGCCGGGGGTCCAGACCCTGTGGATCTTCCATCCCCTGGACTCAAGGTACTTCTGCCTGTGGTAGTCCCTCTCCCTGGTGGAAGAGGACATCTCGTACAGCCTGCTGTCGCATTCTATTCCGAGGATGAACCTGTCGTTCTGCTTGACGGCCAGGTCGATCTGGTACCCTCCGATACCGACGTTCCTCTCCACGGTGTAGCCCTTGCGGGTCAGGGCGTTGTACACCCTGTCCGCTATGCGTCCAGAGTCGAAGCTCTCGCCGGTCTTCCAGCGGTCGTCGCCGAAGGAGTGCAGGATGGTGTCGGCCAGGCCCCTGTTGCCGCTGCTGACGGCGTTGGCGTACTGGAGGTACTTCTTCAGGATCCTGGGACCCTCGTTCTTGGTCTCCTCGACCTGCAGGTCCTCCGGGTCGAAGGACGTGACGATCATGATCTTCTTCTTGGCCCTGGAGATGGCCACGTTCAGGCGGTTCTCCCCGCCGCGGTTGTTCAGCCATCCGAACCTCTGCATCAGCTTGCCCTCGGAGTTCTTGGCGTATCCGACGGAGAACATGATGACGTCCCTCTCGTCTCCCTGGACGCTCTCGATGTTCTTGATGAACAGACCGACATCCTCTCCGTTGTCGAACCTCTTCATCTCCTCGGCCACCATCTTCCCGAAGGCCGGGTCGTTGGCGCATTCCTCGTCGATGACATCGTTTATCAGGTCCCTCTGGGAGGCGTTGAACGTGATTATCCCCACGGTCTCGTTGTTCCTCCTCTGGATGAAGAACTCCTTCAGCAGGGCGAGGATCTTCTGGGCCTCGGCGCGGTTGGACTTGTCCTCCCAAAGCCCGTTGACCTTGAACACCTCTATCGGGGGCCTCTCCGGCTCGTTCACGTTGGGGGAGACGTACAGCCTCCCGCCGTAGAACGCGTAGTTGGAGAACGCGATGAGCTCCTCGTACTTGGAGCGGTAGTGGAAGTTCAGCAGGATGGAGTCGTACCTGGCGCGGGCCAGGTCCAGCAGGCTCTCCTCCTCCAGCGCGGCGGACACGATGTCCTCCGGGTCGTCCTCGTCGCTGTCGTACTCTATCCTCCCCACTCCGAGGGACGACGGGCGCAGCTGCTTGTGGTCGCCTGCCACGACGACCTTCTTGGCCCTGTAGATCGAGGGCACTCCCTTCTCCACGTACATCTGGGAGGCCTCGTCGAAGATCAGCATGTCGAATATGCCCATCTCCAGGGGCAGGATCTCGGACACCACTTCGGGCGTGAGGAGCCACACGCGGACCCCCTTGAACAGCTCGTACCCGTACCTGGAGACGAACTTGTTCAGGTTCCACTTCCTCTTGGACTCGACGATCCTGTTGATGTCCCCGCGCCTCTTGGACTCGGTGATGTACTTCAGGTTCTCCCTGAAGACCTCCTCGGCCTTCTCCTTGGAGAGGCTCCTCTTGGCCTCGATCTTCCTGTCCATGTCGGCGATGATGCTCTCGAAGTCCCATATCTCCTGCATGATGTCCTTGTGGGACGCGTCGAACCTCTGGAGGTGGTCGTTGAGGATCCATTTGTACATCCTGTCGTTGCTGTCCGCGTAGGACATCCTCGTGGCCGAGGATATGCTCAGGATGTCGCCGCCGTAGCTGCGCTCGTACGGGGTCAGCTTGGAATAGACGGTGGACCTGGCGGAGTACGTCCCATAACCGTCAAGGGCGTTGAACATGGCCTTGGGGTCGGCCATGACCTTGTCCACGGTGTGCTTGTTGATGCCGGCGAAGTAGCGCCCGGTGAGGGCGGTGGCCTCGCGCTCGACCTTCCCCTTGCTGAACATCCTTCCCAGGAACCCTTTGGAGTTGAGCTCGCTGATCTGCCTGTCCAGGTCCAGCAGGCCTGCTTTCATCTCCCCGATGTCGAACTCGGAGAGGTCGGGCTTCATCTGAGTGAACCAGGGGTTCTGCTCCGTGAGCTGCATGTACTCGTTGAAGTTCCTCATCAGGGCCTGGTCCCCGAACTTCCTGTGGAGCTCGGTGATGTCGTCGTACTTCAGGCCCAGGAGCGAGGGCTCGATGCACGATTTCAGCGTGCGGTACTCCTCGACCTGGCGGCTGTCGTTGGGGTCCAGCCACCTGTCCATGGAGTAGAGCTTGTAAGGGGCTATCCCGAAGTCGCAGGGGCTGTACATGGTGCGGGCGATGTCGTCCAGGACGGAGACGTCCTTGTCTATGCCGTCCGACACGGTGTCCAGGTCCACGTACCCCTTGGGCTCGCCGGACTCCAGCATCCTGCCGAGCTGCCTGTAGAACAGCTCCTTGTTGCCGACGTCGTCGATGAGCAGGCAGTACTTGGACAGCGTCCCCATGCGCGAGTAGACCACGTCCAGCGCGGTCTTCTTCTCGGACACCATGAGCACGGTCTTGCCCTTGATCACGGCCGATGTTATCAGGCCGGTGATGACCTGCGACTTCCCGGTCCCCGGAGGCCCCTGGACGACGATCTCGTCGCCGCGGTCCATGGCAGTGAGGATGTTCTCCTGGGAGCTGTTCAGGGAGTTGATGTACACCAGGTCCTTCTCGGAGGCGTTGAGCCCCTTGTCCTGCAGCTCCTTCTCGCTCAGCGGCGCGGGGGACTCCGAGAGGAAGTCCGTCTTGTTCAGGTCGACGATCAGGTCGTTGAGGATCCCGTTGATCTCGCGGCCGGCCAGCATCCCGTCGAAGTCCTTCTGGATGGAGCTGGAGTACGTGGGGTACTTCCCGATCATGATGTTGGGGACCATCTCCATGTCCCCGGCCAGGTACTTGGGGAACTCCCCTGCCTTGTACTCGGTGAACGGGACAGGCAGGCTGTAGTTGGTGATCAGCTTGATGCCGTTCTGCTCGTAGAAGTCGACCAGGTTGGTGAGGAAGTTCTCTCCGGTGTACTCGTCGATGACGTTGTCCGGCAGGGGCCTGTTCTGGCCGCTGGACTTGATGAACCCGAGTATGAGCGTGTTGTTGTAGATGGCATCCCTGGAGTTGTCGAGGGAGAGCGTGACGGTCCTGGCGTCCTTCTCCATGATGACGGGGAACAGCGCGAGGGGCGCGCGGACGTCTATGTCGTTGTCCGGCATCTTCCCCTGCACGAATGGATAGGCGATGTACAGGTCGTACTGACCCTTGTCCCTCTGCTCGCGGGACACCTCGCGGATGATCTCGTTCAGGTGCTTGTACACCTTGGCGGCCTCCGGGCTCTTGGCGGAGTCGCACAGCTTGAGCACCCTCTTCCTCCCGAACAGGAGGCCCATGACGTCCACGTCGGGGAGCGTCATGAGGTCGAAGGCGTTCTTCCTGGAGATCTTGGGCTGGAAGATCAGGCGGTTCCCTTTGCTGATGTTGATGAGCTTCTTTTCCAGCTCCCTTAGGGTCTTGGCCGCCTCGGCATCTATGGACCCGCCGTTGGCCGCCGTTATGGCGTACTTCCTCGTGACGTTGAGGAACTCCTCTCCGTAGAGGTCCACGAACCTGTCCCCGACCCCGACGATGGCCGTGAAGTCCTCCGCTTTCGTCGGAACGCGCTGGGCCATCTCCCTCAGCGCCTCGTCCGGGCACACGATCGGGATGCGTCCCGAGGACATCCTGCGCTCTTCCCTTATGCTCTCTCTGAGAGCGTACAGCTCTTCGTAGAGGTCATCTTCCAATCCCATGCCAGGTGCATGAGGGTCTCTATAGTTAATGTGTGCGCAACAACCTTCGTGCCTGGCCGATTGCAGATCCGCGCGGGGTTCCCGATGCCCGGTCGGATGGATCCCGGATGTCCCTATTTGAGCAAGCATTTCACGCAAGCGCGGGTTCGAGCCACAGTCAGCATCAGACGTTCCCGAGGCATGGATAAAAGGGGGCCTTTGGCCCCTTCTCCGCCACGGTCCCGCATCTCCAGCATCGCTGTGGCGGGAGAATAGAAGAGATGGCCCGGGCCGGAGGCCCGGGTTAAGGTGGGGTCCGGATGGCCGGGCCCCGTTTCATGAGGATATAGCATGATCGGATGCCTTCGGGCCCTCCTTCTGACGGGGGGACCGGACGGCATCCTCTCTCAGCTCCTGGACCTCCTGGTCGCTATCAGGGCTATGACCTCGAGCAGGATGGCCACGCA
>CAVCVB010000063.1:0-8796 GCA_963605395.1 Firmicutes bacterium CAG:194
CATGCGAAAGGGTATATGGAACTACGCGATGGGTGGTCCCGATGTTCACCTCTAAGACCCTTTTGAGCGGAAGCCTCCCGGACGTGAAGGTCGGGATCGGCCGCGGCTCGGACGCAGGCAACGTGGAGCGCAGCGTCCTGGCCATGGAGGGTCATGATGTCAGGATCTACGACGATCCCAACGAGCTCGTCGACGACCTCGTGAAAGGGAAGATAGACGCGGCCGTCCGCGGGGACATGTCATCGTCCATGCTCCTGCCCATACTCAAGCACGGACTCGGCCTCCCCGCCCTCGAGAGGGTGGCCTTCATGGAGCCTGCCGGAGGCAGGCTCATGATCCTTGCCCCAGTGGGCATCGACGAAGGCTGGACCGAGGACCAGAAGTACGGCCTGGCATCCAGGTCCGCCAAGCTCGCCGAGAGGATCGGAATGGGCTCCCGCATCGCCATCATGTCCGGCGGAAGGGACGAGGACGTGGGAAGATGCAAGGTCGTGGACCGTTCCATCGAGAACGCCAACGCCCTCGCCAAAAGGCTGTCCGACGACGGCTACGACGCCTACCCCTGCCAGATCCTCATAGAGAACGCCGTCAGGGACGCGGACATAATAATCGCGCCTGAAGGCATCACGGGCAACATAATATTCAGGACCATGCACCTGGTCTGCGGCGCCAAGGCGCTCGGAGCCCCGGTGGTCAACAGCGGGAAGGTCTTCGTGGACACCTCCCGCGCCAAAACCGATTACAGGGACTCTATCGCCCTGGCGATGAAGCTGACGGAGGAATGAGAGATTGTATCTAGAGATCGACGGCGGTTATTCGGGCATAAGGTTCTCGGCATGCCATTTCATACCGAGGCACGAGAAATGCTCCAGGCTACATGGCCACTCCTACATCGTCAGGCTCAGGCTCGAAGGCGATATCGGAGCAGAAGGGATGATCATGGACTTCGTGGTGCTGAAGAAGGCCCTCAAGGCGATGATCGACGAGCTGGACCACAAGACCCTCCTGCCGACGGAATCCCAAGACGTCAAGCTGGACATCACCGACGTCTCCGTGGAGGCGGTCAGCTGCGGGAAGCGCTACGTGTTCCCCAGGGAGGACGTGGTCCTCCTGGAGATCCCCAACACCACCGCCGAGGAGATGTCCAAGCTCATGACCAAGAGGATCGTCTCGGAGATCGAGTTCCCGGACAATGTGAGATCCGTCTCCATCGGCCTCGACGAGGAGCGCGGGCAGACCGCATGGTACACGGAGGCGCTGTGAATGACCAACGCTGTTGTACTGCTTTCCGGAGGACTGGATTCCACCACCACCCTCGCCCAGGCGATAGCTGACGGATGCAAGGTCACCGCCATCAGCTTCAGGTACGGCCAGAGGCATACTAAGGAATTAGTCTCCGCCGAGAACGTCTGCAGATTCTACAACGTCGACCACGTCGTGATCGACCTCAACCTGTCATCCTTCAGGTCTGCCCTCACCAGGCAGGACCTGGACGTCCCCCTGGACAGGGAGGGCGAGCTGGACGCCAAGATACCGATAACCTATGTCCCCGCAAGGAACATCATCTTCCTGAGCATCGCCGCCGGATTGTGCGAGTCCATCGACGCCGACAGGATCTACATAGGCGCCAACGCTGTGGATTATTCGGGATACCCCGACTGCCGCCCCGAGTTCTTCGAGGCCTACGAGAACATGATCGGGAAAGGGACCAAGGCCGGAGTGGAAGGCCGCCCGATAAAGGTCATGACCCCCATCCTCTACGATAGCAAAGCAGACATCGTCAGGCGCGGGAAGAAGCTCGGAGCACCCCTGCATCTGACCTGGTCCTGCTACAACGGCGGGGAGAAGGCATGCGGCCACTGCGACTCCTGCCGCCTGAGGCTCAAGGGCTTCAAGGAAGCCGGTTACAAGGACGAGATCGAGTACGAGCATGATGAGAATCTGTGAGATATTCAACTCCATCCAGGGCGAGGGCCTCACCATGGGCGCGCCCACGGTGTTCGTCAGGACCGTCGGATGCAATCTTCGCTGTGCTTGGTGCGATACCGGCTACTCCTTCGAAGGCGGGGAGGAGATGTCCGTCGACGGCATCGTCGCCCGCGTCGGAGACTGCTACAGAGTATGCCTGACGGGAGGGGAGCCCATGCTCCAGCACGAGTCGCTGGAGCTCATCTGGAAGCTCGTCCAGAAGGGCATACAGGTCGTCCTGGAGACCAACGGCTCCGTGGACCTGTCCTGCGTTCCCAATCACCCATTGGTGATGATCAGCATGGACATCAAGTGCCCCTCGTCCGGCATGACCGACAGGATGTGCCTTTCCAACATCGGTCTGCTATCAGGGAAAGACCAGCTGAAGTTCGTCATCAAGGACGATGACGACCTGGATTTCGCCATAGATTTCGTGAAAGGGCACGACATAAAGTGCCCGGTCATCTTCGGCCCCGTCGGAGGCACCGACAGGCTGGAGCATCTGGTGGACCGCGTCCTCCAAGAGGGATTGGACATAAGGGTCCTCCCCCAGCTGCACAAGATCATATGGGGGGACAGGAAAGGGGTGTGACCCCCTTCCCGCTCATTCGGGTTTCTGGGAGAAGCTCTTCCGGCGCTCCACGCGCCTCACGTAATCCGTGACGCACTGCTCGACCGTGCCCTCTTCGTCATAGGACACGTCGATGCCCCCGTCCTTCAGGATCTTCATGCCGTGCATTCCGATCCCTCCTGTTATGACGGCGTCCACGTTCCCCATGGAGACTATCGCATCGGCGACGGCGAAGCCGGCGCCCTGCTCGGAGTCCTTGTACTCGTTCACTATGACGTGATAGTCCAGGGTGTCGGAGTCCACCAGCAGGAAGAAGGGGGCGTGGCCGAAGTCGTCGGCCACGTAGGAGTCCAGGGACTCCCCCTCGGAGATGACGATCACCCTCATCTCAGTTCACTGTCTTGACGATCTTCCCGATGATCTCCTCGAACGCCTTGGCCGAGGCGGACTCGGGGTACTTCAGGACCACGGGCATCCCGGAGTCTCCGGAATCCGCAACCGCGGGCTCGATGGGCACCCTTCCGAGGAACTGGACGTTCAGCTCCTTGGCGGCCCTCTCTCCGCCGCCGCTCTTGAAGATATCAGTAACAGTGCCGCAGCAGGGGCAGACGAACCCGCTCATGTTCTCCACGATGCCGATTATGGGGATCTTGGTCTCGGCTCCGAATGTCAGGGACTTCCTGCTGTCGAGGAGCGCCACATCCTGGGGAGTGGTCACGATGACCATCCCGTCGGCCTTGGGCATGAGCTGCACTATGGAGAGAGCTTCGTCTCCCGTTCCGGGGGGCATGTCCACCACGAGGTAGTCCAGGTGGCCCCAGTTGACATCCTCGATGAACTGCTTGATCGCTCCCATCTTGACGGGCCCGCGCCACATGACGGGGGAGTCGGGGCTGGGGAGCAGGAATGCCATCGACATGATCTTGATCGACGGCGGCACCATCACGGGGATGAGCATGTCGTTCTCCGCGCGGATGGGCTGGGACTCCACGCCGAACATCTTGGGGATGTTGGGCCCGGTGATGTCCACGTCCATCACACCGACGTCCTTGCCCTGCATGGCGAGGGCGGCGGCCAGGTTGGAGGACACGGTGCTCTTCCCGACCCCTCCTTTCCCGCTCATGACGATGATGATGTGCTCTATGTTCCCGAGGGCGTTCTGCAGCCTGGTCTGTTCTTCGATGGCCTCTTCTGTAAGCAACGGTCCGCTCATGGTTATCCTTCTGAGCGGTGTATTGCGGCGATGGTATTAACAAGGTTTCCGCCCGGCCTGGATTCCTGCAAGGGGCGTGAAGCCTCTCCTGTCTGAATCACGCCGGTGCCGGGCCCCCGCCGGCCGCGGAGCGGCCGGCACGGGGGACCGGCGCCCCCTCTCCGGAGCTTCTGGCCGCTCTCCATCCAAACATCCTATAAACGCAACCTCCATACACGGTCCAGATGCCAGAAGCCACAGTAGGAGAGTACATGGTCAGGAACGTGCACACGATCACCCCTGACATGACGGTAGAGCAGGTAAGGCAGGAGATCATCAACTCGAACTTCCACGGGTTCCCCATAGTCGAGAAGGGATACCTCCTCGGTTTCGTCACGGCGAAGGAGCTCCTCCGCCACATCGACAAGCCCGATGCGAAGATCCGCAGCGTCATGAAGCGCGGGACCCTGTGCGCCATACCCTCTATGAACATCGAGGACGCCACCAGGATCCTGTTCAGGTACGGCCTGAGGAACCTGCCGGTGGTGGACGAGGACAAGAAGCTCGTGGGGATCATATCCAACATAGACATCGTCAGGTCCCAGATCGAGAAGTCCCGTCCCGGCAAGGTGATGTCCGTCAAGAACTTCCTGGAGCAGCAGAACGGGGTCAGGATGAAGGTCGTCAACAGGGAGATCCCCGTGGACCAGATCATCCCCTCCCAGAAGGAGGTCTACATGGACGAGCTCATCGGCAGGCAGTACGAGCTCAAGAGGGGGCTGAACGAGCCCCTGATCGTGGTGGAGAGGCGTAACGGGTTCCTGCTGGTGGACGGCCACCACAGGATAATGGCCGCCAAGAAGATGGGCCTGAAGACCTTCAAGGCCATCGTGCTGGTGCCCACGGACCTGGACGTCAAGTTCGGGCTGGAGAAGACCGCCGAGAGGTGGGGGCTCAGGAACCTGGACGATGTGAAGATTATCGAGGGCTCCAAGCACCCGTTCATGGAGGTCACCACCATGCTCCTGCCGAGCGAGGAGGCCTCCGCCATCAACCAGAGGCTGATGGACAGCACCAAGAACTGAACTTTCTGCGCCTTCCTTGCGTGGCGACGCGCAGGGAGGGCGGTCCTTTTCCCGATCTCTGCCGGATTGTTCTTCGTGGATCGTTTATATTTAGATAGTAATAGCTTAAATCAACATTACAAACCATACTGACATTACAATCATTACAGCGTGGGGTTATTAAATTCGGACGCCATATGCCTCATCAGGCACGATCGAACACCGCTGGTCGATGGGATGTATAAAAAGGAGGCAACGCATATGGCGAACAAGGACGAGAACATGGAAGGGATGCCGGTCGGAAACGATGATTTCAGGGAGTTGAGGGACCTTGACTCTTACTATGTGGATAAGAGCCCGCTGATAGACATGGTCCTGAAGAGCTCGTCCAAGGTCATGCTCTTCACGCGCCCCCGCAGGTTCGGCAAGTCCCTGAACATGAGCATGCTGGACGCGTACCTGAACATCAGGTACGCCGGCGAGAGGGACCGTTTCTCGGACCTGAAGGTATCGGAGATCCGCCCCGATGATGCAGAGAAGAACAGCAACATAATCATCAACCTGAACTTCAAGGGCTTGAAAACGCACAGCTACGACATCTTCAAGACATCTTTCAAGAATTACATCATCAACCTCTATGGCGATTTCGAAGAGCTGGCCGACTCAGAGAAGCTGCCTTCCAAACTCATCAGATGGTACAGGGAACTGGCAGAAGGTACGGCAGATTACGACACTCTGACGAACTCTGTCAAGTATCTTTGTCAGATGATTGAATTGCATTACGGCAAGAAGCCTATCATCTTGATTGACGAGTACGACCATCCCATGAACATGACATATGGGAGGCCTGAGCTGCATGAGGATGTGAAGAATCTGATGAGGGACGTCCTGGGGGAAGCGCTCAAGACCAATACCAGCATGAGATTCGCCGTCCTGACAGGTGTGACGAGGGTCTCGAAGGAGAGCATCTTCTCCGGAGTGAACAACTTCAGGGTGTACGACCTGTTCGACACGCAGTACGACGAGATGTTCGGATTCACCCAGGCAGAGGTGGAAAAGCTCCTCGCCGACAACGGCCACCCGGAGAAGCTGGCCGAAGCCAAGGAATGGTATGACGGATACAGGTTCGGGAACGCGGATGTCTACAACCCCTGGTCGATCCTGATGTACGTGGACACTCACTTCGAAGCCGCTTCACACTGGGCCAGCACCAGCGGGAACTCGATAATCGGCGACTTGCTGTGCAGGACCGACAGCGAGACCTGGGAGAAGCTGGAGAAGCTCTGCGCCGGAGGCACGACGACTGCCGACATCCGTCGCAACATCGCATACTGCGACCTGCATTCATCCGATGATGCGATATTCTCGATGATGGTCGCCACAGGATATCTGAACGCAGTCTACAACGGTGATGACTACATCATCTCGATACCGAACAGGGAGATGATCACCGTTTTCAGAGAGAGCATCCTCGAGAGGTTCGGCGACAACGTCAACAAGCATCTGAACGGCTTCCTCACGGCCATCAAGGCCGGGGACGTCCCGAAGATGACATCCGATCTCACCGAGCTGATGGAGGCCCTCAGCTTCCGCATACTCACGTCCGAGTTCCCTTACGAGGCGTTCATAACAGGTCTGGTCATCAGGGAATCCCCGGCATACGAGATCCTCGACGACCGCGAGGCCGGCGACGGATACTACGACATTCGCATGAAGAGGATCTCCGGGCCGGGGCCTAATGTGATAATGGAGTTGAAGCGCCTCAAGGACGACGGCTCCTGTGAGGACGATGACGGCTCCTCCGAGAAGATGGAGGAGCTCGCCCGCAAGGCCATCGGCCAGATCCATGAGAACCGTTACTACAGCGGCATGAGTGGCACCACGTATCTCTACGGCATAGCCTTCAAAGGAAAAGTCCCGGCCATCGTCATGGAGAAGCTCTGAACCGTGGGCCTGACTTTGAGCACTGGTTGGAAAACCTTCTACCGGATAGCAGGAAAACCTTCTACCATGACCCAAAAGCAACAATCAGTCGCGACTCTGGCGCAGGGAGGCTACAGGAAGAGGCTCCTGGACGACAGGATCGATGCCATGCTGAAGACCTTCGGCGCAGTCTCCATCGAAGGTCCCCGCTATTGCGGGAAGACATGGACGGCCGAGAGCCATGCGGAGAGCGAGATCAAGGTGGCCGATTCTCCGGGAGCTATCTCCAACCGCGACCTCGTCTCCGCCGATCCGCGCATTGTATTGAAGGGCGGCGAGCCCCGTCTGATAGACGAATGGCAGGAGGTCCCTGCGATATGGGACATGGTCCGCACGGAGGTGGATACGTTCCGGAGGAAGGGGCGCCTCATCCTCACAAGCTCCATAGCTCCCAGGCGCGATGAGTACGTCCACAGCGGTGCCGGGCGCATAGGAGCCGTAAAGATGCGCACGATGAGCCTGTACGAGTCTGGAGACTCAGACGGCTCGGTGTCCCTGGCCTCGCTGTTCGACGGATGGTCCGGGATGAAGGAATGCGGGCCAGCGTCCCTGGAGCGCCTCATCGACCTGGCGGTCAGGGGCGGATGGCCCGGTTCATTAGGAACCGATGGGGATCCGAAGCTGTCCGCGATAGGCCATCTCAATCGGCTGACAGCCGATGCTGCCGGGCTGGACGGGAAACATAGGAGCGAGGAGAAGATGGCGATGCTGTTGCGTTCGCTGGCGAGGAACGAATGCACCCTGGCCTCCGACAGGAGCGTCAGGTCGGGGATGCTGGAGAACGACAACGAAACCATGGCCATCGAGACCTATTACGACTACATGGATTGCCTTCGCAGGGTGCACGCGATAGACGACATCCCCAGCTACAGCCTCAAATTAAGGTCGGACGCCCGCATAGGGAAGGCATCGAAGCGCCATCTCTCCGACGTGTCCATGGCGATTGCCGCATTGAACCTCGACAAGGAGCTCCTGATGAAGGACCTGAGCGCATTCAGACCTATGTTCGAGTCCCTTTGCCTCCATGACATCAGGCTGTACATCGAGCACAACGGCGGCCGCATGTTCCATTACCGCGACGGCCGCGGAAGGGAGATCGACGCAGTGGTGGAGGCCCGCGACGGGCGCTGGGGCGCCATAGAGGTCAAGCTGGGCACGGGGCAGATAGATGCCGCCGCCGAGAATCTCTTGAAGCTCAACGACTTCTTCACCAAAGAAGGCAAGCCGGTGTCGTTCCTGTGCGTGGTCTGCGGAATGGCCGTCTACGCATACAGGCGCCCTGACGGGGTCTACGTGGTGCCGATAACGTCACTCGGCCCCTGAAAAAAAAAAGCGGAAAAAGGAAAGTGCCGGAGGGATCCCTCCTCCGGCGTTTCTGTCCTCACTCGAGGAACTTGTTCCTCAGGTTCCTGAGGTCCCTGAGCAGAACCCTCTGCTCCGCGGAGGCGATGATCCTCTTGGTCTTCGCGAAGGTGTCGGGGTTCAGGGAGATGCAGTCGATCCCCTGCTCGACCAGGAACTCTGTGAACTCGGGGTACACGGACGGCCCCTGCCCGCAGATGCTGACGTGCCTCCCGTGCTCGTGGGCGACCTTGATCAGCTGGGCGATGGCCCTCTTGACCCCCTCGTTCCTCTCGTCGAAGTATCCCATGTGGCCGAGGATATCGGAGTCCCTGTCGCTCCCCATTACAAGCTGGGTGAGGTCGTTGGACCCGATGGAGAACCAGTCGCAGTACTCGCAGAACTTGTCCGCCATGAACACGTTGACCGGGACCTCCGCCATCAGGTAGAGCTTGAAGTCCCTGCCCCTCCTGAGGCCGACGGACCTCATCATCTCGGTGATGTCCTGCACCTCTTCCACGGTCCTGACGAACGGGAGCATCATGTTGAGGTTCTTGAGCCCCATCTCGTCCCTGACCTTCTTGATGGCCTTGAGCTCGCACATGAACGCCCTGCGGTAGCTGTCGGAGACGTACCTGGAGCATCCCCTCCATCCGATCATGGGGTTGTCCTCGTTG
>CAVCVB010000064.1:0-7375 GCA_963605395.1 Firmicutes bacterium CAG:194
CCGTAGAGCAGGCGGCCGAAGACGTTGGGCATCATCTTGTGGACGATCCCGGGACCGTTGTCCTCGATGGTGATCTTGTAGTCCTCGTCGTTGAGCCTCTCTATCTTGACCTCTATGTCGGGGAGGAAGCCTGCCTCCTCGCACGCGTCGAGCGAGTTGTCCACAGCTTCCTTGATCCCCATGAGAAGGGACTTCGAACGGGAGTCGAAGCCGAGGATCTGCTTGTTCTTCTCGAAGAACTCCGTAACGGAGATCTCCTGCTGCTTGCTCGCGAGCTTCACAGCGGTCGCCGTCTTTTTCTCCTTTGGCGCGGCGGACTCCTTCGCATCTGTGTCTGAGGGCATCCGACCGGGTCAATGCATCATCTAGGCTTTAAAGGTGACAATCCCACGTTCACCGACATGGAACCGTCGAACGGCCATAGGATGCATGCAGGTTACATTGTCGGACCGGCCCCAGGGATAAGGAGATAAGACGCGATGGCTGGAAAATATGGCCTTCTAAGATTTTCTCCAAGGATATAATATTTAATGGTTCTGTCCAACCGAGGTTTTTCGCGTTTTTTCAGCCTTGAAAAATTCAGTCTGTTTTCGATTGAAACGCCATCAAGAAAATAGATATCCCGAACATTATGACCGTAAAACGATGAACCATGTTGTTCAATGTTCAGAATGAATCATGATGTCTTACATCTATCATCTTTTTTCCGAAAAGAAGGATATCAAAAGATATGACCATCATCCATCCAACAACAAGCTTTAAAATACGCTCTCTGGCGATGGCAACATGCCGTTAGGTAAGGAGGAAACGAATTGGACATTAGCGTGGGGATGGCATGGGTATTTCTCATAATAGCCTGCATCCTGGAGCCGATATGGGTCATCTTCCTCGACAAGTCAGAGAACTTCAAGAACCTGAAGTGGGGCGCTGCGACCATCATATCGGTCGGGCTGTGCCTCTACTTCCTCTCTCTGGCCGTCACGCAGATAGGACCCGGGGTCGCATACAGCATCCTGGCAGGGATCGGTGCGATCGGAACAGTCGTCGCGGGGTACTTCCTGTACAAGAACCGCGTGACGCCGAAGATGATATTCTTCCTGGCGCTCATCGTGATAGGCGTCATAGGGATCAGACTGATGTCGGGAGGTGCCTGATATGGAGCTGCAGAACAAGGCCATGGCCTGGGTGATCATAGTCATCGGAGGCTTCTTCCAGGTCGGATGGTCCGTCGGGCTGAACTACACCGACGGGATGACCAACCTGGTATGGGACATCATCGTGGTGGTGAGCCTGATCATCAGCATGCTGTGCCTGTCCATCCCGATGAAGAGCGGGATACCGATGGGGACGGCCTACGCCGTATGGATCGGGATCGGGGTCATCCTGACCATCATCACATCGGCCATCATAGGGATCGAGAAGATCAACCTCGGCATGGTGGCGTTCATGATGGTCGCGATCGTCGGTATCGTCGGGCTCAAGATGAGCACCGTGCAGGACTGACGGCGCACAACGGCGGGCCTCCGCCCGCCCTTCCCTTAAGCATCTTCCGCATCCATCCTGCGCCTTCTCGCGCGCGCGTTATTATATGTGTAATTTCTACCCGCCGAACGATACAAATGGTGGACGAGAAAGCCATCCAGGTGGCGCAGGAGAAGTTCGGCGCCCTCATCAGAAGACAGCTGGAGAGAGTGGAGGTCCTCAAGTCCGAAGGGGACTGGATCGACTACTCCAAGCTGGACAAGCTCATCATCGGAGTCTGCGGCGGAGACGGCATCGGGCCCTACATATGCGCATCCGCACAGAAGGTCATGGAGTTCCTCCTGGCCGACAAGATCAAGGCCGGAAAGGTCGAGATCAGGCAGATCGACGGACTGACCATCGAGAGGAGGGCCGAGGTCATGAAGGCCATCCCCGACGACACCCTGGCAGAGCTGAAGAAATGCCACGTCATCCTCAAAGGGCCCACCACCACGCCCGCCAAGGGAGACCCCTGGCCCAACATCGAGAGCGCCAACGTCGCCATGAGGAAGGAGCTGGACCTGTTCGCCAACGTCAGGCCCGTGTCCGTCCCCGAGCTCGGCATCGACTGGACCTTCTACAGGGAGAACACCGAGGGATCCTACGCCCTCGGATCCGACGGGTTCTTCGTCTCCGACGACCTGGCCATGGACTTCTGCGTCGCGACCGTCCAGGGTACCGAGAGGATCATCCGCGCCGGGTTCGAGCACGCCAAGAAGACCGGCAAGAACTACGTGTCCATCATCGTCAAGGCCAACATCATCAAGACCACCGACGGCCTGTTCGTGGACCTTGCCGACAAGATCGCCAAGGACTACCCCGAGGTCAAGCACGACGTGTGGTTCATCGACATCACCACCGCCAAGCTCATCGACCCCGCCAGGAGGAGCGACTTCAAGGTCTTCGTCCTGCCCAACCTGTACGGCGACATCATCACCGACGAGGCCGCCCAGATCCAGGGAGGAGTCGGCACCGCCGGTTCCGCCAACATCGGGAAGAGGTACGCCATGTTCGAGGCCATCCACGGGTCCGCCCCCAGGATGGTCACCGAGGGACGCGCCCAGTACGCCGACCCCTGCAGCATGATCAAGGCCGTCGCCCTGATGATGAACCACATCGGCGAGACCGAGAAAGGCAGGAAGCTCGAGATGGCCCTCGACATCTGCACCCAGTTCGAGAAGAAGCTCGTCATGACCGGAAGGAGCACCGGAGCCACCGGAGACGAGTTCGCCCAGTACATCCTGGACACCATGCAGCGCGCGGACCTCGAGCAGGCCTGGAAGGGCTACGTCGACGCCGCCGTCGCAGCGAAGAACTGATTCTAAACCTCAAAGCCGGGCTGCCGTCCAGGCGGTCCGGCGTGTTATTATCCTCCGTTGCATGAGGCATATGCTATCAGGTCCTAATTGCTGATAACAGGTTCCTCGCGTTCACCTATTAATTATATATTCTTAATACCAAGCAACTTATATGTTCAGGCGAAAATGCGTCCAGCACCTCCTTGACTGGTCCATGTCGACGTCTAGGAGGATCGCTGTCGTCACAGGCCCGAGATGCGTGGGCAAGACCACGCTGGTGAAGGAGGTCGGCCGCGTCTACGGCAGCTTCATAGAGATCGACATGAAGGAGTGCATGTGGCTGAGAGGCATCATCGCCAAATGCTCATGCACCGCCGACCTGGCGAAGAAGCTGGACTCCGCATTCGGAGAAGGCACCGTGGTGCCCGGCGACACGCTCCTCCTCCTGGACGAGATAGAGTACTGCCACGAGGCCGCATGGCATCTCGAGAAGCTGAACGACAGGGAGTGCATGGACATAGCCGTGGTCGTGTCCTGCGTCTCGTCGGGGACCTCCGGCTTCAGGCAGCAGCCCCGGGACTGGGAGCACCGCATCGAGGTCAGGCCCTTCGACTTCACCGAGTTCCTTCATGCGATGAGCATCGGAGAAGGATTCACCGAATCCATCAAGGAGCGCATCGTCGAGAACGGGGAGATATGCCTGGAGGAGGACGAGGCCATGAACGTCCTGTTCCGCAGGTACATGATCACCGGCGGGATGCCGGCGGCCGTCTCCACCATGGTGGCCACCAGGAGGATCGCCGACACCTTGGATGTGTCCAGGTCCATCCTGAACGAGCAGATGCATGACGCCTTCGTCTTCGTCAGGAAGATGCACGACATCGTCGCGCAATGCATCCGGTCCCTGCCTGAGCAGCTGGCCGTGAACGGGAGGTTCACCTACTCCAAGGTGGGGGTCCGGCGCTCAGCGGGCAGCAGGCAATGCTACAGCAGCGTGGAATGGCTGGTCGACTCCGGGATCGTCACCATGTGCGACAGGGTCGAGCTCCCCATGGACGACCTCCCCGAGCCCGTGCCGGCCTACTACAAGCTGTACATCGACCCGGGGGCGCTGGCCAGCATGCTGGACGGATGGGTGTGCGACGCCATGATGAACGGCCATTACGACAGCTGCCCCTGCGCCGTGGTGGAGAACTGCGTCGCGGGGTCCCTGAGGTCCGGCGGGTACGACGCCCACTACTACTGCAGCGGCAGGAAGGAGGCGGACTTCGTGGTCCGCTACGGGAAGGACGTGGTGGGCCTGGTGGTCAGGTCCCACAACAACACCCGCAGGAAGTCGGCCGCGACCCTGCTGGACGCGGGGCTGATAACGAAGGCGGTGGAGTTCACCCAGGATCCCGGGACGGGACAGGACGAGAAGCTACCGATATACGCCGCGGGATTCCCCGAGGCGGTCTTGAAAAGGGTGTGCCGAGCAGGCAGGCGCCTGCCCGGCGGTCTGTTCACTGCTCGATGAGCACCAGGACGTTGCCGACCTGGATGGTCTCGACGGCCTTCCCGTCGAGCATGAGGCGCTTGTCCAGCTCGAAGAACTCCGCGGAGACCTCGACCTTCTCACCGTCGATGTCCAGGGAGAGGGCTCCTCCGGCCAGGGCGGCGGCGGCATCCGCAGGGGGCATGGCCGCGACGGCGGACACGATGGCCTTGGCCTGCGCCTTGAAGGCGGGCCCGAGCTTCGCGTGCACGGGCTTGACTCCGACGACCTCCTCGGTCAGCTTCGCTTCGGGAGCGACCTTGACGTCCTTGGCCTTGGTGGTCTCCTTGATGTCGTCCACGGTGGACGCCAGGATCTGGGCATCGGCTCCGACGAGCTCGATCATCCCCAGCTCGGCGTTGAGGGCGATCTTCTTCTCGGACTTCCAGGAACGGACGGCTGCCAGCACGTCGGCGAGCAGCTCTCCCGCCTTCTCGGCGGACTCGTCCCTCAGGACGGGCTCCGGCCAGGCGGTCAGGTGGATGCTCCTGCATCCCTCGGTCGCTCTGAACCTCTCCTGGTAGACCTCCTCGGTGACGTGGGGCATGAAGGGCGCCAGCATCTTCAGGCTGCCCAGCAGGACGTTGTACAGGGTCCACTTGACGGCGTCGTCGCTCCTGCCCTTGACCATCTCGATGTAGTTGTCGGCGAGCTCGTGCCATATGAAGGCCTCGACCTCTTTCATGGCCTTGTCGAACTGGTAGGACTCAAAGCACTCGGTGACATCTTCCACGGTCGCAGAGTACTTGGAGAGGATCCACCTGTCGGCGACCCTCAGCTCGGGCATCTCCTTGGGGACGCCCTCGAAGAACCTTCCGACGAACTGGCCGATGTTGAACACCTTGTTGCACAGCTTCCTTCCGCGGATGACGTCCTTCTCCCTGAAGGCGTGGTCGATCCCGAGGGAGCAGGTGGCTGCGTAGTACCTCAGCGCGTCGGCTCCGTAGTTCTCCAGGATCGGGATCGGGTTGATGACGTTCCCGATGGACGAGTGCATGGGGGTCCCGTCGGGGGCCATGATGAACCCGTGGATCATGATGTTCTCCCAGGGGATCGAGTCCTCGATCTGCTGGGCCCTCAGGATGGAGTAGAACGCCCAGGTCCTGATGATGTCGTGGGACTGCGGCCTCAGGGACATGGGCCACAGCTTCTTGTGGAGCTCCTCGTCCCTTCCCCAGAACGTGTTGTACAGCGAGGATCCGGAGGAGTCCATCCATGTGTCGAAGACGTCGGTGCATCCGATGAGCTCTCCGCCGCACTCCGGGCACTTCTCCACGGGCGGGGCGTCGAGGGTGGGGTCCACATAGCACTGCTCCTTGGTGGCGCAGATGGCATGGCCGCACTTGGCGCACTCCCATATGGGGATGGGCGTGGCGAAGATCCTCTGCCTGCTCAGGACCCAGTCCCACTCCAGGGAGTTGGTCCAGTCCTCGAGCCTGATCTTCATGAACTCGGGGAACCAGTTGATCTCCGAGGCCCTCTTGAGTATGATGTCCTTGAAATCGGTGGTCTTCAGGAACCACTGGGGGACCTGCAGGTACTCGATGGGCGTGTGGCACCTCCAGCAGATGGAGACCTGCTGGGGGTTGTCCTTCTGCTCGACGAGGATCCCCTGGTCCTTGAGGTCCTGGATGGCCGCTTCCCTGGCCTCGAGGACGGGCATCCCGGCGTACTTGCCGGCGAGCTCGGTCATGCGGCCGCGCTCGTCGATCCCCTTCTCCATCTCGAAGTGGTACTTCATGACCCACTCGAGGTCGTCCTTGTCCCCGATGGTGCAGATCATGACGGTCCCGGTCCCGTAGTCCATCTGGACCTTGGGGTCGGCGATGACCTTGACCCTCTTCCCGAAGAGGGGCGCGATGAGCTCCTTCCCGACCAGATGCTGCTTCTCCTTGTCGTCCGGATGGACGGCGACGGCTTTGCAGGTGCACAGCAGCTCGGGCCTGGTGGTTGCGATCATGACGTCGCCGGAGCCGTCCGCCAGTGCGAACTTGATGAAGTTGAGCTTGTTGACGTTGTCCCTGTACTCCACCTCGGCGTCCGCCAGGGCGGTCATGCAGCTGGGGCACCAGTTCACCGGGAAGTTGGCCTTGTAGACCAGGCCGCGGTTGAACAGGTCCACGAAGGACAGCTGGGTGATCCTCCTGTAGTAGGGGGCGTCGGTCTGGTAGTAGATGCTGGGGTCCATGCTCTCTCCCAGGATCTCGAAGTGGTGCGTCATCTCCTCGATGAAGCCGTTGGCGTACTCCTCGCAGAGCCTCCTGTACTCCTGCCTGGGGGTGTCCAGCTTGGTGATGCCGTGCTTCTTCTCCACCTTGACCTCGATAGGGGTCCCGTTGACGTCGAAGCAGAGGGGGAAGAACACGTTGTATCCGCGCATCCTCTTGTAACGGGCGGCGAAGTCGATAAGGGAGTATCCCGTGGCGTGGCCCAGGTGAAGGGGGCCGGAGGTGTACCTCGGGGGGTTGTCGATGCTGAAGACGGGCTTGTCGGAAGCGGGGTCGAAGCGGTAGACGGCTTCGTTCTTCCACATCTCCTCCCAGCGTTTCTCAATGGTTGATGAATCGTACTGAGCCATGGCTAACGGGAGTGTGTAGTCAGGTGTACTATAAATACCCCTTTTCGCGGGTGCGCGCGCTAATAAGTAGGGTCAGCTGCCCCCGTACTCCGCCTTCAGACGGTCCACGCTGCTGAAATCCGGCACGGGCAGCTCGAAATGGTCTATGGAGTCCATGAATGACGCCGCGAACAGGGGGTAATGCCCCACACCTTTGTTGTCAGTGAAGCAGTTCCTCGTCTCGAATACGATCCCCCGGGCCCCGGCGGCCTGCAGCTTCCCGATCGAAGGGGATGTCCTGTTCCTCCCGGTCCTGATAGCGATAGCGCAGACCTCCCCGTCGACGTAGGTCACGAAATCCGCATGGGTGCGCCCTTTCGGGTCGCGGTAGAAATAGAGGTTCCGGCCCTGAGCGGCGAAAGCCTGCGCCACGGCGTTCTCGGCTATGGCTCCGGAAGCCGCTCC
>CAVCVB010000064.1:7385-8735 GCA_963605395.1 Firmicutes bacterium CAG:194
CACCAGCTCAGGCCCGTAGAGGCTCATCAAGAGGCCCGTGTCGAGAAGGTACAGCTTGAACAGGTTCCCCCTGACCTGCGCCACAAGCGGCGTCTCGATCTCGGAGACCCTCCTGCACCTCAGCGTGGTCCTGGCCATCGCCAGCCAGTCCAGGGCAACGGCATAATGGGAATGCCCGTCGTAGTAGTGCTTCCCTAGATCCTGCCCTGCGACGTCGTTGAAGACGAACCTCTTGTTATCGTTCGCCAGCATCTTCGGGACCGCATCGAAGCAGGCCTCGACCATCGACCTCAGAGCATCGTCGCCCGCGTGCTCCCGGATGTCCTCCTTGTACCTTTCGACGATCTTCTCCTGCATCCTGCGGACCGGCCCGTACTGCCTGAGATCCCTGAAGCACAGGACCGCCTCCGGCATCCCTCCGACGATGAGGTACCACCTGTAATACTCGCTCATCGTCAAGAAGATCGACCCGTCTATCGGCTCGTGATCGGATAACGAGCGCCTCACTGCCTGGATCGGTCCTTCAGGCACTCCGAGAGCCCACAAGAACTCCTCGAAGTCCAAAGGCCCCACATCGATCGTCTCCACATAGCCTGTCGGCGGGAGCCTGACCTTGGCCATGTTCAACCCCAGGAGAGAGCCGGAGGCTATGACGCGGTACCTCCCGTCCTCGGCGAAGGACTTCAGAGCCGTACGGGCATCAGGACAGTCTTGGATCTCGTCCAGGAATATCAGCGTCTTCCCGGGGATGAACTCGAAATCCATGTGGACCGCCGAGAGCTTCAGGATGAGCGCATCGACGGTCAGGTCCCCTTCGAACACGGCCCTCGAACGCTCATCCTCCGACAGGTCGATGCTCAGAACGTGGATGCCCTTCTGAGAGCAGTAATCCTTCACGACATATGTCTTCCCGACCTGCCTGGCCCCGCGGAGCATGAGCGCGGACCTATGGTCTGAAAGGTACCATTCGTCGATGGAATCTAGGGCCTTGCGGCGCATGATAGCTTATCATATTCAATGTAAATCTAGTTTTTGACATGTTCGATTCAGATATTAATCTAGTTTTTTACACTTTGAAATGACAATCAGGCCAAGTTTCCGGCGCATATCGATGATTGTCGAATGCCCGTTTATCTCCATTCTTGCCCATAACCAGCACCGCTTCGGAAAACCGATTGGACTTTCGACAAGGCTTATTAAACAACCAGCCGTGACGACAACCATGATTTACGACAAGCTGGCGGACGGAATCATCCGCCACTCGAAGGCCATATTGGCCATATGGGTCGTCATCATGGTGATATCGGTGCCCTTGGCCCTCAAGTCATCCGATGTCATGAAGTACGACAC
>CAVCVB010000065.1:0-8644 GCA_963605395.1 Firmicutes bacterium CAG:194
ATGTCAAGGTCAATCGGACGAGATGTGATCTTCAGTTTGCTTACTATCTGGTAGACATCGGGATGCGCTATTATGATGACAGGAGATACTGGGTGCAGTTCTGGGACAGCATCGGATGCAGACATGATGCGAATAAACAGAGTATGGTCGGCGAGTATTTCGTGAGGACGCTCGATCGTTATAGGCTACTGAAGCTGGATCTTGGAGGCATGAAGTATGTGGGCAACATAATCGCTCACGGGTTCATTCCTAACAAGTACAGTGCGGCGTTTTTCAATTTCCTCTACAGTTTTTACAATGTTGCTCTCAGAGGCACCGTTCCAGACGATTTGGACCATGCAATGTATACGATTGCAAAGGTATTCTCGGATCCAGAATTCGCCCAGACGTACCCAGAGCTCAGAGGCACCCGTCTGATCAAACCGACATGCAGAGTCTTGCGTGACGAGTCTCTGTTTGGAGATATTGTCAAGAAGATGATCTGTAGAATCGGCAATAGCTACGAATCCATAGATGATGTCCGTCTGGGCATCTATGAGATGCAGTTCAGAGAATGGGCCGAGAACCATGACCGTCGTAAGACGCGCGACAGGATTGGAGCTCCCCCATACATGGAATGCAATAAAGAGTCGAGGGCTTTCAGTCTGATCGTGCCACCGAGAGTTGTCGAGAGTCACGATCCTTTTCTGGCTCTGAAGTCTTCAGATGGTGATGTTTTATGGCAACACAATTTGATTGTGACTGAGAAGTTCGGATCGCTTCTCATGGACGATGAGCAGTCTATTCCTCTCGATGACCCTCTTGATGAATTTACGGTTTGGTTAGGCCGCAAGTGCATCTTCTCCAATATCAACGACGGATATGTTCTGTTCAACAAGAATGGGAGGTCCCATAGGAAAGTGTCTCTCGGGTTCAATCTCGTACTAGCAAGGGGCAATCCGGTCGAGGGCCTGCTGTCAATCGATTACGGCATTTTGAGCAACGGTGCAAATCTGTACGGGTTCATGATGGAAGCCACAGATTCAATTCAGCTAGGCGGGCGTTGTTTCACCGTTGAGAAGGCTATAGACGAGTCGATACACATTGTCACTCCTGCGGTGGATGTTCAATGTCGCGATCAGGATGGGAATACTTACATGCTGTTCGATAGGCTACCGACGCTCCGCATCTTCGTGAACCATGAGAATTGTGATTCGTCGTTGGCTGTGGCTTGTGGAATGAATCGCATCCAAGTTCAGCGCTTGGGATCACTGCGCGTCGACGGATCTGAAGACAGTATGGAGGTCGAGTTGAACACAGCATCCTCGGGACTAATTGAAGAAGCAGGAGTATACACGATAATGCTCGACAAGGCAGTCAAGGCCAGATTCCTGATGCTGCCTGGATTCAAATGTTGTTTCGAGGAACCAATATACAGAACCAAGAAAGAATCAACTTTCAGAGTCACGGGATTCGATGAGACATTCCATTTCGACACGATGGACGGACAGGTCCATACAAAACCCAAAAAAATCGATGGTGCCGAATTCATATTTACTTTCCAGGTGCCGTCCAACCGTTATTGCATAGACGAACAGTCATGGAAGATGTTCGGGACCGAGATGAATTTCCGTGATGCGCGCGGGAGCAAGCTTCGCATATATTCTCCAACATTATTGCTTCCAGAAATCAATGTGGATGGCTATAAGAGGAGTATAGAATCGAGTGTGAAGGATAGCAACTTGGTTTTTGATTTCAGCCGGATTGCTATGATAAGTGATATGATGGAAGCCACGCCAGATAAGAAGTCTGTTCTAACGTTCTGTTGTGGCAACATGGTCATTTTCAAGATTCGTTACACGGCAGATTATGCAATCCATGGGAGGACCATAACGAGGAAGAACGCCCCTGCAGGCACATGGGCAACAGTCGAGGACAAAGTCACGGGCGAGGATTTTCCGTTCGACGGAGAGCAATTCATCATGGATGACTCGGATGATGACCTGGTGGTATGGGAGTATTATGATAATGGGTTTGAATCCGATAGGCGCGAAGCCATGATTCTGAAGAGGCGCATTGATGTGGTCAAGAGCTGTTATAACGACCTTATTTCAGAATCTTGCACCGGCAAAGTAGTCTTTGAACCGCACAACCTATCATTCGATGCTATGTACTTCAAGAACCTGATTAGTACAGATGGGATGTACGATTCCGATTCTGACATGCATATGTTCCAAAGAAGCAATCCATCGGGTGATGATATTGCAAAATATCGTAAGGCATATGACGCTGTTCGTAGAGTGTTGCCAAACGATTGGAATATCAACCGTTTGAAGCGCCGTATAATGCGTTTCTCATCATCAGATCCCGAATTGGCTATCCAGTTGTGCAATGCTTATTTAAAAAAATCGTCTAGTGGAGAGATTGAAGATATCAAGAGAATGCTGGAATCCAGGGTTGACTCGGTATAATGCTCGTATCGTACTCTCGGGCACGTTCTAGTCGAAGATATCATCTCTTGGTCTACAAGACCGTTTTCGATGGAAAACTGGTCGACCATTGTCTTCTTCTGGCTGAACTGATGGAATACCGAGGCTACTGGCAGGGGAATTGTTGGAGGATATCCAGCTATGCGGCGATGGTCGGTATTGTTGCACAATCTATGTTCGACCCACCGTCAAAGGTATTAACCATATCCCGATTCGAACGCGCATGAACAGGACGATCACCGTCAGGGGCCGGGGCACGGCATCATCCGCCCCCGACGCGATACGGGTCTCCGGCGAGTTCTCCGCCGTCTTCCCTTCCTACGAGGAAGCAGTCAAGGCATCCTCCACAGCCCTCAGGGACCTGAGGAAGGCCCTGGGCGACGCGGGCTTCGATATGGACGACCTGCGCACAACCCGCCTCTCCGTCAGCCCGGAGTACAGGTCCGTCGACGACAGGATCGTCCTCAGCGGATACCGCTTCAACCACGGGATGACGATCGTCGAGGACTCCGATCCCGAAACGGTCAGCAAGCTCCTCGCCGCCATCTACGGATGCGAGGGAGCCCCCCGCTTCAGCCTGGAGTACATCCTCCGCGACGACTCCGAGCTCAGATCGGAGGCGCGCACCGCCGCCGTCTGCGACGCGAAGGCCAAGGCCAAGGAGCTGGCCTGCGCCGCCAAGGTCAGGCTCGGCGACATAACCGACATCAGGTACGACTCCGACTCCTACGGCGGCGGCATGAGGCTCATGGGCTGCAACGCCGCCTGCGGCTTCGATGCCGTCCCAGAGGACATAGAGGTCGAGGACAGCGTCCAGGTGACCTGGTCCATAATCTGATATCCAAGGAAAGGAAGGGGAGGACGGGAAGCTCATGTACTGCATCAAATGCGGGTCCCTGATGGAGCCCGGCGCCAACTTCTGCACCGTGTGCGGCGCAAGGGCCATGGAGGGACAGCCCGGGAGCAACGGCTTCCTGGACGAGTACGCCTCCGACGGCCCCATCGACGACGAGTACGAGCGCCGCGAGCGCGCCAACATCCCAAGGGAGAGCAGGGGCGGGAGGAGCGGCGGCATCGGCCGCTACGCCATCATCGTCCTCGTCATAGTCGTCGTGGGGCTCGCCGCCCTCGGAGCCCTCTCCGACCCCTACGGCACCGACAACGGCAGCGCCGACGAGCGCAGCTACACCGTCGGCGACTTCACCTTCTACGGCGGCATGGTCTCCGACGACATCACCGCCTCCGACGTCCTGTCGGGAACGATGGTCTACACCGGCGGTTCCGACGACGTCTACTGGATGTACAAGGTCCTCTCCGCCACCTATCTGGTGAAGACCTCCTACGGCTACTATGACGAGCGCGGCTACGAGACCGTCTCCGGATCATCCCTTACGTTCTCCGAGCCCGGGAACTACAGCGTGCAGCTGTACGTGGACGGGAAGCTCCAGTCCAGCGGCAGGGCCGTCCTGGACGGAACGGTCACCTCGTCATACTCATGGTATCAGAACGTGGACGGGAAATATTACGGATACTCGGTCACCTTCACCTACGACTTCTCCGAGTACTACAGGTACGCCTCCATGGACAACGTGTTCCGCAAGCAGTCCTACCGCCTGGACGACAGCCGCTTCGCCGTCGTCGACGATCCCATCCTCAAGCTGGAGGACGCCCTGTCCGCGGAGTACCTGGACAAAAGGGGAGCGTCCATGTCCCTCGCCGGCCACGAGTACGCCGATTACCTGCTGTCCTTCGTGCAGTGCGCGATCAAGTACCCGGACACGGTCAAGAAGAGCGGATCCCATTGGTACTACGACTCCAGCGACGGCGTCGGGGACATCTTCCTCAACGGCAAGGAGGAGTACTGGTCCTATCCGATGGAGACCCTGTACCTGGGATACGGCGACTGCGAGGACACCTCGTTCCTGGCATGCGCCCTGTTCTCCGCCGCAGGATACAAATCGGCGGTGATCACGCTCACCAGCCACATGATGGCCGCCGTCCACGTGGACTCCATCGCGTCGGACCCCGCCCGCGGATACTATGCGAGCGGATACGCCACGCTGAAGGCCACAGGGGAGAAGATGTACTACTGCGAGACCACCTACGAGTCCGCCGTCCCGGTGGGGTACTACAGCAAGAGCACCCAGTCCGAGCTGTCGAGGATCACGGAGATGTCGGTCGTCCAGCCCTACGAGAGGACGACGGCATGAGCAAGGCATTGTACGCTGTCATAGCGGCCGTCATCGTGGTGGCCGGCGGGGCGATCGTATGGTTGCACTTCCCCAATGGAAACGGTGGGGTCGATACGGATCCGTCCGATCCGTCCATGACGTACTCGGACCTCCCGGACGGGATCTCCGCCGACATGGGAGCGTGCACGTTCAGGGCCTCCTCGGACACGGTCTGGAAGGTCTACGACAGGTTCCACACCTACTACGACACCAGCTCCTACGGCAGCTTCACCACAAGGTACGAGGGCACCGAGTCCACGGGGAAGGAGCTGCATCTGGAGCCCGGAAGCTACATCGTCGCCGCAAACGGAGGGAAGTTCACGGTCACCGTATTCGGAGACCTCTCGGTCGAGAAGACCTGGAAGTACGACATGGACGGCACCGTCGTGGATGCAACGGTCTCATACACGGTCCCGGTCAAGGAGCTGGCGGCCGAATGGGACTTCGCCGACGGGTTCAACACCCGCGGATCTCCCGTTGGGGCCGTTGCAGGGGACCAGGTCTACCAGTTCGAGGACCTCCCCCAGCTGGTCCGCGTCGGGGACTCCGTGAGGTCCGCTGCGGAGAGCATCCGCGCGGAGTACCTCCGCCTCGGAGGGGACGCCGACGACGGTCAGTCGTTCCTGGACTTCATCGCGGGCTTCGTGCAGAAAGCGGTCAGGTACCCTTCCACGGTGTCCGGCCACGAGTACGACTACGGGATCTACGGCGAGGACGAGTACTGGGCCGTCCCGGCCCAGACGCTGTGGCTCCTGTACGGCGACTGCGAGGACGACGCCGCCCTGTTCTGCGCCCTGGCGTCCTGCTTCGGATACGAGACCGCCATGGCCGGGAAGGCCGGGCACGTGTTCGCCGGAGTCGTCGTCGATGGTTTCGTCGAAACGGACAGCTCGAGGCTGAGCAGCCTCGGCGTCAGCTACATGAAGCACGTCAGCAGCACCGACGTTCACGGGACCTCGGGGAAGATCTTCCAGGCCGTGGAGCTGATCAAGGGGCAAGCTCCGGTAGGGTACTGCATGAGCGTGTCATTCGGGTCCAAGACGTTCTGGGGCGACACGGGATTCTATCCTGTCGGATGAACGCGTCCGGTTCCGCATGAAGATGTCCGTCGCCCGTAGGCGTTAATGGCCACCGTGGTGACCTGTCCTACAGGACTTATCCGGGACGGGATTCCATCGCGCAAGGCGTATTTCAGCCTTGTTTCCGAGTTGTAACTACATCGACGAGCAAAACATTGGTTTTAGGTTCTTTGCTCAGGCATGATTATGTATCTGATTGAAGCTCGTATCGCGCAGATGAGCATGACCTATTCGGCCAAGGACATAGGGAGAGAGATGGTTAACCTGTCCCTCGACAGTAAATGCTGGATCTCCAATCCGAAGCTGCAGAAGCTCCTCTACTTCTCCTGGCTGGAGTACTACAGGCAGAATGGAACGCCTCTATTCGAAGAGGAGTTCCAGGCCTGGAAGTACGGCCCTGTCGTTCCATCGGTCTACTACGATTATTGGTGCAATGCTGCCAACATCCTCCTGGCGCCCAAGCGCACGTCGGAGCCCATAGATGAGGGCACCCGCACATTCCTCCTGGAGATGTTGAAGAAGTTCAATGCCAAGTCAGTCCACGAGATGGTGGAGCTCTCTCATAAGACCAAGCCTTGGAGCGAGAACTACGAAGTCCGCATGAAGAAGACCATCCCGATGTCAGACATGGAGGCGGAATCATTGCGGTTCAGAATCTGAAACGCGATGATCTGGTAGAGGTCCATAGAGGTCGGTCTGATACTATCAGAGATCAGTCGTTGCCATATGGACGAAAAATGGCTGAAGGAATATGCCGAACGGTTCAGGAACATCTACTGTGACGGATATCAGCAACGTTATTCCGAGATCATGGAGATGCCGAAAGGGATGCCGTCCGATGATGATGCTGATGGCCAGGACGATGAGGCCGAGGACCGACTCGAGGTCATTTCAGCCAATTTCGTAGATCTCAGAGAATGCCTCGGGTGCAGTGTTGAGGCTATGGCGAACCGGTGTATTCAGGCGTGTTCAAGCTCTCGGATCATCCTGTTCTCCACATTGCATCGGCATGATCGTCGACCGAGGGAATCCAACATCGCCGCCGGTTCGCTATCCATGCTACGTACAGCACGTGTCCGTTGCCTGCAGGCATTAATGGCCACCATGCGGTGACCTGTCCTACAGGACTTATCCGGGACGGGATTCCATCGTGCAAGGCATATTTCAGCCTTGTTTTTGAGTTGTAACTACAGAACCACGATGGATCTGAACGGGTCTGTATGGTTCTGACGCTCTCAAACGGCATTAGGCACATCTGGTCTAAGAAAAATATAGGTCAATGTGTAATGTGTTTTCGAATGGGTCCGGATGGGGTGAAAGGTCGTCATTCGTTCTTTTCTCATGGATCTTCCGAACCCAACACTGTTGCGACTCACACTTTTTACACGTAAAAAGTGTTGAAAAACATCACTTTCTCCACGTGAAAAGTATAAACGAACGACACTATCTCCAACCTATGCCCGAATCTTACCGTCGCAAGATGGAGCCCCTTCTCAGAGATCACCTTCAAGGAGACGACCCCAGGCCCCTTGTCCTGACAGGCGCCAGGCAGACGGGCAAGACCTCTCTCGTCCGCCGCATAGGGCAGGAGCTCTTCCCGCATCTCGTGGAGATCGACCTCTCCGAGACGGACTTCAGTAGGATAACCACGGCGAAGGACCTCGGTTTCGCCATCCAATCAGCCGCTGCGGGGGATCTTGGAAGTTATGACGACACACTCGTCTTCCTGGACAACATCCAACTCTGCAAAGGCGTCCTGCCCCTGCTCGCCGAATTATCCGAGGAGAGAAGGCACAGGATCGTCGCGGCCGGAGCATCTCTCGGCATCGCGGATGCCGCGGGCATCAGGGCCGAGCGCCTGCATCCGATGGACTTCGAGGAGTTCCTGTGGGCCAACGGCATCCAGGACAGCCTCCTGTCCGAGATGAAGGCCATGCTCGACAGCTGCGAGCCTGTCCCCGACGGCCTCCACCGGAGGATGATGGACCTGTTCAGGGACTACCTGATATGCGGAGGCTTTCCCGAGAGCGTCTCGGCCTTCCTGGACTCCAAGGACATCGGCACCGTCAGGGACGTCCAGCGCAGGATATGCGGCATCCAGTCCGCCGATGCGGTCGCGCACGACCTGGAATACGGGACCCGCTCCGATGCCGTCCTGAGATACGTTCCCAGGAGCATGGCGGAGGGCAGGAAGAGGGTGTTCGTCAGGGACATCGACGGGAAGAAGGGCGCCAGGTTCTCCGATTACAGAGCGAGCATCGATTCACTTGCAGACTCGGGAGCGGTGCTCAAGGTCCAATGCAGCGGATCCCCTGCCTATCCGCTTTCCGGCTCTTCGAAGGAGGGCATGCTGGGCCTCTGCCCATGCGATGTCGGCATCTTCACATGGAAGCTCTTCGGCCACGACGTCATGCCTCTGAGGCTCGGCCCGACCGGAGACGAGCTGGACTGCGTGCTCCGGTGCTATGCGGTGGCGCAGCTCGCTGCCCGGGGCCGCGAGGCCCATTGCACGGACGTCAGGAGGTTCGAGAAGGCCGATCTCCTCATCGACACGGCCGAGGATGTCCTGGCGATATGGATAGATCCCGGGAACCGCAGGAGGCGCGGCGCGATGGAGAAGCTCCTGGAGTCCGAGGGGATGGACGGCATCGTTCTCTCCTGTTCCAACGCCATCGGATGCAGCGGACGCCTGAAGAGCATGCCCGTCTACGCGCTGATGTTCCTGTGACAAGCTGTCCGAGAAAAGGGAAAGGGCCGCATCGCCGGAGCCTCCGGCGACACGGCATTGTCACGGAGATCGCCTGAGCTTCCTGTAGAACGCCGCACCGGCTATGAGCAGGGCTATGACGACGGCTATCCCGGCGTA
>CAVCVB010000066.1:0-8435 GCA_963605395.1 Firmicutes bacterium CAG:194
GTGCATACGGCGCTCCTCAGCAGTCTTCCCCTCATCGAAGAGGTGAATCCCCCATGTCGCCTTGCGGCGATAGTCCAGAATGTTGTAATCGGGGTCCGTAACGGCCCATCCGAGCGAGTTCGTGCCTATGTCGAGGCCGAGATAGTAGTCTTCGGAGTTGCTCATTTCAATCCCTAAAATTAACAATATAATACCTTATGGTATATTTAAATAATAAGGAGTGATATCTTTGTTTGACAACACGAGTTCAAATAAGGCTTTGCCGGAATCGCCAGAAATGGCCCCGCAATCGGCGGGATCGTGATTGTCACCTTCATTTTTCACGATAATATGCGCAGTTATGCCACACGTTCGGTCACGTCACATCATGAAATTCTGAATCTGGTCTTTGATTTTAGATTTGATAATCGTATAGTATTGATGAACTCTTTGAAGAGCCTTTCTGAAATGACTACGTTCATACAGCAGGCATATTATCAAATGAAACACGTTCTAAAGGTGCCATGTTCGATTACACGAAAGTCGGCACTGTCGTCCAACGGATTATCCACCAATCGGACCCAAAGGTGGTCATCATCTTCGGCTCAGTCGCTCGCCATGAAGCCAAAGACGACAGCGACCTAGACATCCTGGTCGTCTTCGACAGGCCTGTCGATCAAAAGAAGATGTACTACGAACTATCAGGCCTCTTTATAGGCCTGAACCTGCCTTTCGACCTTGTAATCATGAGCTACGATGACTTCGTCCACTACAAAGATCTGGACCAATCGTTCACCCGCAAAATCGTGTCCACTGGAGAAGTCGTCTACTCCAGATGACACTTAGACCACACGATTGCCCACGATGACCGCCCCATCGGGAACAACAGTCCCGTCGCGGAGCACCTCATCTCTGATGGTCGCGCCCTTGCCGACCGAACAACCCTCTCCAAGGATCGCATTGGTCAGAGTCGCACCCTCGATCCTGCATCCGGGCATAACCAGCGAATTGACGATGGTCGATGACGTGACCTTGCAACCACCAGAAACCGCAGAAGCCTCGATAATAGAATCCGACACCTCTGAATCAGGCCCGACGTATGTTATGCCCTCGCGCCTACAATCGTGTACAGAACCGGGACCTTCCGAGCCGTGCTCCAGCTCCGCGATAGACAGATTGGCTCTCAGCAGGTCGTGAGGCCTCCCGACATCCATCCACAGACCGTCCAGCCTGTGCCCCTGGACCCTTCTGCCGTCAGCGATGACCTTGGGAATCAGATCCATGGAGAAATCGAAGAACGTGTCCTTCGGCACCAGCTCTATCGCAGACCTCTGGACCACATAAACCCCTGCATTGATCAGGTTGGAGAACACCTCCTCCGGCTTGGGCTTGTCCTTGAACGCGGTGATCCTCAGGTCATCATCGATGCATGCAATGCCGTAATCACAAGGATTGTCCACGGGGATCAGCAAGTCTGTGATCTCCGCCCCTGTCCTGATGTGCGTGGCAATCTCCCCCGCAACATCCAGGTCGGCGAAGACGTCCCCGTTCGCTGCCACGAAGGTCTCGTCCAGCCTGTCCTCCACGAGCTTTATCGCCCCTCCGGTGCCTCTGGGCTCATCCTCGTAAGAATACTCGATATGGATTCCCAGGTCGCTCCCGTCTCCCAGGACCTCCATCATTCCGGGCTTGTACCCGCAGGCAAGGATCACTTCCTTGATGCCGGCCCTGGCCATGGACCTCAGAAGATACCAGATACACGGGCGGTCGGCAACAGGCAGCACCGGCTTCGGACGGGTCTCCGTGAGAGGCAGGAGCCTCGTTCCCTTTCCACCGACCATTATCACTGCCTGCTTGACTGCCATCATATCCCTCCGGGCATCCTTATCTTCAAAATGTTCAAATCAGTCCCGACTCCGAGCGCCCTGGCCACCGGGACGCACTTCGTCCTCAGGATGTGGGCCATCGGCACCGGCGGATCGATATCGGAAGACGCTTCCAGGTTGGCCATCCCCTTGGCGATGATCAGACCGCAACCGGAGATCTCCTCCGCCAGGTCCTCGGGAACATCAGACCAATCGATCCCGATGTAGAACTTCCCCGTGGTCAGGAGCCTGTCCAGCTCCTTGTCCAGCCCGATCCTGACAGCGTCTTCCACGGTCACATCGTTGAGGATGGGCGCTCCGCGGGCCACTCCTACGACCCTCTTGCCCATGCGATGCAGCTGCCTTATCAGGACCTTGTCCAGTTGGGACTCCCCGCAGTTGTCGAACATGTACACCACGGCAGACGTGTTCTCCAAAATCTCCCTCATGAGATCGGTGTCATCATATCCCAGCCCATGGGCCATCATGCCGTCGAACACCGCCAGGAACTCGTCCGGATCGCTTATGGCCGATCCGGCACCGAAATCCATAATGTTGCCGACCACGGCCGCCATCACGGCAGCCCTCAGAGGATCGTCGGAATTGCGAACGATCTCGTCCAGCCTCTCCATGAACGGCTCAGCCACCTCGTCGGCCCTGACCTTGATCTCCCTGTAAGGATCATCGGATTGTATGGCCGCATAGGCTCTCCTGTGGACCTCGGTGGCGATCTCCACGGACCTGAGCCCGGGATCCATCATCTCCGAGAGCACCGTCGCCGCTTCTTTGACCGCATCGAACTCGAGGCCGTTGCCCGCAAGGCGGGACTGGAAGAGCACTCTCCTCATGAGGCACGGGGCGCAATCAGCATCGAACCTCATGGGAGCACCAATATACAGATAATAAAATGGAAAGCGGGGCTATCCCCGCTGTTTTCCCTCAAACGACGGTGTTCGAGACGCACTCGACGTTCTCGATACCGGCGATGGAGTGGAGAGCCTGCTCGAGCTTGGACCCGACTTCCTCGTCGGTGTCGTCGATCAGGAACCCGGCGTTGACCTTCATGAGTCCGAAGGCGACGGGGAGGATCTTGGTCTCCAGGAGCTTGACTCCCTCGGGGAGCACTCCGGAGAGCTGGTTGATCACGTTGTCCAGGTCGACCTCGGTGCTCTCGGGCATCAGGTCGTAAGCTGCTGCAATCTGTCCCATCTGGATTCCTCACGGTCCGATGAATCCGCATTTCTTGCACTCGTATGATACTCCCTGGTCGCGGCAGTTGGAGCACCTTCCGATCTCGTACTCGCCGCAGCGGGGGCACGCGAAGAAGGTGTTAGCCTTGCCAACCAGCCTCTTTCCACATGAAGAGCAAATTTTATCGGCTGCCATGAGCAACCGATTATTATTCTCATATATAACCTAGGTTGCTCGCCTGTCCCCTGACATATGATTCTAAAGGGAATGCGTAGGGAGCCGTTCGTCGGTCTTCCCTGGAATAGACGATCTTCCCTGTGGATAGAATCTCATGCGTGAACGAGAACTCGTTATCCTTGTAACGGAGGAAGCTATCGCGATCCATGACCTTGATGTCGAACGGGACCCCGAGCCCCAGGAACTGCCTTGCGACCTTCACGTATGCCTCGGCCTCATCCTCGATACGGTCGAACACGACCAGGACATCAATGTCGCTGTCATCCCTGGCCTCGTGGCGTGCGACGGAGCCGAACATCACTATCAGGCAGGGATCCGTCGCTTCGACAATCCGCTCGATGGCCGTATCGGCCTTGCCATAATCGAACATGTCCGTTCCTGGACGGAAGCATCACGATCGCTTCTTCTCGGCAGGGTACATCTCGTAGTAGTCCACGTGGTACATCTTGGCGATGACTTTGGCGGTGAACTTCCCGAACCCCCAGAGCTGGTGGAACGTCATGATCGGCACCTTGGGGTTGAGATGCGACTCCCCCTCGGCCCTGACGCCGAAGTCGTACCTGTAGTAGCGGATGTCCAGCTTCCTGTCGCAGTACTTCAGGAGGTCCATCAGCACCTTCCATCCGCGGAGCTCCAGGCTGTCCCAGTTGTCCAGGATCTCCTGCCTGAAGACGTCGCAGCGTATGGCGAACAGCCCGCTCATCATGTCCTTGGTGGTCTGCTTGCCGTGGACCTTGAAGAACACCTTGCAGTACAGCTCCACGAGCTCCGAGCCTGCGGCCCTCTTGAACCCCATGGACATCCTGCTGGTCCTCTGCCCGACGCAGAGGTCTGCGCCGGCGTCCATCTGGGCGACGATGCCTCCGAGGGCGGAGACGGGATGCTGGAAGTCGCAGTCCATGCACATCGCGTAGTCGGTCTCGGCGAGGGTGAACCCCTCCAGGACGGATGCTCCGAGGCCCCTCTTGGCGGGGTCGCGGACGTAGAATGTCAGGAGGGGATCGTTCAGTGCCTCCGCCTCCTCCCTGGTCCTGTCGGTGGAGTTGTCGTCCATGAACAGGATCCTGTAGTCGGGATACGCCGCCCTTATCGCCTTCGCTATGTTGGCGACGTTCTTCTCTTCGTTGTAGGTGGGTATCACTATGGTGCAGGTCCCTGTCATTTCTGTCCCTCCGGTCCCGCTGTCCCGCGGTGCTCGGCATTCGAATGACGGTGCTTAGGGCCGTCCATTATAAAAATGTGCCATGAAACCGTTAATAACAAGGGACCCGTGGAGGTGCAGCATGAGCATGTTCGGCACCAACGGAGTGCGCGGGATCGCGAACGGATACCTCAGCTGCGAGCTGGCGGTGGGGATGGGGCGCGCGACAGCGTCCGTCCTCGGAAGGAGGATAGCCGTCGCCTCGGACACGCGCGTGACATCGCCGATGCTCAAGGACGCGCTGTGCGCCGGGCTGATGTCCGCGGGAGCGGACGTCCTGGACCTGGGCATGGTCCCGACGCCTGCGCTGCAGCTCTACATCAAGACGCATGATGATGTCTCAGGAGGCGTGATGATCACGGCCTCCCACAACCCGCCCGAGTTCAACGGGATCAAATGCATCTCCGGGGACGGGACCGAATGCTCCAAGGAGGAGGAGAACTCCATCGAGAAGGCCTACAGCGAAGGCGCGGCCCCTGTAGGATGGAGGGATGTCGGGTCCGTGACGCACGTGTCGGACGCCGCCGAGCAGTATGTGTCCTCCATAATATCCAAGGTGGACGCGGAAGCCATCCGCTCCGCCCGTCTCACCGCATGCATCGACTGCGCCAACGGCGCATCGGTGGAGACCACGCCCCTCCTGCTCAAGAGGCTCGGAGTCAGGGCGATAACTATCAACGGCAACCCCCAGGGGGAGTTCCCGGGGCACCCCAGCGAGCCCACCGAGGACCATCTGGCCGACCTCAAGAGGCTGGTGGCCGAGACCGGGGCCGACCTGGGCGCCACCCACGACGGCGACGCGGACAGGTGCGTGTTCATCACCGATCAGGGGAGGTATGTCAGCGGGGACGTGTCCCTGGCGCTCCTCGCAGGCCACATGCTCAGGAAGAGCAACGGGGGGAAGGTCATGATCACGGTGGCCACCTCGTCCCTCGTCAAGGAGGTTGCGGAATCCAACGGAGGGGAAGCGGTCTACACCGCAGTGGGCTCACCCATAGTCGCCCGCGCCATGATCTCCGAAGGAGGAGTCTTCGGAGGGGAGGAGAACGGCGGCCTGATCTTCGCCGACCACCAGTACTGCCGCGACGGGGCCATGGGCCTGGCCAGGATGCTGGAGCTGCTGGCCCTGGAGAAGAGGAAGCTGTCCGAGCTTGTCGCGGAGCTCCCGAAGTACACCACGATCAAGAGGGGGATGCCCTGTCCGGACGACAAGAAGCAGGCCGTCACCGAAGCGATAGCCGAGATGCACTCCGGAGAGGACATGAACAGGACGGACGGCCTGAGGATCGACTACGACGACGGATGGGTCATCCTGCGCCCGTCCGGGACCGAGCCCAAGTACAGGGTGTATTCCGAATCGAAGGACCCTGAAGTCGCCGAGAGGCGCGCGGACGCCTTCGTGGAAGAGTTCGAAGAGGCTCTCGGAAAGCTGTGATCAGTACCCGAGCTCGCGGAGCTTGGCCTTCATCTGCATCACGGGCTTCACTTCGGCGGCGTCTATGCCGCGGATCTCCGCCATGTGCACGGAGACGTAGTCTCCCAAAATGATGGCGCGGAACATGTTCTCCAGCGGAGTGGCCCCGTCGATGTGGACGACCATGACCCTCTGGTCCCCGTGCATCGAGGCGACGTCGTCATCAAGAGCAGCCGGGTCGGGGATGTCGCCGCGGAGCACGATCACCGTGCATTCCCTGCGGGGATCCTGCGACCAGGCGCCGATGTGGCCGCGGAGCTCGGGCTCGGACTCGCAGAACGCCACGAACTTGGAGTTCTCGTTGACCTGAGTCTTCCATCTGAAGGCCACCGAGCGCATGTAGCTGTCAGAGCATATCACGGGGACCGTGCCCATGATGCCCTCGGCGATGGCCATGGCCTGGCCGTTCTCGGAGGAGACGGAATCGCGGTACTCCCTCAGCGCGGGGATGAAGCCCTTTATCCTGTCGGAAAGGTCCGGGCCTCCGGCGCATCTGATGACCGCTAGGGTGTATCCGATCATGTACCCGATGGCGTGCCTCGGATGCATCCCGACCGGCAGGGGCATCATGTCGTCCCCGGCCGCCCTGGCCGCATCCATGAGGATGCCGCCGGATGTGATCACTACGATCCTGCATCCGCGGGCCTTGGCCTGGCGGTACATCTCGAGGGTCTCGGCGGTGTTCCCGGAGTAGCTGGACACCACTGCGAGCGTGCGGGAATCCGCCCACTCGGGCAGGTCGGGGTACTTTATCAGGCGGATCGGGACCTTGCTCTCCTCGTAGCAGCAGTCCGCGGCGAAATCTCCGCTTACGGCGGAACCCCCGACTCCGCAGAGGATGATCTCGTCGCAGTCGATGTCCAGGTCGACCTTCTCCGAGAGCGACTTCTCCAGGTCGTCCACGAAATGGTACAGCTGGAGGCCAGTCGGTATGGAGTCTGTCATGCATGCCTCCCGGCCAGAGCCGTCCCCAGGAGCAGGGCGCAGCAGCCCTTGGCGGCCGCGTCCTCTCCGGGGATGTCGTAGGCCTTCACATCGCGTCCGTTCTCGGACAGCACCTTGAGCATCGAGTCGACTATGTCCGTGACGATGCCCTTCCCGTTGGAGCCGCGGACCACGACCATGGACAGCGCGGGGGCGTGCTCGTTGGGGTCGGACCATCCGACCAGCTCGTTGTGGTCGAACTCCGGGAGCTCTCCGCAGAACGCGACCTTTCCGGCGCATGCGGTGAACGCTGCCCTGCATGCCTCTGCTGCGGCATGGATGTCGGATGTGCTGTAGAAGGCGTTGAGCTTCTCGGGGTCCAGAGGGGCGATGCTCCCGCATTCCTCCGAGAACCTGTCTATGATCGGGAGGTCATCGGTCAGGATCTTCGCGGCATCGAACATCCCTGCGGACTCTATCAGAGAAGCTGCCGCGCCCAGGGCGAACCCTATGGATCCGGCGAATCCGAGCCCGTCCGGGATCTGGATGGCGTCCATGCCGTCGATGCCCTCGACGGACCGGACGATGGCGACCGTCCTGCATCCGCGGGACGCCAGCTCTTCCGACATCGCCCTTGCGCAAGTGTCTCCGATGACGATCGCGATGACGCCCTCGTCCACCCATCCGGGGACACGGAGGTCGGAGATGCAGGGCACGGGAGAAGGGGAACGGCAATCGGCCAGGTCGCTGACGATCTCGCCTGCCAGGGAGACGGGGTCGCAGCCGAAGATGCAGGCCCTGTCGGTACGGGGGCAGGATATCCCGCATGAGATCCCTGCACGGATGGCCTCGGACAGGCTGCTGACGAGAACATTTCCGTTTGATGCAGCGTCCGCTCCAGAGACCATCCCTAACCCCCTTGAATTATCGGGTGATTGCCTCCGCCTAATAAAGACTATTACGGCCCTCGGCCTTCAGAGGGCGGGGATCCGGCGCGGTTCAGGGCCCCAGAAGCGTGATCGGGATCACATGGACACCGTCCGGCCTGGTGTAAGCATACCTGGTCGCGGTGATGACCGCGAGGAACGCGGGCTCCCCCATGGCATCGGTGTTCACCTTGTCTCTGAGCTTGAGGAGGTTCGCTGCCGCATCGTCGATCCAGCTGTCTCCGAGCTTCACCTCTATCGCCGCCCATCTGCCGTTGTGAAGATGTATGACGGCATCAGCTTCCAGGCCGTTCTTGTCGCGATAATGGAACAGGTCCCCGTCCAGGAACTGGATGTACGCACGAAGGTCGCGGACAGCCAGGGACTTGAAGAGGCTGCTGAAAGCATCTGCATCCCTCAGCAGGCCCTTAGAAGACTCAGACAGGAAGCACGCGGCGATCGACGGGTCGCAGAAGTGGACCGTGTCGGCCACCCTGACTGCCGTCCCGGAACGGAGACGCGGAGCCCATGCCTCCAACGGCTCCAGGATGTATATCCCGGTCAGAGCGTCGAGGTACGAGCTCAGAGTGTTCTCGGAAACGCTGGCCCCGGAAGCTGCCATGCCCTTCATAAGGGCG
>CAVCVB010000067.1:0-8411 GCA_963605395.1 Firmicutes bacterium CAG:194
AATTGGGAATAAGTGGCGGGCCTGAAGGGATTCGAACCCTTGGCCGTTCGATTAAGAGTCGAACGCTCTACCTAGCTGAGCTACAGGCCCCGACAAAATCCCTTGAAGTCCCAGTGATATTTAAAGTTTTCTTCCCAACCCTTTTCAGTCCGCCTCCGCACGATATCCGCTGGCCGCCATGGGAAACGAATATATGCGCGGAGGGAGGATACCCTATCGATGTCCAAGCTGAAGGTAAGGGATCTGATGACCACCCAGGTGGTGACGCTTAAACCCGATGACACTGTCAAGAAGGCCGTTATCAAGTTCGCCCTTGACAACATATCCGGGGCACCCGTTGTGGATAACAGGAACCATCTCCTCGGCATTCTGAGCGAGAACGACATCCTGAACCTCATCCTGGAGTACCAGGACAAACTCGGGAAGGAGAACCCGGAAGACATCATGCTCAACTACCCCATGGATTCCGCCATGGAGGACGGGAAGCTGAAGTCCATCTCCGACGAGATCTCCAACATGGTCGTCTCCGACATCATGAAGCGCACGGTCCTCACGACCACGCCCGACACCGCCATCATGGAGGTCCTCAAGGCGATGCTCGGGATGAACGTGAACCGTCTCCCCGTCATAGAGAAGGGGGTCCTCGTGGGGATCATCTCCAGAGGGGACATCATCTTCGCTCTCTACAAGAAGAAGGGATGAGGGGCATTCCGGATGCTCGAGGTCCATGTACTGGCCAGCGGTAGCGATGGCAATTGCACCGTGATCGAATCCGACGGCGAAGCCGTGATGATAGATGCGGGCGTGAGCTGCAGGAAGATCCTCTCCGCCATGGAGCAGGAAGGGGTGGATCCGAGCGTCGTCAAGGCCATCCTGGTCACCCACGAGCACTCCGACCATGTAGCGGGAGTGGGCCCGACGGCACGCAAGCTGAACGTCCCGGTCATGTGCAACATGGCCACGATGTCGCAGTTCGATCCCGGGGCGGTGGACTTCATACCCTTCGATTCCGCATCCAGCTTCGATGTCGGCCATATGCACATCACTCCGCTGCCCACGTCGCACAACGCCATCGAGCCCAACGCGTTCCTCACGCAGGTCGACGGCATGAGCGCGCTGCTGGCCACGGACACGGGGAAGCTGACGTTCCAGATCGAGGCCGCCCTGAAGATGGCGGACATCGCTGTGATAGAATCCAATTACGATCAGAAGATGCTCGTCGACGGCCCCTATTCTCCGAGCCTCAAGAGGCTCATCGGCAGCGACCAGGGGCATCTCTCGAACGTGGACTGCGGGAACGCGATCCGCAGGACGATGACCGATTCTCACAGGCAGCTCTTCCTGGCGCATCTGTCGAAGACCAACAACATCCCGGACCTGGCCCGCGAGACCGTCTCCGGGATCACGGGGATAAGGAGGCTGAACATAGACTGCCTCGAGTTCCCCGGCGACACCCGCACGCTCAGGGCGTAGGCCTGACGTTGCAGGCCTTCCCGGTGCTGACAAGGGGCTCGGCGAGCACCTTGGGCATGGTTATGATATCCTCTTTGCAGAGGCTGTAGTCGCGCTCCGGGCCGGCGAACGTCGGCAGGTCCTCCAGGATCCTTATGAGCACGGGCGAGAGCTCGGAGCCTTCTTCGACAGGGGCATCCTTGCGGACAGGTGCGCTCTCGGGCACGGGCTCCGGAACAGGCTCCGGCTCCGTCGCGGGGGCCGGCTCGGGAGAGGCCTCTCCGAACTCCTCCTCCATCATGGCCTCCAGCTCCTCCGGGATCGGCTGGTCGTCGAAGGGCTCGTCGAACCCGTCGTCGAACACAGGGGGCTCTTCCTTCGCGGGAGGCTCCGGAACGGGCTCCGTCGGCTCCTCTACTGCGGGCTTCCTCGGCTCGATGGGCTCGTCGATGCGGGTGTCCACGGTCTTCTTCCTCCCTCTGAGCGCATCCACCTCGCAGATGTGCTTCTTGGTCAGGTCGAGGACGGAGTCGTAGTAGTCCTTCTCCTCGGGAGTGAGGACGTCCAGCGTGTTCTTGCTGCCCGTGGCGCTGCGGAGCGCCATGCTGCAGATCTTCTGAGTCCTGATGCGGATGACCTCCTTGGCCATCCTCTCGGCGTTCTTCTTGCGGGCCTCGGCGCCCTCGCAGATGATGGATTCCACGTCGATGGCCGCCTGGCGCTCGTACTCCTGGCGCAGCTGCATGAGAAGGCTGGCCAGCGCTCTGAACAGATCCTTGCGGGCCTCGGTGACGGAGCTGCTCTTCATCTCCATCCTGTAAAGTTCCGACAGCTCGTCGAATGTCATAGGCCCGTTCGCCGGATTGCTCATCGGAACTCCAATGGACGTGCAGTAGATAATCCCATCGTCAACGGCTTATCCGACCTCCGCGATGGGCCTGCATGAAGGTTTCGGACGTCTGCCGGACTAGGGGAGGGGCGGTGGAGATCGACGTGTCGGTGTCCCCCAGGTCCAACCGTTCCGGGCCCGACGGGTTCGACGAGTGGAGGCGCAGGCTCATCGTCCGCGTGAAGGCCCCTCCGCTGGACGGGCGGGCCAACAAGGAGGTGGCTGCATTGTTCTCGGAGCTCTCCGGGTCCAAGGCGGAGGTCACATCTGGCCAGACGTCCAGGCAGAAGACCGTCACGGTGTACGGCGACGAGGCCGGGATCATGCGCAGGCTGGAGGAATCCATCGATGGACGATGCCGAGCGCCTCGAGCTGCTGGAGTCCCTCATCGACGAGCTCAACGAGCTGGGCGGGAGGTGCATCATCCTGGTGGAGGGCGTGAACGACGTCGCCTCCCTCAGGGCGGCAGGCGTCGAGGGGGAGTTCCACTGCGTCCAGAGCAGCGGCGGGCCGGTCCGTGCCGCGGAGCATGTCTGGCGCTCCGGGAAGGAGGCGGTGATCCTCACCGACTGGGACCGCAGGGGAGACAGCCTGGCCGAGTCCCTCGGGGAGAACCTCGCGTCCCTGGACGTGCGCTGCGACACCGGCATCAGGAAGAGGATGGCGTCCGTCTGCAGGCCGTTCTGCAAGGACGTGGAATCGGTGCATTCGGTGAAGCGGATGCTGGAGTCCAAGGCATCCTATTAAGTCGCTATGCGGATTCACGTTCCCGGATGAACGGCCGTTTGATTGTTTTCGAGGGAATCGACGGGGTCGGGAAGACCACGGTTTGCAGGAGGGTCGCAGAGGCGCTGGAGTCCCGCGGCCTGGAGACGGAGGTCACCGCCGAGCCCACTCATGAGGGGATAGGCGCGTTCATACGCTCCGGAGATGCCGGCAGGATATCGCAGCGCACCGAGGCGCTGCTGTTCGTGGCGGACCGCAACGACCACACCGAGAAGATGTTGAGATTCCGCGATGCCGGGAAGGTCGTGCTGTGCGACCGCTACTTCGCGTCCACGGTCGCATACCAGTCGGCGAAGCTCGACGGCGATTCCACGGACCGCGGATGGCTCCTGGAGATAAACAAGGCGTTCATCGGCGTCCCCGATGCGGTCATACTCCTGGACATGGACCCGGAGAGGAGCCTGGACAGGGTCTCCTCCAGAGGGGAGGCCGAGAGCAAGTTCGAGAACCTGGGGTTCCTGCAGCAGGTGCGCAGGGAGTACCTCAGGCTCGCCGACGAGCTCGGATTCTACAAGGTTGATGCTTCGGCAGGGCCCGATGCGGTGTTCGCCGAGGTCATGAAGATAATAGACGAGGTGGTTTGAAATGCATCCTTCAGAGGAGATCTACTGTGAGAAGAGCACGAAGCTCAGAGGAAAGACCATCGTGATGGGGATCACGGGGAGCATAGCCGCAGTGGAATGCTTCGCGACCATCAGGGAGCTGATCAGGCACGGGGCCGAAGTCTACCCCGTGATGACCCCAGAGGCCCAGAAGATCGTCACCCCGGACGCACTGGAGTTCGCCAGCGGCCACAGGCCCGTCACCGACCTCACCGGCAGGACCGAGCACATCACGCTCATGGCCAAGAGGTCCGCGGACCTCCTGCTGATCTATCCCGCCACCGCGAACACGATATCGAAGATCGCCAACGGCATCGACGACACCCCCGTGACATCGATGGCGACGGTGGCGATGGGGTCCGGGATCCCCATGGCGATAGCTCCCGCGATGCACGACTCCATGTTCACGAACCCCGCGGTGAAGGCCAACCTGGAGAAGCTGTCCTCCTGGGGCGTGTCCCTCATCGGCCCCCGCAGCGACGGGGTCCGCGCCAAAGTGGCGTCGAGGGACGAGGTCGTCGCCTGGACGTTCAGGGTGCTGTCGAGGAACTTCTTCCACGGCAAGAGGCTCCTGGTGATCGGAGGCAGGAGCGAGGAGCCCATAGACTCCATGAGGATCATAACCAACCGCTCCACAGGCATGATGGCTGTGGAGCTGGCCAAGCGCGCCTTCGAGAGGGGCGCCGATGTGGAGCTGTGGATGGGCGGATGCAACGTGGAGCTCCCCGATTACATCCCCACCCGCAGGTACGAGTCCGTCAACGACCTGGTGGCCATGGTGGGCTCCATCGACCACGACGCCGTCCTGGTGCCCGCGGCCCTGGCCGATTTCACTCCCCACGAGACCGCAGAGGGTAAGATCCCAAGCGACAACGGCTTCAGCCTGGACCTGGACTCCGTCCCGAAGGTGCTGCCGCTGATCCGCTCCAAGTGCCCCGTGGTCATCGGGTTCAAGGCCGAGTCCGGCATGACCAAGCACGACCTCGCCGAGAAGGCCAGGTCCCGTCTGGAGGCATACGGGCTGTCCGCAGTGGTCGCCAACGACATCGATGTCGTGGGAAGGACATCCTCGTCGGCCCTCCTGGTCACCAAGAACGAGGCCAAGGACATCTCAGGGACCAAGGCCGAGGTCTCGGACTCCATACTGGACTTCTGCGTGAAATGCCTCTGATAGCATGATCTCAGCGTTCTGCCCCGGCCACATCTCCTGCGTCTTCCAGCCCATGACGTCCTTCGACGGCATGAGCGCCGGCTCCAGGGGGATCGGGATCCGCCTCGACAGGGGCTGCAGGGCCTCGGTGGAGAAGAGGGACGACGGCGTCGTCAACATCTACCTGGACGGCTCCCAGTCCATCGCCCACATAACGAGGATGGCCGTGGAGACGCTGGCGCCGGGCCAGGGGATGGACATCCGCATAGAGAACGACCTCCCCATCAGCCAGGGCTTCGGCATGAGCGCCGCCGGCGCCATAGCCGCCGGGCTCTGCGTGGCGGACATGTTCGGCCTTCCGAGGACGGAGGCGTTCAAAGCGGCCCATTGCGCCGAGGTCATGGGCGGAGGCGGGCTGGGCGATGTCGCGGCCATAGTGGCCGGAAACGACATCCCGATCAGGACCGTCCCCGGGATGCCCCCGTTCGGGAAGGTGTCCAACGCCGGGTTCAGGATGGAGCGTCTGACCCTGGGCGTCATCGGAGGGGAGATGAGGACCGATTCCGTTATCGGGAACCCCGTGATGCTCAAGAGGATCCGGGACGCCGCCATAGAATCGATGGACCTGTTCCTGGACGATCCCACTTACGACAACCTCTTCGCGGTGTCCAACAGGTTCTCGTCGGAGGCCGGGCTGGAGAGCCCCGCCATAAGGCGCGCGATCGTCGGCCTGAACGACCGCGGGTACAACGCGGGGATGTGCATGCTCGGCAACAGCGTCTTCACCGACGCCCCGGAGGACGTCCTCTGGGCCGTGGTGGGCCGGGGGCATGTGCGCACCTACAGGTGCTCTTCCAGCAGGAAGGAGATCGTCACTCGTAGAGCGTGAACAGGACGTCGTCCCCGTCCACGTCGAACAGCCCGATCCTGGCGCCGCAGTCGAGCCATGCGTGGGCGTAGTTCACCGCCGCGAACGCGGTGACGATGTCGCCGGTGTCCCTGAAGTGCTTGGCATCGGCGTAGTAGCAGTTGGCCATCTCCAGGAAGCTGTCTGCCAGCCTGCGGTTGTACGATTTCTCCGGCGCGGCGATCCTGATCTTCGCCAGGGCCCTGGCCGTGATGTCCAGGTACTTCTCGATGCGCTCGTCCGTGACGACGTCCAGCTTCTCTGCCATGCCGGATGCAACCGCCTTCCCCGATAATTGGTTTGCGGGCGCCCGCGCGATAGTGTAATAAGCAACAGGCGTTTAACATCGGAACATGATAATCGTAGGCGGGTCGTCATCCAGGGACCTGGCCAAGGAGATGGCCTCGATACTGGATTGCGCATACATTCAGGCTGCATCCACGAAATTCCCCGACGGGGAGTGCTACACCAGGATCGACGTCGAGTCCCTCGACGACGACGTGGTCATCGTCCAGAACACCTATCCCAACGACAACCTGATCGAGATGTTCCTCCTCCAGGACGCCGTCAAGAGGCTCGGCGCCAGGACCGTCACCCTGGTCATCCCCTACTTCGGGTACGCCAGGCAGGACCGCGTCTTCAAGCCCGGAGAGCCCGAGTCCGCCAAGGTCATGTGCAAGCATCTCGGACTGCTCTGCGACAAGGTCATCACCATCGACATCCACAAGGAGGCCGTCCTGGACTACTTCAGCTGCCCCCACGTGGACCTGAAAGCGGCAGAGGTCATCGCCGACTACTTCAAGGACAAGAGGATCGACCTGGTCCTCTCCCCCGACATCGGAGCGGCAGGCCGCGCCAAGGACGTGGGCGAGAGGATGGGCCTCCCCTACGACCACCTGGAGAAGACCCGCCTGTCCGGAGTGGACGTCCGCATCGCGCCCGCCAAGATGGACTGCACCGGGAAGAACGTGCTCATCGTCGACGACATGATCTCCACCGGAGGCACCATCATCGCCGCCGCCCAGGCCCTCAGGGAAGCGGGAGCCGACAGCGTCTCCGTCGCGTGCACCCACGGGGTGTTCGTGAACAACGCCATCGAGAGGCTCACCGGCAGCTCCCTGGACTCCGTCCTCTGCTGCAACACGCTGGAGAACGAGGTGTCCCACATCTCCGTGGCCGGCATCATCTGCGAAGCCATCAGGAGGGGATGAGCGCATGTCCATGAAAGAGGACGACTTCGCCGACTGGTACCTGGACATCGTCGAGAAGGCGAACCTGTCGGACAAGAGGTACCCCATCAAGGGGATGAACGTCTGGACCCCCTACGGGTGGAAGATCATGAGGCAGATCGACACCTACATCCGCGAGGAGTTCGACGCCACGAACCACGACGAGGTCTGCTTCCCCCTGATGATCCCGGAGACGGAGTTCGCCAAGGAGAAGGACCACATCAAGGGCTTCGACGAGGAGGTCTACTGGGTCACCCACGCCGGCCTCAACGAGCTCGACGTCAGGCTCGTGGTCAGGCCCACCTCCGAGACGGCCATGTACCCCATGTTCTCGCTGTGGGTCAGGTCCCACCAGGACCTCCCCCTGAAGACCTACCAGATCGTCAACACCTTCAGGTACGAGACCAAGCAGACCCGCCCGTTCATAAGGGTCAGGGAGATCCACTTCTTCGAGTCCCACACCTGCCACGTGTCCGAGGAGGACGCCCAATGCCAGGTGGAGGAGGACATCCAGATCCTCGAGAGGATCGCCAGGGCAATCTGCCTTCCCTACATGCTCTGCATACGCACCGAGTGGGACAAGTTCCCCGGAGCGCACTACACCGTGGGGATCGACACCTCCATGCCCAACGGCAGGACCCTCCAGATGGGGTCCATCCACCACTACAGGACGAACTTCTCCATCCCCTACAACATCACCTACGAGGACGAGAACGGGGAGCACAAGCACGTCCACCAGACAACGTTCGGGATGAGCGAGCGCCTCGTCGGAGCGCTGATCGGAGTGCACGGGGACGACCAGGGCCTGGTCATGCCCCCCGGGATAGCGCCGTTCCAGTGCGTCGTGATCCCGATCTTCAAGAAGGACAACGCCGCCCAGGTCGCCGAGGCCACCATGGCGGTCGTCAAAGTGCTCAAGGACGCCGGCATCAGGGTCAAGCTGGACGACAGCGACGCCCGCCCCGGTGCGAAGTACTATGAGTGGGAGATGAAGGGAGTGCCCCTCAGGCTCGAGCTCGGAGGAAGGGACATCGAGAACGGCGTCGTGTCGTTCGCCAGGAGGGACACCGGAGAGAAGGGCACCGTCGCCCTCGATTCCCTCGTGCCCGGCATCAGGATGCTCCTGGACGACATCTCCGAGAACATGTACGCCAAGGCCTGCGAGGTCCAGAAGTCCAGGATCCAGGACATCGACTCCATGGAGGACATCCCCCAGGACAAGATCCTCAGGCTCGGATGGTGCGGATGCGCGGAGTGCGGTCACAAGTTCGAGGACACCACCGAGTTCAAGATCCTCGGAAGGCCCTACCACCCCGAGCCCTACTCGGGCAAGTGCATCATATGCGGGAAGCCGGTCGACAAGGCCGCCTACGCTGCGCACACGATGTGAAACCTT
>CAVCVB010000068.1:0-8408 GCA_963605395.1 Firmicutes bacterium CAG:194
CTGCCTCGTGGACGATATGGTCTCGGCCCTCATGCGCCTCAACGGCTACGCTTGAAGCTATCCTGTGGTTAAATGGACCTCCACATAACAAAAAGGTCCAGCATTAGCTTAAACGTGTGTAACTTAAACGTGTGTAAGTTACACACGATTCTCTTATCGCGAGGACTCAGTCCCCGCTTCCGTCCCATACGTTGTGGTCGTCTTCGGATCCCTTCTCGCGGTCGGGCCCCTGACAGGCGCACAGCTCCTTGGTGTCGTTCATGTCCATCCCATCCTGCCGATACGCATCGGCATTGCATAAGTGGACTGGATTATATATAAAACCGTCGAATCGTCCGAGTCCGTGCATCATGTCCGAAATCGGTCATTCCTGTTCATCGGAAAGGCCGTCCGAATCGTGGACCTGCATGCCGTACATCTCCACGATCTCTCCGACCGTGGTGCACTGCTCCGGGGTCTTGTCCGACCTCACCCTTCCGGTGAACCTCGGGAACCTGATCCCCAGTCCCGAGCCTTCCTTCAGGACATCCTTCGCGGCTGTGTGGATCGGGCTCAGCGTGATCTCCGCCGCGACCACCTCCAGGACGACGGAGGGCTCGAACCAAACGTCCGGCACCATCTCGGCGTCCAGCATCGCGGGCTTCTCCTCGCACCTGGTCTTGTCCAGCAGCCCCGGCATGGCATCCAGGAAGACGTCGTCGAAGCCTGTCCCGAGCTTGCAGACGGTCTCGAACCTGCCGGCCTCCTGGTCGTAGGCGGCCATGAGGAGCGCGCCGTACCTCCCTGCCCTCTTGCCCATGCCGTAGAACGCTCCGACGACGGCCAGGTCGAAGGAATCGGTCAGGCCCTGCTGGTAGTCCTTCTTGTACTTGATCCACAGGAACCCTCTGGACCCGGCGCGGTAGATCGAGTCCGCCTCGATGGACTTGGACATTATCCCCTCGCACCTGGCCGCGATCGCGTTCGTGAAGAAGTCCTCTCCCTCCTGGGGGCTGTTGACAACCCTCATGGTGGTCATCTGCACCTGGCCGGAGATGTCGAACGAGCGCATCAGCCTCTCCCTCCTGTCGAGGTACGGGCTCATGGTCATGTCCTCTCCGTCGATGTACAGGATATCGAACATGAAGATCCTCACCGGCACGTCTCTGACGGCTTCGTCCATCCCGTGCTTCTTCCTGCGGTGGGTGACGTTCTGGAACGGGAGCATGTACCCGGTCTCGGGGTCGATGGCGACGCATTCCCCTTCGATGATCGCCTCCTTCCCCTTGCACTGCCTGCGGAGGGCGTCGGCGATGTCGGGGAAGTTGGACGTCAGGTCCTCCAGCCTCCTGGAGAACAGCCTGACGGAGTCCTTCCCGATGTGGGCCTGGATCCTGATGCCGTCGTACTTGTACTCCATGGCGCACGTCCCGTCCATCCTCTCGACGATCTCGTCGATGGACGGCAGGCGCTCGGCCAGCATGACCTTGACAGGGCTCCCGACCGTCACGTGTATGGCCCTGATGGCGTCCATCCCTCCGTTCGCGATGGTCTCGGCGACCAGCCCGATGTCGCAGGTGACGTTGAACGCCCTCTCGATGGCAGGGCGGTCCTCCTTCTCGGCGAAGGCCGTGGCAAGCGCGTCGAGGATCGTCATGTCCGCGGCTCCGACCCTCATCCTGCCGGTGACGGTCCTGCAGAGGTACCTGGCCTCGACGGGGTCGGCGTCGTGGAGCAGGCTCGCCAGGGTCTTCTGCTTCTTGTCCTGGGAGTTCTTGCCCTCGGCGTTCTCGATGGTGGTCAGGTCCCTGACCACGCGTGCGACGGTCAGGTCCTCCGAGAACAGCGCCATCTGCTTCTTCTTGGACATAAGGGCCTCTGCAACCTGGCCCGGGTCGCCGGTCTCGACGATCATCTTGTCGACCACGGATTCCGGGTTCCCGGATGCCTCCGCGATGGCTTTCATCACGAGCCTGTCGGCCATTCCCAGCACTCCGGGCACGAAGTCCGGGTGCAGCTTGCCCTGGCTCAGGTAGATGATGGATCTGAGCTCCTTCTTGTCCGCACCTGCCAGGAACTCCGCCAGTATGGCGGTCATCTCCAGGCGGCTGCCCGTGGATTCGAGTCTGTCGAAGGTCCTTGCCAGGTCGGAATAGAGCATGGATGCGAGATTGCCTGATACTAGATAACGGATTTCCCGGGGCCTCCATCGTCGGGTATACATACGGGGGCGGCGGTCGGCAGGCGCAGAGGCGGTCTGAATGACAGGTTACGAGGAACGTCTGGAGTCCGTGAAGGGGATCCTCTCCAGCATGGACGGATGCGCGGTGTGCTTCTCCGGAGGGCTGGACAGCACCGTGCTGATGGACATCGCGCACAAGGCCCTGGGCGACAGGGCCGTTGCCATAACGGCAGATGTTCCTATGATGGCCGAGCGCCAGAGGACCGCCGCCAAGGCTGTCGCCGAGAACATCGGATGCAGGCAGGTCGTCGTGAAGATCCCCGTCGAGAGGATGCATGGTATTCTGGAGAACCGCCATGACCGCTGCTACATCTGCAAGACCGCCATGTACTCCGCCGTGAGGGAGGCCGCAGAGTCCCTGGGGGTCCGCGAGGTCCTCAACGGCGAGATCGTCGACGACCTGTCCGAGGACAGGCCCGGCATGGCCGCCGGTCCCGAGAACGATATCCGGACTCCGTTCCTGGATGCGGGCTTCACCCGCCATGACATCGTGAGGTACCTGGACGGGATGGGCCTGCCCATGAAGCTGGTCAAGGACACATGCATGCTCATGCGCTATCCCGAGGGCGTCCCGGTGGAATGGTCCGACCTGAGGGAGGTGGAGGAGCTGGAGGCCATGGTCAGGGAGGCCACGGGCCTGCATCAGCTCCGTGTCCGCCGCACCGCTTCGGGGTACAGCGTCCAGACGTCGACAGAAGAGCATGCAGTCCTGGAAGGGAGCTTCGGTAAGCTGGAGGAGCTGTTCGCGGCCAGGGGGCTCCGTGCCGAGCTGAACCCTGTCCGCTACGACAAGTGAGCGGCCCTTCCTTCGATTTTCTGTCAGATGTCCCTGAACGGGACGATGTCGCAGCACCCGCACTCCATGCACATGGTCCTGCTGGTGAGCGACGTGAGGCCGTGCTCTTCCATGATGCGCTTCTGCATCCCGGCGAGCTTCAGCGCCCTCTCCTTCGTGACGCGGGGCTGCTCGCCGATGGCCTCGGCCAGCTGCTCCCTGTTGTAGCTGTTGACCCTCAGCGCCCTGAGGCCGGGTATGACGCCCATGGAGCACAGCTCCTCCATGGCGGATTCAAGGTCCTCGTCAGTCTCCCCCAGGCCGTAGATGATGTTGGAGATCACCCTGCCTTTCCCGAAGATCCCGACGGCGGCCTTCAACAGCTCCATTATCCCGTCGAAGTCCAGGTCGGGGCAGACCTTGGAGAATATGTCCCTGCGGGGGGTCTCAAGGTTGAGCTTGATCTCATCGGCGCCGGCATACTTCAGGATCCTGATGTGCTCTGGAGAGGCCACATAGGGCTCCACGCCTATGGGCATGTCGGGGTATTCTGACCTCACTTTGGACACGACATCCGCGAACCTGGCGACGGTCTCGTCGATGCTCCCCACCACGCCGCTGGTGAACGACACGGCTCTGACGTCCTGTGTCTCCATGGACTCATGGAGCATGTCCATGATCTTCTCGGTGGACAGGTGCTTGTCGTCCTTCATGTCGAGAAGCGGAGACGAGCAGTAGGCGCAATGGTAGATGCACCTGGGGTCGATGTTGAAGAACGCCTGCTCGGGGCAGTGGCGCACCACGGGCTCCAGCTTCACCTCGTCCAGGAAAGGCTCCCCTCCGCGGGACAGCGACAGCTTCCCGTCGTCTCCCACGACGAGCTCGAACTCTCCGGAATCGTAAGATATGGATTTCTTGACCCTGTATCCGCCGAACGAGAACGCGACGGAGCCGAACCCGGCTCCGGGACCGGCGGTCGAGCGGGATATCCTGCAGGGCACCTCGTATCCCTGCGGCAGGCGGACGCCTCCGCCCAGGGTCAGGGAGGCCTTCTTCTCCAGAAGCTCGTCCATGATACCGCCTCAGCGGACCCTCTGGATGGATGCGACGCAGTTCGAGACCATGTCCTCGAACCCGATCCTCTCCTGGAACTGGGCGACCTTCTCGCTCTTGGCCTCGGTCACAGGCCTGATGGGCACTGCGGCGCAGCCGGAGGTCTTGATGATCGAGATGTCGAAGGTCCCGATCTCCTGGGCGATCTTGATGATCTCCTCCTTGTCCAGCCCGATCAGCGGGCGCAGGACGGGGAACCCCAGGTCCTTCTGCTCCGCTTTTATGTTCATGAGGGTCTGCGAGGCCACTTGGCCCAGGGAGTCCCCCATGATGATGCCGGAAGCGCCGTTCTCGATGGCGAAGCGCTTGGCGACGTTGTGCATGGTCCTCTTGCAGAGGACGCACTGATAATTGGAATCCGCCTTGTGGGCGATGATCTCCTGATTGGTGCCGTGGTCGGCCTGATAGACGGGGAACTCCTTCCCCGTGTATCTCTCGAGCTGCTCGGCGATGGCCACGACCTTCTCGATGTCCTTGGGGTCCCCGTACTTGCCGTTGCTCATGTGCAGCAGCATGACGTCGGCGCCCGCTTTGGACATAAGGTAAGATGCGACAGGGGAGTCTATCCCGCCCGAAATCAACGATACTAGCTTCATTCTCTCTGCCTCCGCCCCGGCGGCCGTTCGGGGCCCTCAACAGGCCGGCCATGTGCGGGCCGTGCCGTGCATGCCGCGTTATTCGCCAATTCCTATTTGAATAGTATGGATTGCATCCCATCCCAGGAGCCTCATTCGCCTTCCTGCGCGATCTCCCTGCCCGGCTTCTTCCCGTGCTTCATGCCGTGTATAGCCCAGTACATCACGAGGCTGGCGAACGCCACCGCCACGCATGACAGGTACATGTCCCTGTACCCGACGGCGGTTATCAGGATCCCCAGGACGGACGGTCCCAGGCCGGTGCCCAGGTCGGTCATCGCCGAGAACGTGGACGTCGTCACCCCGTAGCGCCTGGGCGGGGACTTGGCCACCACTATGGACTGGCAGATGGAGAACACGATCGATATCCCGATGCCCATCACGAACCCTGCGAACAGGAACAGCGCCGGCACGGACGTGGTCGCGAACAGCCCCATGCCCACCATGAACCCGATGTAGGCGGGCAGCATGACCGTGTTCGGCCCCTTCTGGTCATATATGCGTCCGGCGCACAGCCTGGAGAGCAGCGTGCCTGCCGCCACCGCCAGGTAGAAGAACGTGGCCGTGCCGAACATCCCGATCTCCTCCGAGTAGGCGGAGATGAACGAGAGCACTCCGGAGTACGAGAAGTAGAACACCATAGCCGTGGCTGCCAGCGGCACGGCGGACCTCTGGAACAGGCTTCCCAGCGAGAACCCCCTCGCCTCCGCCATCTGCTCTTCCGTCAGAGCCTCCTCGGGCACGCGGATGAACAGCGCGAGGACCAGCGACACGGAGTACATCAGCAGGCCCACCAGGAACACGCCGGTGTAGTTCTTGGCCGCGCCGAGGGTCATCCCCAGCAGGGGGCCGATGGCGCACGATATCGTGATGCTGAGCGAGTAGTATCCCAGCCCCTCGCCTCTCCTTTCGGGGGGCAGGAGCTTGGCGACGATGTCCCCTGTGCAGGTGCTGCAGATCCCGTAGGACATCCCGTGCAGGAACCTCACGATCATCAGCATGGCGATGGATGTCACGAAGAAGTACGTCGACGACATGATTATGGCGAACACCAGCCCGAGGATCAGCATCCTCCTGCGCCCTACCAGTTCGACATACTTGCCTGCGAATATGCGGGACAGCAGGCCTCCGATGACGTAGATCCCCGCTGCGGTCCCTCCCAGCGCAGCATCCGCCCCGAACTCGTCGGCGGCGAAGCCTGTGATGTTGATCAGCAGGGTGAAGTAGTTGAGGGAGCAGCACAGCGTGATGGCGGTGTCGAGCAAGAAGTCCCGTGTGAATATCCTCCCGTCGCCCATCGGCAGCCCTCCATCCCCCGGCATCCATGCAGGGGCAAGGGCAGATGCCGTCACGCCGATTTATATCCGTGTCGTGATCGATGCCCCATCGCGGTTCTATAGCTTCCAGGGTTGAAAGCGGATGGCGCGGGAACCTGTCCAGACTGCATCCGGACCGGTCGGCCATCAACCCCGGAACCTATAGAACGCATCTCAGAAGCTGCCGAGGTCGGTCTGCTTCTTCCGGGTGACCTGGGAGCTGCACCTGCTGAGGGACTCGCTGAGCTTCTCGATCCTCTCCCTCATGACCGCTTCCTTCTCGGAGCTGGACCTCTCCATGACCTCGTCCATGGTGCCTTTGGCCACCAGGACGTAGACCTCTCCGTCGTTCTTCCTCCCCGTGCGGCCTCTCCTCTGGATGGTCCTGATCTCGGACGCCACGGGCTCGTAGAAGACCACCGCATCGGTGCTGGAGATGTCCAATCCTTCCTCTCCGACGGATGTGGACACGATCACGTTGACGTCCCCTCTGCGGAACCCGTCCAGCAGCTCGATCTGCTCCTTCTGCTTCAGGCCGCCGTTGGACTGCCCCACGAGCATGCCGACCTTGGCCTCCTCGATCCCGGAGATCTTGGACACCAGCATCTCGCAGGTCTCCCTGTACTGGGCGAAGACCATGACCTTGGACCCCTCGCCGGAGGACAGCGTCCTGCTGACGATGGACATCACCCTGGACACCTTGGAGTGCTCCACGTTGGAGGTGTCCATTATCTTCCTGATGCCGACGTACTCCGGGCGGTTGACGATCTCCCTGGAGCTCTTGCCGCCTTCCCTGAGGCTCGCCTCGGCCTCGATCTTCCCGATGAGGTACCCTTTCAGAGGCGTCATGCCCTGCGTCTCCGCCAGGCCGATGGCGTGGAGCAGCTTGATGCATATGGAGTGCAGGGCCAGGCCCCTGTAGACAATGGCGGTCTTCTCCCCCCTGGCAAGCCTCTGCTGGAGCATGCTCCCCACCGAGAGCATGTAGGTGGTCGAGGGCTGCCTGTCGTGCCCGACTATGCGGAGGCTCTTCATCTCGTCCATGTAATGGTCGAGCATGGACCTCAGGAGGGAGGCGAGGTCGATCAGGTCCTGGGGGACGTTGACCTCGATCCTGTTCACGAAGGTGTAATGGATGTACGGGGACACGTCGGGGTCGTCGTCGGACCTCATGTCGATGCGGGTCAGGCGGAGGTTCATGCAGACCTCCTCGATGCGGGGGATGCTGCTCCCGGGGGACGCGGTCATCCCGATGCATCTGGTCCCGGGCCCGCAGTGCTCCGCGACCGTGACGTAGGCGTAGTTCCCGGTGCCCCTGTGGGCCTCGTCGAATATTATGAGGGAGAACCCGGACAGGTCGTACCTCCCCGCCTCCAGGTCGTTGGCCACGGTCTGGGGCGTGGATATTATCACATCGTTGGATGCGACGGCCTCCTCGCGCTTGGACGGCTTCATCGTGCCGTTCATCTCCGCTACTGTGGCATCTGTCATCAGCGACTCGAAGGTCCCCCTGTGCTGGTCCACCAGCGGCTTGGTGGGCGCGAGGATCAGTATCTTGCCCTTGTCGACGAAAGCGGCAGCCAGCCTGAGGGCCACGATGGTCTTCCCGAGGCCGGTGGGCAGTATGAGCAGCGAGTTGCGGCCGATGCAGCCTTCGACCATCTTCGTCTGGTATCTCCGCTCCTCCACGGAGCCCTCGGCGATGTGCGGGTCTTCCACGAAGGTCATGCGATCGCTGCTCTGATGTTATGATGGAAAAAGAAGGGGGCAGCGCCCCCGTGAACCTGTTTAGTGGCATCCGCCGCCGCAGGAGGCGCAGCCGTTGAAGTTGGGGTCCCTGATGGTGAGGCCCGTTCCGAAGTTGGGGTCGTCGATGAACTCGATGACGCAGGCGTCCAGCTCCTTCTTGGTGTCGTCGTCGTAGTACATCTCGAAGCCGTTGGCAGTCGTGTCGACGATCTCCCCTTCCTTGGCCTTCTCCTGGAAGGACATGCCGAACTGGGGTCCGGAGCATGCGTAGCCGGACAGGTAGATCTTGATTCCGTATCCGACCTTCTGGTTCTTCTCCAGCAGGTCGTTGATGAACTTCTCCGCTTCAGGGCTGATCTTCACCATGGTTATCGGACGTTGATTGAGCGCGCCATATTTTAACTCTTACCAGCGACGGTTCCCCGCTTCCGGTATCTGGACAGCCGATCCAGGGCGCGGGAAACGCAGTGGAAACGGCGGTCGTGGAAACGAGCCAGACATTTCGAGAGGATGAACCGGAATGCCGTAGTCATCGGCGTTAACCCGTCATTCCTGTCGCAAAACCCGTGTTAACGTTGTTTTTCTGTGCCCCCGTCGGC
>CAVCVB010000069.1:0-8378 GCA_963605395.1 Firmicutes bacterium CAG:194
GTCCCACATGGGGTACACCTGGGAATATCCTCCGCCGGTGGCTCCTCCCTTGATACCGAAGGTGGGCCCGATGGACGGCTCCCTGAGGGCTCCGACGACGTTCTTCCCGAGCTTCCCGAGGCCCTGGATGAGACCGATGGTGGTGACCGTCTTCCCCTCTCCCGCGGGGGTGGGGGTGATGGCGGTGACGACGACGAGCTTCCCGTCCTTCTTGTCCTTCAGCTTGTCGATGCTGGAGAGAGGGACCTTGGCGATGTACTTGCCGTACATCTGTATCTCGTCCTCGGTGAGACCGATCTTCGCGGCCACTTCGCGTATGTCCATGACCTTAGCCGATTCTGCAATCTCGATGTCGTTCAACATGTGAATCTACGTACTGCTGACTGCATAAAAAAGGCTAGGGTGGGGCAACGGGACCGACGAAGCTTCTCCGGACGGGGGCGGCATGTCCTACTAGAGATATGGTAGCTAGACACTGTGCTCTGATAGCGGGAAACCGGGTTCATTCTGTAACCGGAACATGTGCTTCGTGACATGACCTGGACATCGTGCGGGATCCGTCATGGATGGACAGGCTTCTGATGCATGCTCTGCCGTCGGAGGATGAGATATCCATGCTCGCTGAGATCCATCGTACAACGGTTCTGGTTGTCACAGTCATCCTATCGGAAGCCGGAAACGTGAGAAGTTTCATATATAACATGGAATCCGCACGCCGAACGCCCGCGAGAGGCGCTTGGTATCTTGCAGAGACTGATGGAACAGCCGTGAAAACCTCGATTCCCGCAGAGCCCAGGATTGCAGCGAGACGGCGCTTCTCGGACGGATGATCGTCTCGGATCTGCGATCCGGGACCGGAAAATGCGGAAAGGGGTCCGGACGGTCCTGCTATTACAGTTCTAAGAATCTAAACTTCAGTGAGTCTAACTTTTTTTAAGGCAAGCTAAATTTATATACATTTAGGGAATCCTCAACATCATGAATCCAAGCACCTGCGCTGCATCGGACATGCACGGCCGCACGTTCGTCGCAAACGGTCTCTCCACCGCGCCAGGGATCCCCATATCCATGGCAAGGGTCGGAGAATCCGGTACGGTCGTCAGCATATCCGGGAAAGAAGAGGTCCGGAAGTACCTGGCAAGCCTGGGTTTCACGCCGGGCGCGACCATCAGGGCCGTCAGTGAAGCCGGTGGCAACGTGATCCTCGATGTCAAGGGATCCAAGATCGCCATCGACCGCAAGATGGCGACCAAGATACTGTTCTGCCCCGAGAGTTGATAGAATGAAGACATTGAGAGATGCCGAGGTCGGCTCCACCGTGAAGGTCGTCAAGCTCCACGGCGAAGGCGCCCTCAAGAGACACCTGATGGACATGGGCATCACCAAGGGCTGCGAGATCTACATACGCAAGGTCGCGCCCCTCGGAGATCCCGTGGAGATCACGGTCAGGGGCTACGAGCTTAGCCTCAGGAAGGGTGACGCGGAGAGCATCGAGGTCGCCTGACCTCCTGCCGCGCACCTAATCTCCCGCTGGAAAACCCGTTTCCATTCTGTTATTCCAGCGTGAGCTATGGACGGAGAGAACAACATGAGCTACACAATAGCATTGGCCGGTAACCCCAACAGCGGGAAGACCACCATGTTCAACAAGCTGACCGGAGCGAATCAGCGCGTTGGGAACTGGCCCGGAGTCACGGTCGACAGGAAGACCGGGAAGATCCGCGGCACCGACTACGAGCTGGTCGACCTGCCCGGTATCTACTCGATGTCTCCCTACTCGCCCGAGGAGATCGTCTCCAGGCACTTCCTGGTGAACGACAGGCCCGACGGGATCATCAACATCGTCGATGCCACCAATCTCGAGAGGAACCTCTTCCTCACTTATCAGATCATAGACATGGGGATCCCCACTGTCATCGCGCTCAACATGATGGATCAGGTCCGCAAGGCCGGGGACCAGATCGATGTCGAGAAGCTCTCCAAAGAGCTCGGATGCCCCATCGTGCCCGTCTCCGCGCTGAACGGAGAGGGGATCAAGGAGCTTGTCGAGGCCGTCGGCAAGGCCTGCGCGTCCGGGAAGGGCCCCGAGCCCCTGTTCTTCGACGGAGACGTCGAGGAGGCCGTCGCCGAAGCCCAGAGCGCCCTGAAGGGGAAGGTCCCCGACGAGGCCCTGAGGTTCAGCGCAGTCAAGCTGGTCGAGAACGACGAGGAGATCTGCAAGGACCACGCCGACGCAGTCGAGGCCATCTCCGACGCAGTCAAGAAGCTGGAGTCCGCGAAGGATGACGAGGCCGATTCGATCATCGCCGACGGACGCTACACGAGGATATCCTCCATCGTCTCCTCGGCCGTCAAGAGGGCCCCCAGGAGCGAGAAGGGATCTTTCTCCGACAGGGTCGACAGGGTCGTCACCTCCAGGATCTGGGGAATCCCCATATTCATCGGAGTGCTGGCATGCATATTCCTCGGAGTCATCGGATTCTCCACCTACGACGAGTCCTTCAGCATCACCGGTATCGGAACCTGGTGCACGGACAGGGTCAACGCGTTCATCGAGGACCCCATCCAGAGCGGCCTCGCCGAGTGGTGCGCCAGTGCAGGCGTCAGCGAGCCCATGACGGACCTCCTCGTGAACGGTATCGTCGGAGGAGTCGGAGCCGTCATCGGATTCCTGCCCCAGATGCTGATCCTCTTCCTCGTCATGTGCATCCTCGAGGACATCGGATACATGGCAAGGATCGCTTTCGTCATGGACCGTGTCTTCAGGCACTTCGGGCTTTCCGGAAAGTCCCTCATCCCCATCATCGTCGGTACCGGCTGCGGTGTCCCCGGGATCATGGCCTCCAGGACCATCGAGTCCGAGAGGGACCGCAGGATCACCGCCATGACCACCACCTTCATCCCCTGCGGAGCCAAGCTGCCCATCATCTCCATGATGGTCGCCTACGTCTTCGGAGGGAACGGATTCATCGCCGTGCTCGCCTACATCGTCGGAATCATATGCATCCTGATCTCCGGACTCATCCTGAAGAAGTTCAGGAGCCTGTCCGGACCGGCCACTCCGTTCATCATGGAGCTGCCCCCCTACCACATACCCTCCGCGGTCAACGTCATCAAGGGGACCCTGGACAGGGGATGGGCCTTCGTCAAGAAGGCAGGAACCATCATCCTGCTGGCCTCCATACTGATCTGGGTTCTGTCCCACTACGACGCATCCTTCACCTACCTCACCGAGGACAGGATGGGAGACTCCATACTGGCCGCCATCGGCGGAGCCCTGCACTGGATCTTCGTGCCCCTCGGATGGAGCCAGACCGGCCAGAACTGGGAGTTCACCGTCGGAGCCATCACCGGGCTCATCGCCAAGGAGAACCTCGTGTCCACCCTCGAGGTCCTGCTGGGAGACTCCGCGGAGATCGGCAGCAGGCTGACCTACGCCGCCGGACTGTCCATGCTGTTCTTCAACCTGATCTGCGCCCCCTGCTTCGCCGCCATCGGTGCCATGCACAGGGAGCTCGGGTCCTGGAAGGACACCGGGATCGCCGTCGGATACCAGTGCATCCTCGCATACTGCGTCGCCCTGGTGTTCTTCGGAATCGTCGGATGCTTCAGCGGAATGAACTCGGTCAACGGTATCGACTACGGCGCCCCCTTGGCAAGCACCATCGCTGCCATCGTGGTCATCGCGATCTTCGCCTACATCCTGTGGGCCAAGGACCCCTTCAAGCAGCTGAACGGCTCCGAGGAGGAGTGCTGAGCATGAACGGCAACCTCATCGTCGGACTGGTCATCGTCCTGATGATCGTAGCAGCCGTCTACGTCCTCTACAGGAACAGGCGCTCGGGCAAATGCAGCTGCGGCTGCAGCTGCGGGGCCTGCGGCAGATGCGGAAGCACGACTGACATCGAGGATTGCTGCGACTGCGAGAAGAAGGAGGAGTGATCCTCCCCCGCCGCCGGAAGGCGGCGGACCCTTTCTCCAAACAGGCCTCGCGGCCTTCTTCCGGCAGGATGTTCGGGAAACACGGGCATCCTGCCGTATGCCATTTTATACTCAGTCGAAGTCGCATCTGCATGAAGTACAGGTGCCCCACTTGCGGCTATATCTACGACGACGAGAAGCAGGATGTCAAGTTCGCAGACCTGCCCGACGACTGGTGCTGCCCCGTCTGCGGAGAGCCCAAGTCCGAGTTCGTCCCCATGGACGATTGAACGTCACTCGTCCTTGATCTGGATGAGCTGAGTGTTCTGACGGCGGCGGAGGTCCTGGATGAGCTCCAGGGCCATCTCGTTGCCCGCTTCCGCGGCCCGCCCGAAGAACTGGAAACCCCTTTCCGGATCCTTCTCCGTCCCTATCCCCTCGAGGCACATCCTCCCGACCATGAACAGCGCGTCGGGATCGCCCGATTCGGCTACCTCCGAGTAGAGCCTGAACGCCCCGGCCTTGTCCTCCTTGACGCCCTGCCCCTCGTAGAGCATGGTCGCCAAGTTGAACTTCGCCGGCATGAAGCCCTGGTCCGAAGCGGAGCGGAACCAGCTGGCGGCAGCCTGCGGTCCGCCTTCGACCTCTCCGTCGCGGGCGAGGACGGCCATCTTGAACATGGCTTCCGGAACGCCTTGGACGGCGGCCATGCGGAACATGCGGACGGCCTCCTTCATGTCCTTCTCCGTGCCCACTCCCTCGGAGCACATGTACCCGACCTTGAACATCGACAGCGGATCCCCCAGGTCAGCGGCCTTCCTGTACCAGGAGAAAGCCTTCACAGGGTCCTGAGGGACCCCGTATCCGTACAGGTATATCCCGGCGATCTCCGGGAACGCGTCCGCCAGTCCGGCCTCGGCGGCCTTCTCGAACCAGTGCCTGCAGGCCTCCTGGTCCTCCGGGATGCCGGGCACTCCGGAGTAGGCGACTCCGAGCCTGTACATCGCAGGCGGATGGCCCGCCTCCGCAGCGACCTTGTAGAGCTCCAATGCTCCGGGCAGGTCCTGCTCTGTCCCGATCCCCGATGCTTTGAGCTCGGCCATCCCGAACACTCCGTTCGGGAACCCCTGCGCCGCCGCTTCCGAGAACAGCCGGTAAGCCTCGGCGGGGTTTTCGGGGTAGATGTCAACAGCCTCTTGGCAGAGCTCCATCGGGTCTTTCATGGACGGTCAATCCCCCTATGATGTATATGCATTGCCGATGGAACAGCCGTCCGGACGCCATCCCTGCAGCCGCGAACAGGCCCTCATCGGACCGGCCTGCATCATTACTGGTATTACCAACATTACTCACATTACTTACATTACAATCATTACAATCGACATTACAAATACCTGCATCGCATACTAGACGGTGCATGCTCTGCATGCAGGAAATGTGAAATGGAACGCATCGAGGTCTTCATAGATCTGAACAATGTGGAAGAGAGCATAAAGGAATACAGAGGGCATGGGCTCTATCTCGATTATTCTGAGATGATACTGCTCCTGTCCAGAGACCGTACCTGTGTGGGCGTGAACATATACGATTCCGTTCCGACGAAGGACAATGCACATATGTCGGGACTGCACAGCCGCCTGCGGAAGGCAGGATACAACCTTGTTCTGAAGAAGCCGATGGCTGTAGAGTACAATACCTTACGGACATGCATGCAGAAGGAGGTGGACACTTCGCTGTGCGTGGATGTGGTCTCGCATGCCTACGAGGACATTTACGATATGGCGATCATAATCTCCGGCGACAGGGACATGCGCCCTTCTGCGGAATGTGTTGAAGGATTGGGCAAGAAGGTGGTGTTCGCCGCCATGTACGATGCCATGTGCCCAGACATAAGGAACCGGGACGGCACACTGGTATTGGACGAGATGTTTGTCCTCAGGTCGACGGACTGTCGCAGGCCCTCGGACACCGAGAGCATGGCATCCTTCGTAACCGGGGAGGCGGTCTGCGATGAAGCATGAGGGCCGCGGCAAGGGCAGGGGCCCCTACACCCCTCCCGGCAAGGTCAGGAAGAGGAAGAAGCCCTCCGACGAGGGGATGAAGGACCTGGGCCCGAAGAGGGACACGAAGAGCATGATCGACCTGACCTTCACGGAGGATCTCGGGATCGTGTCCGCCGTTCTCGAAGGGATGCCCGTCGTGCTGTCCCCAGATGCCCATCAGCAGGTGTCGTCCGGAGAGACATGGAAGTGCATGGTGCAGGCCAATGTCGTGACCCATCGCCTGGAGGCCTACCCATGCATCTTGGTGTCTGAGGCCCCTCCTGTCGCTGAGGAGGAGCCTCCTGCGGATCTCGTAGACGAGATCGTCCCCCTGCCTGAACAGCCTGGACCGGATGCTCCCGCTGCCATCGATGAGTCCCCGGAGCCCAAGGGCTCCGGCCAGACCATGATAATCAGGCAGCTGAAGGCCGACAAGGACCGCCTCGAGAGCGAGAACGAGAGCCTCCGCAGAGACCTCAGGAAGGCCACGGACACGAACTCCAGCCTGAGCGCCCAGGTCAACGCCCTGAACAGGAAGTCGGACACGATGAGCTCGCTCTCCGTGGAATCGGAGGTGATGTCACTGAAGGACACCATAGAGTCTCAGGACCTCGAGATCTCGAGGCTCAGGGAGAAGCTGAAATCCCTGGGCATCGATGACCTCGCAGTAACGCCCCGCCTCCCGAAGGTGCCCAAGGCCACGCTGACAGGAACGTCCTCCATCAGCTGCACCGTGCTCCAGGACGGGAGGTACACCGTCCTCGTGAACCCCAGGAAGTGCAAGGTCCGGGTGATACCGGACAGGGACGGCAGGGTCGCGTGCACCGGAGGGATGCTGCACATCGGAGGGATCTCCATGTTCTCGAAGTTCGAGAAGCCGAGGCCCCTCGCGATAAAGTCCCTGACCGAAGGGATCGAGATAACGCTGTGAGGAAGATCGGATGACCAAGTACTCCTACACAAGGCTCGCGCAGTTCGAGAACTGCCCATACGCGTACAACCTGAGGTACAACGAGAAGGTGGAGACCCCGTACACGACCATAGAGGCGTTCATGGGGGCCAGGGTCCACGAGGCCCTGGAGAAGCTCTACACCGACCTCCAGAACGACAAGCTGGACTCTCTGGAAGAGCTGCTGGCGTTCTTCGACGACAGATGGTTCAACGAGTTCGACCCGGGCTGCGTGATCAACAGCTCCGGCTACACCGACGACGAGCAGATGGAGATCGGAGAGGACTGCATCGCCCGCTACTACGAGGCGAACGCCCCCTTCGACAAGATGACCATATTCGGCCTCGAGACGGACGATGAGCTGGAGCTGCCGGACGGGAACACGTACTCGGTCAGGATCGACAAGTTCGGCTATGCCGACGGGGCGTACTGCGTCTGCGACTACAAGACGTCCTCCAGGATGAAGACCCAATGGGACGCGGACAACGACCGCCAGCTGGCGATGTACGCCCTCTGGGTGAAGCGCAGGTACGGGGCGGGGTCCAAGGTCAGGATGGTCTGGCATATGCTGAAGTTCGGGGAGGACGTGGTGTCCGAGAGGACCACGTCCGACCTGGAGAGGTGCGAGAGGCAGGTGGTCGACCTGATCAGGGACATCGAGTCATGCAAGGACTGGTCCCCGAGGGAGAGCGCCCTCTGCAACTGGTGCACCTACAGGCACATGTGCCCCCTGTTCCAGGACGAGGAAGACGAAGAGGACTGCTGGTGAGCGGGCCAGGGGCAGATATTTAGGATTGCAGCGCATGACAGCGCTCATGAAAGGGCCGTTAGTGACCGCCGCAGTCGTCCTCGCTGCTATCCTCATCGTCCTGTCCCTGCTCATCCCCGTGTTCCCGGACATGGTCTCGACCATAGGCCTGGTTGCCGGTGTCGTCGCAGTGGCAGTCATCGTCGTTCTGATCGTGATGCTCATCCGCACGAGGAAGGCAGCCCTATGAAGAAGGACGAATGCTCCTGCGGCGTCTGCGAGGCGCACGAGGTCCATTCCGATGCGGTCCAATCGGCCAGGCGCTTCATGCCGGAGCCCCCCATGGTCGAGGACCTGTCCGATTTCTTCAAACTGTTCAGCGACCCCACCAGGGTCCGCATACTGCTCGCGCTCGATGCCGGAGAGCTGTGCGTCTGCGACATCAGCGAAGCGCTGGACATGAGCATGTCCGCCGTGTCCCACCAGCTCAGGCTCCTCAAGGACGCTCACCTCGTCAGGAGCAGGAAAGAGGGCCGTTCCGTCTTCTACAGCCTCTGCGACGAGCACGTGAGGATCGTCTTGGAGATGGCTCTGGAGCACGTCTCCGAGGGCCCCGAGGAGTGACTGCGGAATCCGCAGGACCAGCTCTCTGAGAGGGTTTTCCGAGCCCTCAGGAACCTCCCAGATACGGATTTCGTAGCGCCCGTTCACGTACCGT
>CAVCVB010000070.1:0-8343 GCA_963605395.1 Firmicutes bacterium CAG:194
ATTCCGTCGCCGTGAGCAGGGTGAACACCTTCTCATGGGTGTTCACCAGGTTGACAAGGTTCGCGGACCTGCCGTGGGAGCTCGTGAGACAGGCGTCCTGCCACGGGACGCCGGCTTTGGCGCACATGTACACGACGGAGGAGATCCCGGGCTCGACGAAGACGTCGTAGACGTCCCTGTCGATGGCGTCCAGGAGCTTCTTGGCTCCGCTGTAGAACCCGACGTCTCCGGACAGGAGCACGGCGGCGTGTGCGAGCTCGGGATGTGAATCGAGGTACTCCATGGTCTCCTTCGGGCGGTACTCTATCAGCACCTCCTTCCCGGTGGGGCCGACGGACTCCACCATCCTCTTCGCCCCGACAAGGACATCGGCGGCCATCACCCTGGCCAGGGCCTTCTGGGTGAGGTCTCCCGGCCCCATCCCTATGCCGATGAGCGAGACGCTCCTCTTCCCATGCCGGACGGAGGCCTTCGGAGGCTCTATCTTGAATCTCTCAGCCAGGACGGACACGGCCTCGTCGTATCCGACGCCGTGGTCTTCCGGCCTCGCGATGAGGACGACCTTCGCGCCTGCCCTGCGGGCGGCGCGTACCTTGTCCATGAACCCTCCGGCCGTGCCGGAGTCCTTGGTGACTATGAACGACGCTCCGGTCTGGACCAGTGCGGCGTAGTTGGACTCTTCCGAGAACGGTCCCTGGGCGCAGATTAGGCTCTTGCCCTCGAACCCGAGGGAGACGCACTTCTGCATGGAGTCCATTGTGGATAGTACTCTGGCGACGACCCTGTCCTTGAACCCGGGGATGCGGGTGTACTCCTCGACCTCTTTGGATCCCGTGGCGGCAAGTATGATGCCTTCCGTGGTGCAGAGGTAGTCGACGGCCTCCTTCACAGACCCGACGACGATGATGTCGTCGCCTTCGACGGCGGAGCCGTCCCTTGTCACTCTTATGAGCTCCGTGCCGGTCCTCTCGCACGCCTGGCGGATGTGCTCGGTTATCCTGGAAGCGTAAGGATGGGTCGCATCGATGACGAGGCCGATCCCTTTGGACCCGATCTCTTTGGCGATGCCATCGGCGCCTCCGCAGCTGCCCACGTCCACCTCCATCTTCCCCTTGTCCATGACGTCCGCCCCGTACTCTGTGGCGACCCTCACATGGACGTCCAGTCCGGCGGACGAGAGCCAATCCGAGAGCGTCCTGCCCTCGGTCGTGCCTGAGAAAACAAGTATACCTTCCATGTCAATCGAACCTCGGTGAGACCGTCCTCCTGCAGACGGCCAATGTCATCCCGTTCTCAGCGGTCTTCCGGAGCAGGAAGTCCCTGCCGCCGGACACCAGCGCCGCGGACCTCTCGCATACGCAGTCGACAGCGGTGACGGATCTGACGAATCCGGAGGAGGAGAACTCCCCTTCGAGGGAGTTCAGCTCGTCGGATGTGTGGAATGTTACCGGAGCCCTGAGGGAGGAGGCCAGGTCGAGTATGGCGGCCTCGTCCTTCTTCAGGTCTATGCTGGCGACGGCGCCCACCCTCTCTGGGGCGATGCCCATCTCGGACAGCTTCCTCCTCACGAACTCCTTCAGCTTATCGGGATCGGTGCCCCTCTTGCACCCCACGCCCAGGACGATGTCCATGGGGACCAGGTTCAGGGTGGAATCGAAGGGCTCGGATCCCGGGTCGGGGGATATGCATATCCCGAACTCCCCCGAATCGCACACGGTTAGCCCGTCGGGGACCTTGCCGATGATATCTATCTCGGAATGCAGCCCGATGAACCTCCCGTCCAGTATCCTGGCGGAAGCGTCTTTGGCTCTCGCAAGGGACATTATCCTGAGACCGTTCAGCGTCGCGAAGGTGTCCACGGAGAACCTCCCGTTCAGGTCCGTGGCCGTTGTAATGATGGGCTCCGATCCGATGGCGGTGGCGATCCTCTCGGTGAGCGCGTTGCATCCGCCGATGTGCCCCGAAAGGAGGGCGACGGTCCATCTCCCGAGCTCGTCCAGGCAGACGATCGCGGGGTCCCTGTCCTTCCTCTTCACATACGGGGCGATGTACCTCACCGCTATCCCGATGGCTCCGACGAACACGATCGCATCGCATTCCTCGAAGGACCTGCCGGTCCATTCGCTCGTCTTCCCTTCGATGGCCTCCAATCCGAGGCTGTCGGAGGAGGTCTTGGAGAACAGCCTCACATCCTCGCCTTCGAGGGCGTCCTTGACCCTAAGCGCCGTCCGGCAGCCGTTGGTGGAGAACGCCACCACGTTGATCCTCATTCGGAAGCCCCCTGCGCCCTTATCTCGTCGAGCATCGCGTCGGCCAGCGAGGTCTTGCCGAGGAACCCGTACTTGGATGAGAACATCACCGCCGAGGTGCGTATGGCGCCTCCGGTGCGGTGGTCCATGTAATATTCTATCTTCTGCATCAGCAGCTCCGACACCGGCTCCACGAGCCCGGCGGCGGATATTATGTCGAGGGCATCGTCGGTGGAGATGCACCCCATTATCTTCTTCACATCTTCCAGGCCCGCTCCGGCCAGGGCGGCGTTGGACGCCAGGATCTCCATCCTGCAGTCGGAGTTGCGGGAGTGCGTGTTCATTATCCCGCCCGCGACCTTCACGATCTTCCCGATGTTCGCCACCAGGACGACATCGGTCTTCAGCTCGCAGGCGCAGTCCAGCATCTCGCCGACGAAGTTGCTGCATTTCACGGCGGAGTCAGGGTCGATGCCATCCATCCCGGAGCTGAACTCCTTCCCGTAGTTGCCGGGCACGACCAGAAGAACCTTGTCCCCGTTGGCCGCCTTCATCCTCATCTCGGTGCGGATGGTGTCCACGATGGCGGTCTCGCTCATCGGCTCCACGATCCCGCTTGTACCGAGAATCGATATCCCGCCCTCGATGCCGAGGCGGGGGTTGAACGTCTTCTTGGCGATCTCCAATCCTTCGGGGACGGAGATCACGACGGAGAACCCTCCGGTGTATCCGAGGGACGATGCGAGGTCCTGCAACGCCTCGGTTATCATGCTCCTCGGCACGTGGTTGATCGCCGCGTTGCCGGGAGGCTGGTCCAGGCCCTTCCTGGTGACCCTTCCCACTCCGAGCCCTCCGTCAATCTCGATCCCGGACTCGGTCAGGTCCACATCAGCGTAGACCAGAGTGCCGTGGGTGGCGTCTATGTCATCGCCGCCGTCCTTCCTCACGGCGCATCTCCCGTGGGAGCCGTCGAAGGACACATCCTCCGTCGGAAGGTCCAGGACGATCCCGGCCGGAGTGCGTATGGGGACCCTCTCAACGGTCTTCCCGGTGAGAGCAGCCTCGGCCGCCCCGCGGGACGCCGCCGCGGCGCAGGTGCCCGTGGTATGGCCGCGCCTGAGCTTCTTGTTGTTCACGAAAACGTACAGTTCCGAATCAGATGACATCTATCCACCGGTCCGCAGGTCCAGAAGCTAATCCGGATGGGCTTCGGTTGGATGAATGCGCCAAGTTATAATAGTTGGGATAACATGGCTGATTCATCCAAGAGGCGGATACAGATGTCTGGAAAATTGTACGGTATAGGGGTAGGCCCGGGGGATCCCGGACTGCTCACTCTGAAAGCCAAAGAGGTCCTGGAGAAATGCGGGGTCATCGCATATCCCGTGAAGAAGATCGGCGAGGGGAGCGTCGCGCTCGACATCATCAAGGGCGTGGTCGACATCTCCGAGAAGAGCGTCGACGAGTTCCTGTTCTCCATGGACCCGGACGACTCCGTGAGGGAGAAGTGCAGGAAGGACGCCATGGACAAGATGTGCAGGCTCCTGGACAACGGCGAGGACATCGCCATGGTCACCCTCGGAGACGTGGGCGTCTACAGCACGTACATGTACATCGACCGCGAGATCGCCGCAAGGGGATACGAGACCGAGGTCATCCCCGGCATACCTTCGTTCTGCCACGGCGCAGCCCTCGCGGGGATACCGCTCATGATCGGCGACCAGGGGCTGGCCGTCGTTCCCATGGCCAAGGGCAACACGAAGCTCCTGGAGGCCGCACTTGACAATTTCGACAACGTCGTCGTGATGAAGGCGTTCAAATCGGTCCCGCTGCTGAGCGAGATGATGGAGGCCAGGGGCATCCCCCAGGAGAACGGAGTCGTCGTCAGCAACGTCGGGATGGAAGGGGAGTACGTCGGACCGCTGGACAAGGGCCGCGAGTACGGGTACTTCACAACCGTGATCATAAAGAAGGAGATGTGAGGAGATGATTTCGTTCATTGGTGCGGGTCCCGGAGACCCCGAGCTGCTTACGATCAAAGGGAAAAGGCTCATCGACGACGCCGACGTGATCATCTACGCCGGCTCGCTGGTCAACCCCAAAGTCTTGTCCGATCACAAAGAGGGCGCCAAGATCTACAACAGCGCCCTGATGGACCTGGACGAGGTCATCGCCGTGATGAAGGAGGCCGAGGACGCAGGCAAGAAGTGCGTCCGCGTGCACACCGGCGACCCCGCGATATACGGGGCGCACAGGGAGCAGATGGACAGGCTGGACAAGCTCGGGATATCTTACGAGGTCATCCCCGGAGTGTCCTCGTTCCTGGGAACCGCTGCCGTCCTCAACAAGGAGTTCACCCTGCCCGGCAAAAGCCAGACCGTCATCCTCACCAGGATGGAGGGCAGGACCCCCATGCCTGAGCGCGAGAAGCTCACCGACCTGGCGAGGCACCACTCCTCCATGGTCATCTTCCTGTCCATCGGCTTCATGGACGAGATGGTCAAGCAGCTGGAGGCCGGAGGCTACGAGCCCACCACGCCAGTGGCTGTCGTCTACAAGGCCACATGGCCCGACCAGATGATCGTCACCGGCACCCTGCAGGACATAGCCGGGAAAGTGAAGGCCGCAGGCATCAAGAAGACCGCGCTGACCGTCGTCGGCGATTTCCTCGGAGACGAGTACGAGCTGTCCAAGCTCTACGACAAGCACTTCACCACCGAGTTCCGCCAGGCCAAGGAGTGATCCGATGACAGGCAAGCTTCACGTTGTCGGGTTCGGGCCCGGAGGAAAGGAGCACATGACGATCAAGGCCGCCGAGACCATACAGGCGGCGGACATCGTCACCGGCTACACGGCGTACATCAAGATGCTGCAGCCCATCTTCCCGGACAAGGTCTACAAGTCCACCGGGATGATGAAAGAGGTCGACAGATGCAGGATGGCCATCGAGGACGCCATGACCGGAAAGGACGTCGCCATAGTCTCCAGCGGAGACTCCGGGATCTACGGCATGGCGGGCATCGTCTACCAGCTGGCGGACGAGATGAACGCCGACATCGAGATCGACACCGTCCCCGGGATGACCGCCGCTTCGACAGCGGCGTCCGTCCTGGGAGCCCCTCTGATGCACGACCTGGCGATCATCAGCCTTTCCGACCTGATGACGCCCCTGGACCTCATCATGAAGAGGGTCAAGCTGGCAGCGGAGGGCGACTTCGTCATCGCGCTGTACAACCCCAAGAGCAAGACCAGGACCACGTACCTGGCCGACGCTCAGAAAATCATACTCGAGCACCGCTCCCCCGAGACCCCTGTCGGGATCGTCAGGGACGCCGGGAGGGAGGGCGAGACCAAGCAGGTGACCACATTAGGCGACCTGGACAAAGCGGATGTGGACATGTTCTCGATCGTGATAATCGGGAACTCGCAGACGTATGTGTCGAACGGAAGGATGATCACACCGAGAGGATACAGAATCTGAGGGATCATATGGCAATAGAGATAGTCAAACCGGAAGAGATAGAGAAGCGCAGCATGGAGATCATCACAGGGGAGCTCAACGGCAGGACATGGCCGGAGCCCCAGTTCTCCATCGTCAAGCGCTGCATCCACACGTCGGCCGATTTCGATTACGCGGACAACCTGGTCTTTTCTGATAACGCCGCGCAGATCGGGGTCGACGCGATAAGGGCCGGAGCGCACATCGTGACGGACACCAAGATGGCCGCCGCGGGCATCAACAAGAAGAAGCTCGGCGCCTACGGAGGGCAGGTCCACTGCTTCATCAGCGAGGACGACGTCGTCTCCGAGGCCAAGGCCAGGGGATGCACCAGGGCCACAGTGTCGATGGAGAGGGGAGCGGAGATCGCCAAGGAGCATCCCGTCATCTTCGCCATCGGGAACGCGCCCACCGCTCTCGTCAGGCTCTGCGAGCTGATCGACGAGGGCAAGCTGAAGCCCGCCCTGATCATCGGTGCCCCCGTGGGGTTCGTCAACGTCGTCGAGTCCAAGGAGATGATCATGGAGCGCGACGTCCCGTTCATCGTCCCCAAGGGGAGGAAGGGCGGCTCCAACATCGCCGCGACCATCTGCAACTCGATGATCTACTACAAGGGCTGAGCCTTTCTTATCAAACCGGGGCCTCGTGCCCCTTTCATTCTATCGAGGCCGTCGGCGTCATTGCTGCCGATGCCAGGAAGGAAGTCTGGACGCAGACTTCCCCATCTGCTGACAGGCTTTCGTCCTGAGCGATCCTTGGAGGTGGTGGAATCACCAAGAACAAGGAGGACCAGGCACTCAAGTTGTCCAGACTGAACCTGGTCCTCGGAGTGGTTCGGCTGATCGTCGATCTGCTCCTACGGTAAACACTTTAAAGCGGTCTTCGGACCGCCCGTAATGTTCATATCGCCTATCGATAGACGACTATAAACCAATATTGTCGCGTCTTGTAACGTGCTTAAGGCCTGCTCTCTGTGCCGTCCGCGTATCTTATGAACCTCTCCGTGCCAAGCGGCTGGGCCTGGTCCACATAGGTCCAGGGCCATTCCTTGTACTCGTTCACGCGGATCTCGTCCAGTCCGGCGCGGACCTGGTCGATGTTCTCCAGGCATACAGGTCCGAACATGGCCATCTTCTCGCCTATCGGCCTGCCTTCGAGGAGCCATGCGACCGTCGGCTCGGAGCCGTTCCTGATGACGATCTCTCCCGTCTCGAGCAGCTTGGCCCTCGAGTTGCAGGGCACGTCGGCTCCGGACACTCCGATCCCGGCTCCGGAAATCACGTACAGGTTCCTGTTGGCGCCTTTCGCTGCGGGATCTATGGTCATCTCCGCCTCGGGCTCCATCTCGATCCTGACGATCCTGACTCCATGCTCTCCGTCGGCCCATGAATCGGCAGCAGGAGCTTTGACATCGGCATCCCCGAGCCTCCCGCAGAAGACCTTCGCGCTCCAGCCATTCCCCGATACGACAGGGATGTCGTCGGACCACACGGTCGCCACGGAGTTCTCCCCGTTCTTCATCGAGATCGGCAGGTTCACGAATATCTGCGTGATGTCGTTGGGGTTCCTCTCCTCCTGGTCCGCCAGGGGATACATCTCGTTGTGGCTGTACCTCGACGATGCATGGACCCATTGGGCGTCCCCGTTCCCGAACCTCCCACAGGTGCCTGCATGGTCGAAGTGGTCCACAAGGCCGATGTGCGCATAGGTGAAGGTCTCGTACCCCCAGTGGGCGTGCATCGGGAAGCCGGGAACGACCTTCCCGTGGTACATCCTGAACCCGAGCCTCTTCTCGTAGTCCCTTCCCAGGTTCCTTCCTCCGATCTCTGCCAGCGGCGGGGCCTGCTGTTTGTTCCCCTTGGGATAGTCGTCCTCATGGTGGGATGCGAACAGGAACGGGTCCTCCGTGTCCCAGTGCATGTCTATGGATGTCACCCTGACAGGGGTCTTCGGTTTCCTGGAGAAAAGGGCCATGCTCACGGATAGGAGGACTTGGTATTATTGGATTGTCCGGCTCGTTTCGCGCTCTGTAGCTCTTAGGGTTGGAAGTTGATCGACTCGGAACGTGTTTGGATGGACTTACGGCACCTTGAATCAAGATGTTAGCAATATATAGTGAGAGATATATACCTCGGACCATGAAACCAGCAGGTTGCACCGAGGAGCTTGGAGCGATCGGCCCTGCAGGATTCAGGAAGTGTTTTGGAATGAACAGACCTGTACATAAGACGGGGCATGGCGCGCAGAGCCGTTCCCCTGTCCTCTTCGAACAGAGCCTGACCCGGTCGGGGGGGGGTCTGCCCCGTCTTGCCGTTCCAGGCCGCGCGATCTGCTCTTGATCGTCCCTGTCATCGCTTTCATGGTCGTCGGATGCTCGCTGTGCATCGCGCCGGCGGAGGCGTCGGATGATACGCAAACGTTCGATGTGGATGGTATGCAGTATAAGGTGACTGCTGAGGGTGACCACGAAGTCATTTTATTGAATTGTTACGCTAAAATCGAGGGAGGTGCAAGACATAGCCATAGTGGTAACATTGTAGTTCCCGCGACGGTCAACAACGCCGGCATTGCGTATACTGTTGTCGGCATCAGTGG
>CAVCVB010000071.1:0-8320 GCA_963605395.1 Firmicutes bacterium CAG:194
CAGTTCTTCGCTGTGAGTGTTGTGTGCCTGAATACCTCATTACAGCCATTTCTGACGATGTATTCACAGACGGTTTAATGAATTTGGCAACGGGGTCAAGTTATCCCGCTGTCACATCAAAGGATGTGCTTAATCAAAGAATTCCTAGAGGTCCAATCGAACTCCAACGTAGTTTCGCTGATTTTGTGAAACAAGTCGATAAATCGAAATTTACAGCGCAAACCACATCTGGACAGAGTCCGATCAGGGCCTAATTTAAAACGTAAGAGCGCCATTCGAAGGTAGTTAAATGTTGGACGAATACGAGCTCACCGCCGAGGAAATCTCAGAATTCCAGACACGCAGGGTCTTCATTGACAAGAGCCTGCGCGATGCTGGCTGGATCGAGAACCATGATTGGATCAACGAGTACGAGCTCCAGGGGATGCCGAACTCATCCGGCGTCGGATTCGCCGATTATGTCCTCTTCGGCGATGACGGCCGCCCTCTGGCAGTAATCGAGGCCAAGCGCACGTCCAAGAACCCCGCAGTGGGAAGGCATCAGGCAGAACTGTATGCAGACCTGCTGGAATCGAAGTTCCATCGCAGGCCGGTCATATTCCTGACCAACGGATACGAGACCCGCATATCGGATGGTTATTACCAAGAACGCAGGATATGGGGCATATACTGCAAGCGCGACCTCGAGAAGCTGTTCAACATAAGGTCCAACCGTCAGTTCCGGCTGTCAGACGCATCGATCAACGACAGCATCAGCAACAGATACTACCAGAAAGGCGCCATCAAAGCTGTATGCTCCGCATTCGAGAGCAACCGGAGGAAGGCCCTGCTCGTGATGGCCACGGGAAGCGGGAAGACGCGCACGGTCATCTCGCTGGTCGATGTGCTCCTCCGCAAGGGATGGGTCCGCAACATCCTGTTCCTGGCCGACCGCACGAGCCTCGTATCTCAAGCGGCCGAGAGCTTCGCGAACCTGCTCCCGTCGCTATCATCGTCCAACATATGCAAGGACAAGTGCGACATGCACGCACGCTGCATCCTGTCAACCTATCAGACCATGATCAATCTGATCGACCGCACCCGTGAGAAGGACAATACCAGGACATTCTCCGATGGGCATTTCGATCTCGTCATCGTTGATGAGGCTCACCGCAGCATCTACAACAAGTACCGCGAGATATTCGAGTACTTCGATTGCCTTCTCGTCGGGCTCACCGCGACCCCGAAAGACGAGATAGACAAGAACACCTATGAGATCTTCAATCTGGAGAGCGGCATGCCCACTTACGGGTACGAGCTGGCCCAGGCGGTCAATGACAAGTACCTGGTGGACTACAAGTCCGTGGAGGTGGAGACGAAGATCCTCCAGCGCGGCGTGGTCTATCTGGACCTGCCTCCCGAAGAGCGGGAGGAGTACGAGAATCTGTTCCTGGACGACGAGCCGATCCCGGAGAAGATAGAGAGCTCCAAGGTCAACAAATGGCTGTTCAACCGCGACACCATCGTGCGCGTGCTCGACACCGTGATGAGGCTCGGCCAGAAGATCGACGACGGCAGCACCATGGGGAAGACCATAGTTTTCGCCCGCAACCACAGGCATGCCGAGAAGATCCTGGAGGTTTTCAACCAGCAGTATCCGAGCTACGTCGGCCAATGCCAGGTCATAGACAACTACAACGCCTACTCGGACGACCTGATAAAGCAGTTCAAATGCCCTGACTCCAAGGTCCGCATCGCGGTGTCCGTGGACATGATGGACACCGGGATTGACATTCCCGATGTGCTGAACCTCGTGTTCTTCAAGCCCGTTTACAGCAAGTCCAAGTTCTGGCAGATGATCGGGAGAGGCACCAGGCTCTGCCCGGGGCTGATGGACGGGAAGGACAAGGAGTTCTTCTACATCTTCGATTTCTGCCGCAACTTCGAGTTCTTCCGCGTGAACCCCAAGGGAGTGGACATCTTGGAGGCCGAATCCATCCAAGGAAGGATCTTCGCGGTGAAGGCACTTATCGCCTGCCGCCTCCAGGAGCTCCAGTACCAGGAGGAGCCGTTCATATCGTTCCGCAAGTCCCTGGTGGAGGACATGGTCTCGAAGCTCGGAGAGCTTTCCAGGGAGAACTTCGCCGTGATGGCGCATCTCAAAGCCGTCGATTACTACTCCCGCAGGGAGAATCTGGATTCCCTGATCCCCGACGATGTCCTCCTCATAGAGCAGGAGATCGCTCCGTTGATCCTCCCTTACGACGACGATCCCGAAGCCATCCGCATGGACGCCCTGATGCTGATGATCGAGAAGGGCTACATCACCGAATCTCCGAAAGCGGAGCTCTTCAAGAGGGTCAGGAAGTGGGTCGCAGCGCTGTCGAAGCAGATGGTGATCCCGGATGTTGCAGCCCGCAAGAAGACGATCGAGGCCGTTCTCGAAGACGATTATCTGGAGAACGCCGATCTGGAGACCTATGAATCCATCAGGATCGAGCTGCGCGACATAATGAAGTACGTGACCAAGACTGTGAAGATGCCATGCGACACGAACTTCATAGACGAGGTCCTGGACATAAAGGTCAATGAATCGGAACTGGTGGATGAGGGGCTCACCTCATATCGCGAGAAGGCGGAGCATTACATCCGCACGCACGGGGACGATCCCGTCATCAGGAAGCTGAAGACCAACATCCCGTTGGACGACAGCGACATATCGGAGCTCGAGAAGATCCTCTGGAGCGAGGTGGGAACCGCCGAGGACTATCATAGCGAGTTCAAGAACAAGCCGCTCCCGCTGTTCATAAGGGAGATCACCGGATTGGACATCAATGCCGCCAAGCAGGCCTTCTCCAAGTACATAGGGGAGACGGACCTCGATGACAGGCAGATATACTTCATCAACCAGATCATCGAGTACGTGGTCCGTAACGGCGTGATCTCAGACCTCCATGTCCTGACGGAATCTCCGTTCACGAACCTCGGCTCCCCTTCCGAGGTGTTCACGGACATGGCCCTCTGGGGCCGTGTGATGTCTGCCATCAGAGAGATCAACTCCAATGCAGGGGTCCAGTCCTGATTCTCATCTATCCATGCGGTACGCCGACATAAGGCCCCCGAGCCCGTCGTTCTAGAGCATCTCCCATGACCATCTGCTCCGGTCCGGCGCCTGCTGCCCGCCCGTCCCGCTCCGATGTCTGGCAGCTCCGCCGACGGCTGCGGAAACATCATTATGAACACATAGCGCATTGTGCTTTCCATGAAAGCCGGAACCGCCGCAAGGATCGTCTATGCCGTGGCGATAGTCGCCGTCCTATTGGTGGCCGCCATGCCGGCCATAGCGATGATGTCAGACCTCAAGGGGAGCGCCCTGAAGGAAGGCACGCAAGCAGTCTACGACCTGACCAAGATGGACGAGGAGACGCTGGTCGAGAACATCTACGATGCGATCGGCTACGACTACGGATGCACCATAGAGTACGGCGACGCCAAGGAGGACATCGACCCGTTGGACGTCGATGCCCTGGCGGCCCGCATCCTGGCGAGCGGGGCGACGTCCGCCACCGTGAAGGACTCTTCGGGGAACGTTGTCATCCAGGAGAGCATCGCCTACAGGAACGCGGTGATGTTCGGCTCCAGGAGCGGCATCATCGTCCCCGAATCGTACACCAAAGCGGTGGACACGTCTGTCTCATCCCGCTTCCACAGCGACGACGGATTCATCGATTTCATGCCGGCGGCGGAGCAGACCAGGCACGACGGCGAGATCAGCGTGGAGTACGCCATCTCGATAGCCCTCTACAACATGCTCGGGGCCTACGGATGCAATTACGGGCTTCACATCGAGGCCGGCTACGGGTCCCTCGCCGAGCTGACGGCCCAGCTCGACCTCGATGTCGTGAGCTTCGATCACACGCTGGCCACCGTGGACGGGACGACCGTCCTGACGGTCACCGACTGCTCCGTGTCCGAGTACGGGATAGGCAGCATCGGAAGCGTCGTGCTGGAGCTCTCGGACATCGACGAGTGCAGCATGACTATGTCATGCGAGGGCAAGCTGTCCGACGCGCTCCAGAGCAGCCTGAAGGACGGGAAGCTTACCGTCGAGCTCAACGGCGACTCCCACGAGATGACCGCCGAGGAGTCCGAGCTGTTCATCAAGATCGTCCGCGCCCTGGAGGGATCCGCATGAAGGGCGAGAAGCTCTCCAAGGAGGCGAAGAAGCAGGCCGACCTGGAGAAGAAGTGCACCAACAACTTCGTCCGCGGGGCCATCGCTGCCGTGATCGCGCTTGTGCTCTACATCGCCCTGCCGCTGATACTGCTGGACGCCCTGATCCCGAAGCTCCCCGAAGGGGTGGAAGCGGAAGGCATCAAGGCCCTTCTGGAGAGATGGCTCGTAGCGGGCATCCCGCTGGTCATCCTGTCGTTCCCCGCCAAGTACTACGGCCTCGGGACCGTGAAGCGCCTCGCGTTCAGCGTCCTCCACACGGTAGTGAAGATCCTCTGGCTGCTGTACGTCATCAGGTTCGGGGACCTGAGCGGGATCTTCTCCGTCGACGTCTACGTCGGCACGCTCAACGCCGATCTCGTCCTGAAGGGATTCGTGGCCCTGCTGATCCTGCCGATGGTCTTCAGGATCGTGGTCGCCTACTGCGACTACAGGGACCACAGGGACATCGCCGCCGGGCTGTGCCCCGACGACACCACCCGCGACGACGGCATCCGCGTCAAGGGAAGGTTCAGCTGAACCGTAAACATGTTCCAAGACGGGGCCGCGGCATTCTGCGCCCCGTCTCTTATTTATATGGCTTCACGATGGAGCGTGGACCATGGCCGATTACAACCGCGACGACAGGAACGACGACAGGAAAGACCGCAGCTACGGGAAGAAGCCCTACGGCAACCGCAGCTCCGGACCGCGTGGCGGCGGATACGGCAAGGGGCCCCGCAGGGACGGGGACCGTCCCCGCAGGGACTACGGAGACAAGCCCCGCAGGGACTACGGCGACCGCCCCAAGAGGGACTTCGGAGACAAGCCGAGGAGAGACTACGGCGACCGCCCCAGAAGGGACTACGGGGACAGGCAGGACAGGGACCATGGAGACCGCCCCCGCAGGGATTATGGCGACAGGCCGAAGAGGGATTTCGGAGACAGGCCCCGCAGAGACTACGGCGACCGTCCCAAGAGGGACTTCGGGGACAAGCCGAGGAGAGACTTCGGGGACAAGCCCAGAAGGGATTACGGAGACCGTCCGAGAAGGGATTACGGAGACCGCCCCCGCAGGGATTTCAACGACAAGCCCTGCAGGGATTACGGCGACAGGCCCAAGAGGGACTACTCCGACAGGCACGGGGATTCCGCGCCCTTCGTCGAGCAGGAGCCCGTCCAGGCGCCTGTTGCGGAGCAGGAGTACAAGCTCACGATCCCCTCCGACCCCCAGAAGATCCTGTTCAAGGGGATCGACTGCCAGGTCAACGGACGCGACGACATCGCGCTGATCCTGTTCCTCCACGGAGCCGTGGGGATGAGCAAGGGATGCGAGAACAACGCCATCACCATGATGCGCGGCATGGACAAGGAGGCTCTGGACGCTACCCGCGCCTCCATCGCCGACAAGTGCACCCCCCAGGCCATGGTGGAGTTCGACTACATCTGCCTGACCATGCGCCCGGACTCCGAGCGCAGGTTCCTTGACGGGATGTACGCCGACAGGGACCAGCACGCGATCTACTGCATGATGCGCCTGGAGCAGGTCGAGCCCGAGGACCCGGTCATAGAGGAGTTCGCATCCCATTACGACACCGAGCCCGAGAGGGTCACCGACGGGCTGATCTTCATGAAGAGGCGCATGGGCTCCGAGAAGGCCGAGAAGTGCATCAAGATGAACGAGCAGCGCAAGGCCCTCAGGCTGTCCATCCGCAACGTCTTCTCCAAGGCGGTCCGCGGCGACAAGGACGCCATCAGGAGGCTCGAGGAGCTGTCCGAGACGTTCCCGGAGGCCAGGTTCCTCAGCGGGTACGTCGATGCGATGGCCGACGGCGACGGCATCAGGTACCTCCAGGACGGCTACCACGACAACGCGAAGCTCATCGTCTCCATGTCCGCGGACATGGGGATCTCCGACGAGCCCTTCGGCATGTTCCTGAAGGCCAAGAGGCTCCAGGCCGACAAGGAGGACTGGATACGCTTCATGATCGATGCCGCCAAGGCGGGATCCGACGAGGCCATCGAGGAGCTCAAGCCCGTCCAGAACCGCGCCGATGTCAAGAAGGCGTTCTCGTCCATCTACCTGGCGAGGGGAGACGCCGAGAACCTGGTCCGCGTCTACGACGGTGAGGACTCCTACTACCTCGACACATACTGCGCCGGCGACCCCGACAGGATCGAGGCTGTCGGGAAGCTGATGAACGGCGAGAAGGAGATCGATTGGCTCAAGAAGAACTACAGGGACGGAGTCGAGGAGTGCAGGGACGCGCTCGTGGCCATGGCGGCCGACGAGTCCAGGCATTCCAAGCGCCTGATCTACGCCCTCCACGACGTGGGCGCGGACATGGACGCGGCCAAGCTGTGGTTCGCCATGGGCGACGACCCAACCATCCCCTCGTTCAAGTGGCTCGGAAAGGTCTGCGAGGACGATTCCGTGAAGGAGTACGTCCGCCAGCAGTTCGAGGAGCGCGGGGACCTGGAGACCTTCGAGGCCATATTCGTCGACGACGGGTACGTCAAGAAGGGCCAGTCCAAGGGGCGCGGCAGAGGCGGCCCCCGTGGCGGAAGAAGGTACTGACCGTTCTCCAAAGCAGGGTCCCGTGAGGGCCCCTGCATCTTATCATCGCAGGCCCGACCCAACCCTTTATGGCGGACCATCGGCATTACTCGTCCATGGCAGAGCTAACGCAGCAGATGCTTGACGAGATGAAGAAACAGAGGATCTACTCCCTGGCGACCGCTTCCAAAGCCGGCGTGCCCAACGTGGTCCCGGTCGGGATGCTCTTCGTCGGAGAGGACAAGAAGATCTGGATCGTCGACAACTTCTTCAACAAGACCCTGGCCAACCTCCAGGAGAACCCTGTCGCATCGATCTACATCTGGAACCCCGAGGCGAAAGACTCCTTCCAGGTCAAAGGGAAGGTCACCGTCGAGGACTCCGGAGCCGACTACGAGAAGGCCGTGTTCTTCGCCCACTCCAAGATGGAGACGGCTCCCGCGAAGCACCTCATAAAGATGGACATCGACGAGGTGTACTTCGTGACCCCCGGCCCCAACGCCGGAAAGAAAGCTCAGTGAAAACGATTTAAGAGGGGGCTAGCCCCCTCAATGATTCTGAGATATCAATCATCATCGTCTTCGGACGACTTGACGAACTGCGGAGCGGCGGCCATGACGGCGGCCACCGGGACCAGCAGGAAGCAGGACAGGTTATGGCTCTCGTGGTAGAAGAACGCCGCGAGGAAGAACCCGACCAGGGCCCCTATGACAAGGGACTGCTTCACCACAGGCCTCATCATTCCACCTTTCTTCCGACCGCGTCCTCGGCGGCGGCGACCATCTTGTCGACGATCTCCCTTGCGCCTCCGACGTAGTTGGCGGGGTTCATGGTGTCGATGATCTCCTGCTCGGTGAGGATGCCCTTCAGGTCCTCCCTCTCCATGAGCACGTCCCTGAGGTGCCTTCCGGTGTCCTCGGCGACCATGGCGGAGCTGCGGATGATCTCGTGCGCGTCCTGCCTTCCGATGCCCTTCTCGGTGAGCTTCATCATCAGGGGCTCGGCCATGACCAGTCCCTTGGAGGACTCGATCACTTCGAGCATCCTGTCGCGGCGGACCTCGAGCCCGTCGAACACCCATGTCATCTTCTTGAGTATCTCGTCGAGGAGGATGAACACGTGGGGCAGGGTGAACCTCTCGGTGGAAGAGTTGGAGAGGTCCCTCTCGTGCCACAGGACCTGGCTCTCGAACGTGGGGGTGACGAATCCGCGGATGACCCTTGCGAGCCCGCAGACGTTCTCGGAGTTCATGGGGTTCCTCTTCTGGGCCATGGTGGAGGACCCGACCTGCTTCTTCACGTCGAAGAACTCGGCTGCCTCTCCGATCTCGGACCTCTGGAGGTTCCTGACCTCAGTACCGTACCTCTCGAGGGAGGTGGCGATGTTGGCCATCAGGCAGATGGCCTCGGTGTACCTGTCGCGGCCGACGACCTGGGTGGCGGCCGGCTCGTATGTGAGGCCGAGGTCCTTCATGACCCTCTTCTGGATCTCGAAGAAGTTCTTCCCGAGGGCGGCTCCGGTCCCGACGGCTCCCGCCATCTTCCCGGCGCAGACCCTGGGCATGGCCTCCTC
>CAVCVB010000072.1:0-8069 GCA_963605395.1 Firmicutes bacterium CAG:194
GAGAAGCAGAGGGTCGTCATGGCGAGGCAGCTGGCCAAGGACCCGCTGTTCTTCCTGGCTGACGAGCCCACCGGGACCCTGGACCCTGTCACCGCCGAGATCGTCCACAAAGGGCTCATCGACTACGTCCGCGACAAGGGCATCTGCATGGTGTTCGCGTCCCACTGGCCCGAGGCCATCGAGAGGATGGCGGACGAAGCGATCCTCCTGGACAACGGAGAGGTCGCGATGAAAGGGGCCCCCAAGAAGATCTGCACCGAGTTCATGAAGGACTACCACTTCGAGAAGTCCGAGAAGGCGGAGGTGGGAGACGTCCTGATCTCCGTCGAGGATGCCAAGAAGCACTACTTCTCCGTCGTCAGGGGAGTCGTCAAAGCCGTCGACGGCGTGACGTTCGACATCAAGGAGAGGGAGATCTTCGCACTGGTCGGATACTCCGGAGCAGGGAAGACCACCATGTCCAGGATGATCGCCGGGATGACCCCCGGGACCTCCGGCTCCGTCAAGATCAAGATAGGGGACGACTGGATCGACATGTACGAGTCGGGATTCGCCGGCAAGGGGAGAGCCACCCCTTACATCGGGTTCCTGCACCAGGAGTACACCCTGTACCCGTTCGACACCATCCTCCAGAACCTCACCACCTGCATCGGCATGAAGATGCCCGCGGAGCTGGCGAAGGTCAAGGCCATCCAGGTGCTGGAGAGCGTCGGGTTCGAGAGGAAGAACATCGAGAAGATCCTGTACGCCTTCCCCGACTCGCTTTCCGTCGGAGAGTGCCAGAGGATCGCCTTCGCGCAGGTGCTCATCAAGGAGCCCCGCATCATCATACTGGACGAGCCGACAGGCACCATGGACCCGATCACCAAGGTCATCGTCGCCAAGTCGGTCATACGCGCCAGGGACACCCTGGACGAGACGTTCATCATCGTCAGCCACGACATGGACTTCGTCCTCAACTGCGCCGACAGGGCCGCGTTCATGAAGGGCGGCAAGGTCCAGGCCATCGGGAACCCCGAGGACGTGCTCCAGGAGTTCTCCAAGGAGCCTGTCCCCGAAGGTGAAGAGTGATGAAGCAGCAGATAGGAAGGCACCTGAGCTTCGTCGAGTGCAGGGAGTCCATGGGGCTCGGCGTCGGCGGAGGGCTGGCGCAGAGGGCCACCATCTCCGAGTCCGGAAGGGACGTGGTGGCGGTCGCCATGGGCCCCGGGCGCAGGCACATCACCAAGCCCGTCTGCGAGATCACCTACGCCCTGAGGGAAGAGGGGATCGACACAAGCGTCATGGTCCTCGATGCAGGGTCCGGTGTCCCCGCGGACGCGCCGGACATGACCACAGGGTCGTATTTCGGATTGGACCCCGTGGAGGCCGAGCGCATACAGCAGTACAAGGTGGCGCTGATCCACCTGGGCAACGTGCGCATGCATATCATCTACAAGGCGAGGCTCATCCTCAGGAACGTGGACATCCCCGCGATAGTGGTGTCCCAATGCCCTGTGGACTTCGAGGACTTCGCCGCCATCGGGGTGAAGACCAGGGCGGTCATGCCCCCGGACGACAAGGTGCAGACCAAGGGCGAGATCGTGGAGATCGTCACCGGCGTGGTCAGAGGAGTCACCACTCCCCAGGACAAGCTGGACGAGATCGTCTCCAAGGTGCAGTCGATGCTTCCGGAGGTTCGCAGATGAAGGTCATCGTCAACGGCGTCGAGAAGAAGCTCAGGGCCGGGGCCACGCTGAAGACCGCGCTGGCCGGCGAGCCCTACGTGAAAGGGACCAAGGTCGCGGTGCAGCTCTCCGAGGAGAAGGCCGTGTCCGAGACCAGCGATTTCGAGATCATAACCGAGGGCGGGGCCATGGTGCTCCGCCTCAACGACAGCCCCGAGGCGCAGATGTGGAGGTCGCAGCTGGTCGGGAAGATGGAAGGCGTGAGCACAAGATGGGTCACCCACGACGTCATGGCCTTCGGATCCTTCCCCACGGACCTCCCGCTGGACAGGGGCCAGTACAGGTACAGGACCTACGACTGCTTCCTCGCCCTGGGCGGGTTCGACAACCACACCACCTACATGATGGTGGCCAGGGACGACCACGTGGGGAGCTACGGGGCCGGCCACGGCATCATAGGGAGGATCACCCTCGGGAGGCACATGCTGAACGAGGTCAGGGAAGGCGACAGGATCGTCGCCGTCCGCCCCCTCATGTCCGAGACCAGCACGTCCAACATCATCGTCACCGACGACATGTCGTTCAAGCTGGAGGAAGGGTACAAGGTGGAGTCCTGCCTGAAGATCGAGCTGGACAGGACCTCGGTGGAATCCGCCGAGCACGTCCTCATACTGTCGTCCGACGGGTCCATGGACTTCTCCCAGGACACGGGGACGTTCATAGCGTGCACCGAGGACATGGACGTCCACATACCGGACGAGGACCACGGCGTCAGGGACGTCGGGACGGTCACCGTCAGGAACAACGGCGTCGGAGAGGGCAGGCTGTACGTCTACAAGGAGCGCAGGCCCGAGTCCCCCGTCCACAACACCGCCGGGACCGTCGTCTCAGGAAGGTCCATGCTGGGCCGCATCGAGGCCGGGTCCAGGGTCACGGTCGTCACCGACCCCCCGAGGGCGCTGTCCGTGGGGATGACGCAGTCCGCGGGGCAGGAGTTCCTCGCCAAGGCGGGGATCAAGCAGGTCCGCACCGGCGACGTCTCCGATGACGCCATAATCGCGGAGCAGTCCCCCGAGCACACGATAACATCGTTGGAGAAAGGGGAGGTCGAGACCTTCGGCGTCCCCAAGGACAGGGTGTTCAAGGTCAAGCTGTCCGACAAGGACCCCGTCTCCCTCCATTATTTCAAGAAGGTCACCGGCCTCAGCCACAAGCCCGTCGGGATCCTCAAGGTGCAGTTCACCTTCGAGGGCCTCCCGATGCTCACGTTCTACGGCGACGAGGTCAGGGGCAAGAACCTGTACCCCCAGGACCCGTTCAAGAAGGTCAAGCGCGGGGACATCGGGGTCACCAATCAGGCCAGGCCCCACCACGGGCTCATCGGCATAAGGCTGCAGGACAGCAAGGAGTTCGGGCCCACCGGAGAGGAGCCCTACGGCACCAACCTGGTCGGGAAGTTCGACGACGACCTGGACAGGCTGCTGAAGGACCTGAAGGAAGAGGACATCGTCTACATCACGGAGGAGGACCTATGAGCGAGATCAGAGAGACCAGGCTGTTCATGATCTCCCCCAGGTCGATGCTGACCCCCGACCAGCTGTGCCGCATGGTGCACGCGTTCGGGGAGGCTGCCATCGTCAAGGAGACCTGCTACGGCTGCCTCGTGGAGGGGCCCAGGCAGGTGGTCAGGGAGGTCAGGGACAAGGTCAGGGAGCAGTACCCCTACGAGGTTTTCACGAAGGTCAGGGCATATCCCTGCAGCGACCCCCGCAGATGCAGGGCCCAGCACGGCACCAGGCCCGGTTTCGCCCAGCTCGAGGAGGAGTGGGCGCTGCTCTCCAGCATCCAGTATGCGCTGGAGAAGGTGGACCAGGGCGCGGAGCACAAGCCGAAGGAGCCCAAGAAACGCATTCCTGTAAACGATTTCAAGAAGATTTGCGAGGTGCACTGATGAAGGTCTTCATAGATCCGCCGAACAGCCTGGTGCTGTTCGATCTTGTCGAGAGGTTCGGCCACGAGCCCCTCAGCGCCATGGCGGCCATCCAGGAGAGGGTTGACAACCTGGAGGTCGACATGCCCCCCATGAACGTGACCCTTGACGATGTCGTCAGGGGACTGAAGTACGCCGGAGTGGAGGTCCCCTCCGGGGTCAGGGGGAGGCTGGCGGTCTGGGGCCCGCTCATCGAGCAGGCCGATGCCGCGATCATCATGGACGACTGCCCCTACGCCTTCGGATGCGTCGGGTGCGACAGGACCAACCTCATGGTGCGCTACCTCATCAAAAGGCGCGGGATCCCCGTGCTCCACGCCTCCTACCCGGAGGACGACGAGCAGGCGGTGGACTTCGTGGCCCAGACGAAAGAGTTCCTGGAGGGATTGAGATGACCATCAAGATAGCGCAGCTCTCCTGCGGTACCGAGTACAGCAGCGTGCAGTACGAGATAGAGAAGGCGGCCAGGTCCGTGGGGGCCAGGGTCGTGTACCCCGACGTGTCCGCAGCGGACATCGACGAGGCCGTCCGCAGGTTCGGGTTCTCCCCCAGGTCGCCGCAGCTCAAGCTGATGATCGCAAGGGCCGTGCAGCTCGCCGACGAGAAGTACGACGCCGACGCGGTGTTCATCACCACATGCTTCAGGTGCGCCGAGGCCGCGCTCGTGAGGAACGAGCTCAGGAGGTTCATCCAGGAGCACACCAGGCTGCCCGTGGTCACGTACTCTTTCACGGAGAGGCTCAAGGCGTCCCAGCTGCTCACCAGGATGGAGGCTCTCGTGACCATCGTCACAAGGAAGGAGCTCCTGGCCAGGGAGAGGCAGACCGGCATCACCGCCGGGCTGGACTCCGGATCCTCGACCACGAAAGCGGTCATCATGGAGAACAACAAGATCATCGGGAAGGACTGGACGCCCTCGGGAGATGTCATCGCTTCCGCCACCCAGGTGCTGGAGAACGCCATGAAGATGGCCGGCGTGGAGCTGAAGGACATCGAGGCCATGGGGACCACCGGATACGGGAGGTTCACACTGGGAGACCACTTCAAGGCCAAGCTGGTCCAGGAGGAGCTCACCGTCAACTCCAAGGGAGCCGTGTGGCTCGCCGACAGGCAGAGGGGGGAGGCCACCATCATCGACATCGGAGGGATGGACAACAAGGCCATCACCGTCCGCGACGGGGTCCCCGACAACTTCACCATGGGAGGGATCTGCGCAGGAGCCTCCGGAAGGTTCCTGGAGATGACCTCCAAGAGACTGAAGATAGACGTCACCCAGCTCGGCGCCCTCGCCGACAAGGGGAACTGGCGCAACGCCAAGATGAACTCCTACTGCTCCGTGTTCGGGATCCAGGACCTGGTCACCACCCTCGGAGAGGGGAAGAGCTTCGAGGACGTGGCCGCGGCCGCATGCCACTCCGTGGCGGAGCAGGTCTACGAGCAGCAGCTCCAGGAGATCGACGTCAGGCACCCGATCATCCAGGTCGGGGGCACATCGCTCATATCCGGCCTGGTCACACAGGTCGGAGAGGTGCTGGGCGAGAAGCCCATCGTTCCTCCGGACTCCCAGTACATCGGGGCTGTCGGCGGGGCGCTGCTGAGCTCGGGGCTCCTGTGAGGCGTTCCCATGGAAGTCGAAGTAGTGGGAACCGACGCCTTCGGGGACCAGGCATACTCGCAGCTGTTCAGCGACATCATGAACGATCTGGACAAGGCGGTCATGATCGACAGGGCCAAGCTCCTGCTGGACCCGTCCACGCCGCTGTTCGTGTTCTCCCTGGTGCTGAAGGCCGAGCCGGCCCCCAAGAGCATAGCCGACGTCTCCACCGTGAGGATGGAGGGGAGCGGCGTGCACATCACGATCACCCAGGAGCGCTACGCCCCCGAGATACTGAAGGTCCTCTGGACTCGCTACGGCAGGAAGGCCGTGGTCCAGCAGACCAGGTTCGACCTGGACGTGGAGGGCGCTTCCGAGCCCGAGATGGGAGAGCTCATCGTGAGCAACGGAGAGGACGACAGGAGGGAGATCATGGCGGCCATCTGGCGCACCATGCCGGAAGGCATCAAGAACAGGAAGACCCTGATATCCGGAAGCGTCATCACCGTCGTCGCCACGGAGGAGGTGCTCCTACCGGAGATGATCGCCAGGGGGAAGGAGATGCACGTTTCGATGGGAGGTTCCGCAGATGTATGAGGTCCTGATGTACGACGGAGGGGTCTACCGTTCCGACGAGCTGTTCGAGATCATCGAGGACGTCGGAGGAGTGGTCCTCCAGAAGAACCGCAGCGCGCAGATGCTGACGGTCACCATGTCGGTCCCCGAAGAGGACCATGCCGCCATAGAAGCGGTGAGCCTCGACATCGGCGGCCAGATCAGGGAGGTCCCGCTGGCCGGGATGGAGATCGCGGTCGTCGGGCCGACGCTTGGGCGCCACCACATGCCGCATCCCATATGCGACATCGCGGAGGAGCTCAGGCGCTACGGCGCCATCACAGTGGTGATGGGGCTGGCCAGGGGCCGCGGGAAGGCCACGGCGCAGATATCCATGACCGAGAGGATGATCCTCGACGAGTACGACGCCGTCGTGTTCATGCTGGGCAACTTCAAGCCCTGCGTGGAGAAGAAGGCCGAGCTCATGCAGGACATCCATGTCCCCACCGTGCTGGTCACAGGCCCGATGCCCGAGGGCATCGACGGGACCTGCGACGCCATAGTCGCGGGCATCGGCAGGAAGATGTCCAGGATGAGGACGCCTCCGGAGAGGGAGAAGCTCGAGGAGGTCGCCGACACCCTGGAGAGGGTGCTCAAGGAGAAGAAGCGCTCCCTGGAGGAGGACCCGCTCTACGTCCACCCGGCGGAGGTCAAGACCGTGCTGGAGGAGTACGAGCCGATCAACATGTGCCTCAGGCCCGCGCCGATGGTGCTCCATCTGGACGGCCTCAGGGTGAAGATCCCCTACCAGGAGCACGTGGAGCACCTGTCCAACGTGAAGATCTACGGAAGGCCCCTCGGCGAGATCGCCGACATACAGCCGTCCAAGATCGACGACAGCAGCACCATAATCAGGATCAAGACCCGCTCCCAGGTGGATAGCGAGGATGCCCGCAAGGGGCAGTGATCCCGGGCCCGAGGGCCCGTAAACAGTTCATTCCAGATGGGGGCTCACGCCCTCATCTTCTTGTCCAGCATCTCCAGCCTCTTCACCCTGTCCGCAGTGGCGGGATGGCTCCTCAGAAGCCTGTCCTTGAGCTTCATCTTCTTCGGATCGAACGGGTCGATTATCATCAGGTCCGTCCTCGTGCCCGGCTTGAGGCCGGTCTTCATCATGGAGTACGCGAGGTCCATCTTGGTGAGGGCGGAGGCGAGGGCCAGGGGATTGCCGGTGATCATGGCGGAGCCTTCGTCTGCGCCGAACTCCCTCGACCTCGAGAGCCCCGGCGCCATGGTCACGGCCGCCAGCGGCACGGCCAGGTAGAGCACCGCGCCGACGATGATGATCGGGATGAAGATGACCAGGAGGATCAGGAACAGGATCCCTTCGCCCCCGTCGCTGCTCTTCTTCGAGCTGGACGATGCGCTGGCGCCGAGGATGGCCGTTCCGACAAGGGACACTATCCCGACCACAACGGAGAACGCGCAGAGCACCCTGGCGCAGGTGCTGGCAGACGTCATCAGCGCGACGTCCCTGTGCAGCATGTGGGAGAGCTCGTGCCCGAGGATCCCTTCGATCTCGTCATCCTCCAGAAGGGCGAGCATGGGCCTCATGACGACGATGCCCTGCCTGCTCCTGTACTTCCCGAAGGTGTAGGCGTTGAGCTCCTTGCGCTCGTCTATGTACAGCGGGGGCATGGGGCATCCCGCCTTCCCGCAGAGCCCCTCCATGATGGAGTAGAGCCTCGGCTCATTGTTCCGGTCGACCCTTGTCAGGCCCTCCACCTTGCTCGGGTCCGGGTCCGGGTAGAGCAGGCAGACGACCGCTGCCAGCGCCCCCAGCCCCATCATGGCCAGCATGGTGTGCTGCCACAGGGGGAACTCGTCGATCTGCCAGAAGAAGCCGAACACGTATCCGATGAACGCGCCGATAAGGGCGAAGGACAGGGTCATCAGGAGCACGACCTCGAGCGAGCTCGCCCGCCATGACTTCAGGACGGCGTTTATGCACGGGATGATGATGACAGCGGCGACCAGGGCGACGAGGAGCCATGTCCCCGGCAGGGCGTATGCGAGGTAGCAGTCGTAGAACTCTCTCATCCGGTCCCGCAGCAGCCAGAAGACCGATGCGAGGACTGCGATGAACAGCAGTGCGGCGACGTACCTCCACGCGCGCGAACCATTCTTCTCTTTCATGACAGGCTATCGGACGGCAAGGTCTATGACCAGTTGTTCGGACGGTAGCAAGAATTCCTTGACCGTC
>CAVCVB010000073.1:0-7602 GCA_963605395.1 Firmicutes bacterium CAG:194
GACCAGCGATGCGATCCTCCCGTCGGAGGCGTACATCGCTAGCCATACCCCAGCCACTATACCGAGGGGCAAGGCTATGACGGCTGTTCCGGCGATGAGTTCTATCGTCCCGATGATGGCTGGCGCTATGCCTCCCGCCTTCCCGCCGCGGCTGGGAGCATCCGTGATGAAGTCCATCGTGAGCGCGGGGAGGCCGTTGGAGACTATGTCGTAGATTATGTAGGCGAGGATCAGCAGTATGAAGCCGACGCTTGCTGTCATGAGGCCGAAGGAGAGCTTCTCCACGACCATCGGGTTGCTCCTGCGGGATGCTATCCTGGAGCATATGGCGCAGGCTGCCGCAATGGCTACCGCTATTGCGAAGGCCTCGATGCCATCGATGAACAGGGAGAGCATCATCGTGGCGAACACCACCGTTAATGCGGCCCCCGCGATGCGCATCGCGTTCTCCCTGTTGGCTGTCATGAAGTCCTTGATACTTACTGGGACGATTTCAGGGAGCCTTCTCTTCCTTGCGCCTTCGATCCCCATCTTCCTCTTGCTCTCGTTGATGATCCATCTTGCGGCGAGGTTTATCGCGACGACGAAGACCATGAGTATCAGCGCAAGAAGGAAAAGCGCCGAGTAATGGACGCTGCCGATGACCACATCGGGCATCTCCAGCGCGATGGTCGCGGTCATGGTCCTGATTATGGAGAATATGTTGTAGAACGGCTCCGGGATAACCGCCCCGTTCCCTGCGACCATGATGACTGCCATGGTCTCTCCCAGAGCCCTTCCGATTCCGAGGATGACCGCTGCGGACACACCGGATATGGCCGATGGGAGGACAACCTTCCGTATCGTCTCCCATCTCGTGGCCCCCATCGCAAGGGAGGCCTCACGGTAAGACCTGGGAACCGCCTTCAAGGCATCGTCGGACACGGACATGACCGTGGGCAGCGCCATTATCCCCAGAAGCACCGATGCCGCCAGCCAGCAAGCCCCGGAAGCGTTGTTCGGGAACAGCTCCATTATGAGCGGGACCAGGACGGTCATCCCTATGAACCCGTAGATGACGCTGGGGATCCCGGCGAACACCTCGCACACGGGCTTCAGGATGTTGCGCACCCTGTCCGAAGCTATCTCGGAGAGGAATATGGCTGCCGCTATCCCCAACGGCATGCAGACGACCATAGACCCGGCAGTGACCAGTATGGTCCCCAGGATGACTGCCGCGGCGCCGTACTTCTCGCTGGCAGGCGACCAGACCGTTCCGAACACGAAATCGACGATCCCGACCTGGGCGATGACGTCCCAACTGTTGTACAGTATGAATATGATTATGAAGAAGACCACTGCCACCGACACGAGGGCCAATGCAGTGAGAACGAGTTTTACGACCCCGTCGCTGTCCTTGGGGGCCCTGACTGCCTTGGCAGCCGAGGGCCCGGGGGCGCATCCGACAGGGGTCGCGGTCTTGGATCTCATCATCCGACCTCAGATGATCGAGACGTAGCCTTCCTCGGCGACAGCCTTCTGACCGTCTGCGCTGAGGATGTAATCGATCAGGGCCTGGGCCTCGGCAGAAGGGGTTCCCTTGGTGACGAGGATGAGGGACCTGGTGATCTCATAGGTTCCGTCAAGGGTCGTGGCCACGCTGGCCTGCACTCCATCGACAGAGGCGACGACGACATCGTCGCTGAGCCCGGAGATGTAGCTGAGCCCGACGTATCCGATGGCTCCCTTGGAGGTGTTCACGGCCTTTGCCATGTTCCCGTTGGAGTTCGTGGACTGGTATGAGGACATGACCGTGTCGTAGTCCGCGGTGTATTTGGAGCTCAGCGCCTCGTTGAAGCAGTCCCTGGTCCCGGAACCGGCTTCACGGACGATGCATGTGATCTTGAGGTCGTTTCCGCCGACATCCTTCCAATTTGTTATCTCCCCGGCGTAGATCTCTGCGATCTGCTCCAAGGTGAGGCTGAAGACTCCGGCGTCCTTGTCGATGATGACCGCCACCGCATCCTTGGCGATGGTCACAGGAACGAGGCCTGCCTCTTTCTCAGAGGACTTCAGGTCCCTGGAGAGCATTCCGATGTCATTGACTCCGTCGATGCAGTCCTTGGCTCCGGCGGAGGAACCGCTGCCAGTGACGTTGAGCTTCGCATCTTTGTACTGCTCGGCGATCAGGTTCATGACAGGAAGAACGGTTGTGGAACCGGTGATTGTAAGGGTAGGTTTGGAACTGTCGTTGTTGTCATTGTTACCTCCGATGGCATAGATGCCAACGGCGGCGACCACTATGACTATGACCGCTCCGATTGCTATGATTTTCTTATCCAAGGTTTTTGCACCTCAATGTCCGTGTAGTCGAGGTTTATGTATATAGTTAGTCGAAATATTTTCAGTAGATATATTTACACTATATAGAAATCAATATTCTATATATTCATATTATACAATATAATAGAGAATAATAAGCTGTTATCCGAAAAAGGAGCTAAAAACGAAGCTGTAAGGCTTCGGAAAACGCAGTTGGATGAAGAGGTGCAAGCCCCAAGGCCGGAACTATGGGGGCTCGACCTACGGAAGATCAGTGCTCTACGTTGGAAACAGGAGATCCGACAATAGATCCGATCGTGTCAAAATGCTCACGATATGCCTCGATCGCGAAGGAATCAGAGTTCCTAGGACAAGGCAGCAGGAAACTCCCAATCCATCATCCCTGCTCATGAAGCTATCAATAATGCACTATTATGTCCATTCATTTCTATATAATCAATATAGATAGATATATATTATTGATATAATCTTTATATCATCGATGTCGAATCAATCCAACGTGGACGTCAGGAAGATCCAGATTACCGGCGGATCGTCATTCATGATCACATTGCCGAAAGAATGGGCCGATTCAGTGGGATTGAAGAAGAACGATGCCATCGGGCTCCTTCCGCAATCCGACGGCAGCCTCGTCCTCTACCCCGGCGGAGCGGAATCCGTCCACCAGGGCACCAGGAAGGTCATCTCGGCCGACGGCCAGAGCGACCCGGACTTCCTCTACAGGCAGTTAGTGGGCGCATACATCGCAGGGCATTCTTCTATCGAGATAGTCTCCGAGACCGACATCCCCAGCTCCGTCGCCAACATCGCCTCCTCGTTCACCCAGACCGCCATCGGACTGGAGATCATGGAGGAGAGCGACGACCACGTCCTGATACAGGACCTGATGGACCAGAGGGAGATGAGGCCGTCCAAGTCCGTAGAGAGGATGAAGGTCCTCGTCAGGAACATGCTGAACGATGCCCTGGACACCCTGGACTCCAAGGACGCCTCCGTCCTGAAGAACTATCAGGAGAGGGACAGGGAGGTGGACAGGCTGGATTGGCTCGTCTCCAGGCAGGTCAACATACACCAGAAGGACATCACCATCTCCAAGAAGATGGGCATGGACCTCTGCGAGATCTCCCGTTGCGCCACCATAAGCAGGTCCATCGAGAGGATCGGCGACCACGCTGTCCTTCTGGCGACCAATCTGATACCGGTCATCGACAGCGGGCTCCCCGTATTGGACGAGAAGATCCTCTCCGCAGGCAGAGAAGCGGTGAAGCTCTTCACGGATTCCGTGGCCACATGGTCCAACAGGGACATGGCCGCCGCCAACGCATGCATCGAGCGCGGCGAGGACCTCGTCAAGAGGGCCCTGGCCATCGGGGAGATCGATGATGTGGTCGACGAGAGGACGGCCGTCGCCGCGGAGCTAATCGCCGGGAGCGTGAAGAGGGTAACGGAGTACTCCATGGACATAGCGGAGATCGCCATCAACTCGGCCATGGACCAGTGAGCATTCCGTCAGAAGCCATTATCAAACAGTTGACCATAGAGGGTAGCGTGAGATTCGTCGTCGCAATCACCGGTGCATCGGGGTCCATCTACGGCATCAGGCTCCTCCAGGAGCTCCCCGGAGAGAAGATCCTCGTCATGTCCGACACGGCAAAAGCCATAATCCCGGAGGAGACGGGCTATTCCGTGGAAGACGTGGAGGCCATGGCCGATGCCGTGTACGATGACGGCCAGATGTGGGCTTCCATCGCATCAGGCAGCTTCAGGTACGACGCCATGTTCGTCGCGCCCTGCTCCGAATCCTCCGTGGCGAAATACGCCTGCGGCATAGCGGACACGCTGATCTCCAGGGCCGTGGCAGTCTGCATGAAAGAGGGCAGGAAGCTGGTCCTCGTGGTCAGGGAGACCCCCAAGAGCGCCATCATGCTCGAGAACGAGCTCAAGCTGGCGCGCCTGGGAGTGACCATCCTCGACGCCAATCCCGGATTCTATCCGAAGCCCAAGTCCATCGACGACATCGTCGATATCGTGGTGGGAAGGGCCATGGACCAGGTCGGCATCGACCACGGCCTGTACAAAAGATGGGAATGACCTCAGATCAGGATGTCGAGCTCCTTGAAGAAGGCCCGCGTCTCGTCCAGGTCCATCTTCCCGCCGCAGGACATGAGCACATACCTCTCGTCCGGCGGAAGCACCAGGATGCCGTTGGACACGAACCCGTGCCTCTCGTAGAACCTCACGCGGCGCGACCTTATCTCGATGTCCTCTCCTTCCGGAGGCTCCACATCCACGAAGATCGTCTCACCCGGGTGTTCCGACTTCAGCTTCTCCAGGACCTGGGACCCGTATCCGCAGCAGCGGAAAGCGGGATCCACTGCCAGATAGAGCAGGAAGAAAGCGATGTCCGCGTCTATGGTGTAGATGAATCCCCTGTAGCCGCCATCGTCGATGACGTAGAACCCCGCATCGTATCCGGTGTAGGCCAGGAGCTTGTTGAAGTTGTAGCGCTCGATGCGCGGGAACGTCGACGTGTACAGCTCTTCGATCCTCTGGAGCTCGGACTGCTCCGGCGGCCTCAGGATGAGAGTCATGGCAGGCGCCTCCCGAAAGCGATGATCGAGAGCACCTGCAGGCGGGGGTCGAGGGACGCCTCCCTCTTGACGATCTCCTGCGCCTGCATGTCGCCGCAGGACCTGAGCCTGACCTGCACCCAGCAGCTCCCGATGCCCAGGTCTTCAGCTTCCAGCTGCATCATGATGGATGCTATCGAAGCGTCCTCCGTCCATACGTCGCAGACGTCCGGGTCGGCGGCTACGATGACCGCGAAAGTGGCGGTCTCCAGAGCCGTGGTGGACGAGTCCCTGCAGAGCGCCAGGCGCCTTATGAGCCCGATGTCCTCCACCGGGACGAGGACCACGTCGTCCAGCTTCCTGGAGGAAGGGGCCAGACGGCCCGCCTCCAGGATGGACTCCCTCTCTTCTTCTGATAAGGGCACGTCGGAGAAGCGCCTGCAGCTCTTCCTCGACCTGGCGATTTCCAGGAAGGACATGCTCACTCCAGCAGGATGGCCGGCCTTCCGGGCGATGCGGCGCGTGCCTTGTTCTGCGGGTCGTAGAGGTCGGGAGCGTCTGCAGACAGGACCTCCACCTCCAGACCGGTCTCGTCCGCAAGGAATCCCTTTGCGGAAGCGAGCAGTGCGAGCTCGTCGGTCTCGTACAGGGGGCGCTTGGCTTCGATGGTGGATCTGGGGAACTCTATGGCGACCTTCTTGGCCATCTCCGAAGCGGCCTTGCCGTTCTTCTTGATGGCCTCGTCCGACATGCATGCCTTGGTCAGGTCGGGCACGGTGAGCTTGCCCTCGGCCATCATGGCGGCGGCCTTCCTCATGACCTCCTTCTTCCATCCGGCAGAGGTGTACAGGACGATCCTCTTGGGCTCGATGCCTGCGATCTTCCTTATCTCCGTTATATCGGACATGACGTCGCGGATCAGGTTCTCCCCGTACTCCGAGGATGCGGAGATCATGGCGGGGTCCGCCTCGGGCAGCTGCCCTGCAGAGACCAGTCCCTCGAACCCTGCGGACTCCCACAGCTCCTCGGCGGTGTGGGGGGTCACGGGCATCATGGCCTGGATCCATATCCTCAGCGCGGCCTTCACGGTGTCCCTGTTGCAGCCTCCGCGCCTGGAGTACCACTTGATGTCGTTGTACATGTCGAAGTAGACGACGGTGGTCATCTGCCTCAGGTCGAACCTCTCCATGGCCTGGCGGATCTCGTTGAGGTGGGTGTTGAACCTGGACATCAGCCATGCGTCCATCTCGCCTGCAGGTGCGTCGGACTCGGAGGCGATCATGTCCTGGACGGCTCCGAAGATCCTGTCGACCCTCTGGCGGTAGGTCAGGACGGTGTCCTCGGACCACTCGACATCCACGAACATGGATGCCACGTGGGCGTAGTAGAGCCTCATGGCGTCCACTCCGAACTTGGCGGCCGCTCCGGGGATGGGCTGGGCCCCTCCCTTGGACTTGGAGATCTTGTCGCTGTTCTTTCCGGTCACGTACCAGTTGACGATGATGCCCTTGGGGCGCATCTCCTCGGGCAGGATCGCGGCGTGGTTGAACAGGAACACGGGGAAGTGGACGGTCATGTGCTCTTTACCGCCCAGGTTGTAGTCCAGGGGATACCAGTAGAGCACGTCCTTCCTGATCTTCTCCAGCAGCTCCTCGGACACTCCCGTCGAGGATGAGACGTCCTTCAGGCCGCCTTTGCCCAGGACCACGTAGTCGAAGAACGCCTCGGTCATCTGGTCGGGCAGGATCTGCTTCGTGTTCGCGTACAGGGATATGGTGTAGTATATCGGGTAGAGGGTGGAATCGGAGATGGCCTCGATGATCCACTTCTCGTCGAAGGGGAACCTGGTCCCAAGCCAGTTGCCGAGCCTTGCGCAGGCCCTCTCCCTGAACCAGTCCAGGACGCCGTGGACGTTGTCCGCGTACTCGGGCGGGATGATGTCCATCCTGTTGCAGTGATCGTCGGTGATGCGGGTGAGCTCCGGGTCTGCGTAGTTGATGAACCACTGGTCGTCGATCCTCCTGATGTGGACCCTGCGTCCGCACCTGCAGACGACCTCCTCGGTCAGGTCGTGGAAGGTCTCCGCCTCTCCGGCGTCGATCATGGCCTGCTTCATCTTGTCCTTGGCCTCCTCCACGCGCATGCCGGCGTAGGGCCCGCAGACAGCCTTCATGCGGCCCATGTGGTAGCCGTCCTTGTAGACCTGCTTCTTCGCGTCCACGAGGCGGGGGTCGCCGGGCTTCTCGATGCCCATCTTGTCGATGACGTCCTTGGCGGGGAAGTCGCCGTAGCCCTTCATCTCGATGATCGAGATGGGCACGACGGAGTCTATGAGCTCCTGGGAAAGCCCATACTTCTCCTTGAGGGCGGGGTCCTTCTTCACGGCCTCGAGGGAGATCCAATCGTCGGGCGCATCGGACGGGACGGATGTGACCAGTCCGGTACCGACGTCGGGGTTGCAGAACGTCGCGGGGAACACGGGGATCTCGCGGTGTATCATCGGAGCTTCGCACATCCAGCCGATCATCTCGCTGCCGGGTATGGAGCCCGCCTCCTCGATGCCGTCCTTCTGGAGCTTCAGCTTCTCGGCGGCCTCGGGGGACACGATCCATGTCTCCCCGCCCTTCCTGATCCTCCTGTACTCGACCTCGGGGTTCACCCAGAAGCACACCTGCCCGTAGACGGTCTCGGGCCTGAGGGTGGCGGCCAC
>CAVCVB010000074.1:0-6815 GCA_963605395.1 Firmicutes bacterium CAG:194
AGGAGAGGATCCCCGAGGCCGACGCGCTGCTGAACGCGGAGATGGACAGGCATTCGGGCCCGAGCTGAAGCCTGTTCGCCACGAAGGACGTCGATAGGGCCCTTGTCCGACACGGGCGAACCCGATTTATATACGCTTCCCGTTATAGGACTTAAATGCTAAAGATACAAGAACGCAAGCGTGCGATGATGTACGGGCTGCCGTTGATTATGGCCGTTGTGCTGTCCGTCGTCCTCGCAGGTTGCTCTGCCGATACGGATGCCGATTCGAGCGAGACAACCGATCCGGTGGCCGAGAGAGTCACATTGAATTATTCGACGTTGAGCATGCTCCCTCAGGACACCGAGACCCTCAGAGCGACTGTCACGCCCAGTGACGTCACCAGCCCCGTCTCATGGAGCGCGAGCACCACGGGGATCGTGACCCTGAACACCAGTGGGAACACATGCACCATCACTGCGGTCAAAGCCGGTACCGTGACCATAACCGCCACCGTCGATGAGAAGAGCGCCACCTGCAGAGTGACCGTCCAGGCCATCACCGTGACCCTCGACAAGACGAGCATCCTCATGGTGAACGGACAGAGCGAGAGCATAAACGCGACCGTCACACCGTCCAATGCCAAGGCCTACATGAATGTCACTTCGAGCGATTCGTCCGTGGCCACCGGCAGCTCGACCACAATCTGGGCTCAAGGGAAGGGTACTGCGACGATCACTTTCGATGTCAGGGGCACCAAGGCCACATGCAGCGTCGAGGTCCTCGGAGGATACATCAGTTACAACGATTCGGGGAGCAGTGGCTACCTGGATGTGACCATTGAAGCCCTGAACGGCGTCGGATTGGAAGGCCATGTCAATTGGAACGGCCAGAGTGTGACAGGGAGCGCGAAGGCGACCGCGACGCTATCCAATGATGGCTCCCTGTCCTCGTCGGCTAGCGCATACCTCGTAAAGTGCCTGGAAGTGGTGAGCGGCAAAGGCGAATGGGTGCCAGTTGCAACATATATCAGCGGCGGCCAAGTCACGAAGACGACGCTGAACGCCGATGTCATGTCTGCGATGTCCGGTGCAAGATCGTCGATGATCCTGACAACCGGGAACGGAGGGGCCACCCTGGACAAAGCATCGGTGAAAGGCCTGGCTGCGGGGGGCACATGGACGTTCGCCATCACCAAGATAGACAACAAGACATCCATCGAAGGGGCGGAGGTCTTCAGGATCGACATGACGTCCGGAGGCAAGAGCATCTATAGCGTGAGCGGCACCGCCACGTTCGACATCCCGTCCAGCCTCAGCGGCGACGTGCCCAAGGCCTATTCCGTCTCGGCAGACGGCAAGACAGAATCCGTCGATGCGTCGTACAACAACATCACCGGAGAGACCACAGTCACGGCGAGCTCGTGGAACGCCTTCGCCATATCTTCGGAAGGCGGGAGCACGAGCACCGGGATGTCGACGCTGTCCCTGGTGGCGGTGATCGTTATCGTCATGATCGCGGCATTGTGCCTGTTCTTCTGCTACAGATACCTGCTGATGTGAGAAGACGATGCAAAGGATCCATGGATGATGAATCCATGGAACGGACCAACCCCAAGGCCGGCTCCGGCCTGCAGGGAGGGCGCCCTGGCCCTCCCTCGATTTTCTTTCAATTGTTTTCGATTCCCCTTCTTGACAGATCCATCAGTTGCAGATCAGCCTTATCCTACCGATATTCTTAGCTGGACCGCCCCCATACGGCTCCCCTCGAGTAGGATCGTATAGATGGACATACCTTTTAAGTCAATGAAGTGTATTCCTTCCTAATGTCCTACAGTGAAGTAACATGGGGCGCGGGAAGTTTGGACAGCTCCAACTACCCTCCCGAAGTCGGAAAAAACATGAGGCCCGACGATGAAGTCGTTGCTTTTATCAGTATCGTCGGAAAAGACACCACAGGGTGTCTCAGGAAGAAGACGCAGGATAACGGGAACCGCAACTTCGTTGCAATCACGCACGAGCGCATCATCGGCACCGTGCAGACGCTCAACGTCCTCGAGGAGAGCAGGCTGAAGACTAAAACGGAAACCGTTACGGTCACGTTCAACGTGCCCTTGGTCAAAGTCACATCGCTCACTACATCCTCATCTTCGACGGATGTTCAAGGATGCCTCAAGAAGTCCAGCAAGAGCAAGAGACATTATTTGCACATCAACGCCCAGGGCGATGAGATATCTTTCTACACAGGCCCCGACTGCACAGTCAACGACCAGATCATCAGGTCGTTCCTGGAGGTCAGTGATTACTTTTGAACAGAGTCATCCCTGTTCTCGAGGATATCCCTGACGCGCCGAGCGGAGTCAGAGGAAGGAGGGCAAGGGCCGGTTACGGAGAAGAGGTGCACCTGTCTCGGATCCAATCCATCCCCGTCCTTCTGATCGAGTGGTACCAGAAGCGTACCGTCGACCGCCCGCATATGTGCACCTGCTATCCGACGTGCTCGGAATACTCGCGCATCGCGTTCATGAGGTATGGGATGCTCCCTGCCTTCTTCATGACTGTGGAGCGCCTGAGAGAGTGCACATACTATGAGAACGAATGGCCGAGAAAGACCAGACCGTGACGTGATCATATGAGCGATATGATTCTCATGATTTGCAAATACTGCAGCGGAAAGCTGGTCAACATCGAGGACAACCTCTGGGAATGCGAGAACTGCGGGACCAAGACCCTGATCGAGAAGAGCAGGGCCACGGGCCAGTCCGCAGAAGGCGCATCGGCGGGAGGGTTCTCAGTCTCCGTGGTGTACGGAGGGAAGACCAGCGAGTACAGGGCACGCAAGACGGCCGAGTTCGACATCGGGTTCGACCGCAGAGCCACGATGGCCGACGCGCGCCCCATGACGGTGAAACTGAACGTGGACGGGAAGGAGCGCGGCGCCTTCGAGCATCTCCCCAAGACCGGGAAAGGCTCGATAACGTTCGAAGCCGACGGCGATCTCATAACAGCCTATTCGGCCGGCAAAGCATCTTTGGAATGCATCGACGGAAGCCCCGTCGACGAGCTGGATGCGGAAGGCGAGTATGCGATCGCGGGGCTGAAGGTCGCCGTCAGGAAACAGGGATGAGGAGGAATGTGCAATGAGTGATGTTCCGGCGATTGAGACGATCGGGCTTACCAAGCAATACGGCTCGTTCACAGCCATATCCAACGTCTCGCTCTGCGTGAAGCAGGGCGAATACATGGGCCTCCTGGGCCCGAACGGTGCTGGGAAGAGCACCACCTTGAAGATCATATCGGGCTTGATACTGCCCACTTCAGGCTCCGTGAGGATCGAGGGCGTAGACATCAAAGACCACCGTGCCGCCATGGCGCATGTGGGCTGCGTCATCGAGACCCCGGAGCCTTACCCCACATGGACTCCCGCGGAGATCCTGGAGTACGTGGGGCGCATATACGGCCTGGACTCCAGAGAGATAGCCATCCGCTCCCGCGATGTGCTAGAGATAATGAAGATGTGGGACTGGAGGGACAAGCCCGTAGGCGGTTTCTCCAAGGGGATGAGGCAGAGGGTCGTCCTCGCACAGGCCCTCCTGCCCAACCCGCGCATCATATTGCTCGACGAGCCCACGTCCGGCCTGGATCCCAGAGGGATGATCGAGGTCAGGCAGGCGCTCGCAGACCTGAAGGCCAAGGACAGGACCCTGCTCATAAGCACCCATATCCTGAAAGAGGTCTCCGAGCTCTGCGGCTCCGTCGCGATGATCCGCGACGGGAAGGTCATGACGTCCGGAAGCGTGTCCGATCTGACCCACAACGGCCAGAAGACGATGCTGGAGATCAGGTCCAAGAGGCCCTTCACGCCCGATGTCATCATGAACATCAAGGGGGCCGAAGGCGTGATGGATGTCACGCGCACCGGCGACTGCTCCATAACCGTGGAGTTCACGGGAACGCCGGAGCAGCAGGAGCAGATCATCGACATGATCTACGGCGCCGGGCTCGGGATCCTGGGAGTCAATGAGAAGGGCGCGGACCTGGAATCGCTTTACATGAACCTGACAAGGGGGATGACCTGATGCCGAACACGTTCGATCTGGGAAGCCCGGAGCCCGACAGGGGCGACGAGAAGAAGAAGAGAAAGAGCATCTTCGGCAGGAAGAGCAAAGAGGAGCCCGTGCAGGAGCCGCTCCAGCATTATCCCTGGGACGACGAACCGGTGTCCGGAGCTCAAGAACCCGAGCCGCAGAGCGCGAGGCCGGAACGCCCGCCGAGGCAGCGCCCGCGCAACGATGCCGCTGATGGGAAGCGCAGGCCGTACGACGAGCTGTCCATGCCCATCAAGGTCAGGAACAGGTCCGGATCGGACCCCATGCCCGGCCCGGGACGTGCCGCTCCCGTGAAGCGCGACGAGCAGCCCCGTGCCCCCGGCGGCTTCGGATCCGGTGCGGCGGCGGGCGCTGCAGGCGCCGGCGCAGCGTATGCTCTAGCAAAAGACAAAGACGAGCCTGCCTCGGGCCAGGATGATGATTGGCGCGGAGGCACATGGGTGGATTCCGGATACTCGGCCTCTGACGAAGAGGCGCACAGGAACGTGGTCTACGAGCCTCCGAACTTCCTCATCCAGACGCTCATCGTCATGTTCGCCCAGATGAAGCTGTACTCGAAGGGAAAGGCGACGTACATCCTGATCGGGATGATCGCGCTCATCCCCATCCTCACGTTGCTGATCCCGGATTACATAGACACGATAGCCACCAGCTTCGGAGCCGATGTGTCCAACGCATACATCGGGCTCCTGCTCTCGTTCCTCCCGTTGATCATGGCCCTTTTCACAGCCAAGCAATGCGGAACGCAGATCCCCAACGAGTTCAAGCAAAGGACCGCATACATGAGCATACCGTTGCCCATGCACAGGCTGTCGTTCTACTTCGGCAAGTACCTTGCAGGGTTCCTGTACTGCCTGGCGCTGTTCCTGCTGGCCTTCGGCGTGGCCGTTGCATGCACCTCCATGAAGTTCGACAGCTTCTACTGCGACGTGCTCCTGGAGGCGTTCGTGAGCACTGTCGTCGCGATCCTGGTGTACTCGTCTCTGGCGTTCTGCGTGGGATGCTTCATCAGCAGGGGCTCTGTGCTCCTCCCGCTGTTCCTGAACCTGGTGGCGTTCCCATCCCTGTTCATGTACATCGGTGTCAAGTTCAACTCGTCTCTGGCCCTGATGATGCCGTCCTTCCTCCCGGACGCGATCGTCCAATCGCTGGGCTTCCCGGTGTCAGCATCGCTGTCGGGATTCTCCTACGCCTTGGTCCTCATGGGAGGCACGGGGCTCGAGCTGGGAAGCATGTGGTCGATGTGCGCCATAGGCCTGGTCTGGAGCATAGGATTCCTGGCATTAGGCGCATATTGGATGACAAGGAGGGAGACATGATGCTCAAGAAGACAATCGTCGCAGGGATCGTCGCGGTCCTCATGCTCTGTGCCGTGCAGGCCGCATCCGAAGACTCGGACGCGACGGTGACCGAGAGGGCGTTGAACCACGTCTACTTCGCCGAAGTGAGCTACCAGCCCAACCAGAACTGGGAAACAGGCTGCATGGCGTTCATACCGGAGAGCGAGAACCACCGTGCAATGGAGGCATTCCTCAAGGACCCGTACCATGCCGATATCCCGCTGACCGATGACGAAGAACAGATCGAGTCATCGAAGACCGCGATCCAGAAGGTGTACCTCTACAACACCGGCAGCTTCCTGTATTACTCGTACACCGAAGATGGCAATTACACGAATAAGATCGTGGAAGGGACCAAGGTCTTGGACGGGTCTCGCATATCCTTCTTCGTCAAGTCCGGAGATGAGGTCAAGATAGAGCTGCATAACATCGTCGGATACCCGACATCGATGGATGGCTCTACGCAGGATGGAGTCTACATCTACAATGGGATATCCAGCACGCAGTACGATTCCGGCGATACCTACGAGAATACATACGGGATCAATTCTGTGGTCAGCATCGCTCCGAAGGGCAACTGCATCGCTGCCGATATCACATACGATGCATCGGGATACGTCCTTCCCAACGGCTCGTCCACCGCATTCATGATCGCGGCGATCGTCATAGCCGCCACGATCCTGGCGATACTGATAATGTGCGGGATCCGCCCGAGGTGGTCAACCTAAAAACGCCGATGGATTTCGGTAGAAACCGTGCGGCCTCGCTTTCTTATACGGGGCCGCACGACCTTTAACTGACTGGAAACAGCAGACGGAAAGAGGGTTGCAGCATGGATTTATTGTTGTTATTGGTTTGGATCGCCTGCATCTGCCTGGCGCTCGCAACAGTGTTCTTCAGGATCAATGGATACACAGAACTGAGTTGTTTATTCGGAGGAATCTTCATCTGCGAATTCCCCTATCTTCTGGGGTTCAATTTCTCGTCCATCTTCCTCCTGATCATCGTAGTGATAGCGTCGATTGTAGTGGCCATCAGAGAAGATGCCAGGACGGGAGCCTGTCTGATAGGGGGATTCTTGCTCGGTGGCATTCTATGGAACATTTTCTTCTGGATCTTCTGGAATGTCTTAGGATGATAGGCATCGTCGGTGATCCGAATCTTGTTCGGCATCAGATTCCATGCTCCGTGGAATGGATCGGATTATGTGCCATTGGCCTCGACCCGATGTGCCAACGCCATCAGAGGTCCATCTTCACAAGAATAATCTTGTTGAAATAATCAAGAAAAAATTTTCTTGATTGGAAAATCAAGATTCACACAATTCAAATATGACCGAGCCCCATCCCTCATCCATGGAGCGCTTCATCGGACGCGAGAAGGAGCTG
>CAVCVB010000075.1:0-6768 GCA_963605395.1 Firmicutes bacterium CAG:194
CAGCAATTCAACCCGTATCCGGTGCAGGAATCCCTATCGGAATAGGGATTTCCTCCGACGACGAACTCCCTTCGGTCGTCGTCCCCGGAATCCTCCCGGGATCGGGTATCTCCTTGAGAAATCTGGAACGATCCCACTGTCGGAGCCGCCTCTTTTCCCTCCGCTTGCATTTCGACCATATTCTAACTAATTCCGTGCCGCCCCCACCCCATCCCCATCCGTCCCGGGATCCGAGGGAGATGGTTAGAATATGGTCATCTGACAATCGGCGAAGAAGCCTAGCGCGATCTCGTGCTCCGACCGGAGCATGCGGCGGTCGATAATGTCGACGGGGAACGGCGCACCAAAAAAAAGGAAAAAAAAGTTTGAAGGGCCCGAAGGCCCTCGCCTCACAGCTTCGACCTCGGCTTCCCGAAGTCGACTTTCAGGTTCCTGTCGCCGTACAGCCACTGCACGTACCTCTCCGCACGCATCCTCGCGTACTCGCCCGGCTCGGTCCCGCAGATGAGGAGATAGCCGACCGACTCCCAGAAGAAGCGGTCGCCCGCTCCGCCGAAGCTGTCGTCCTTCACCGCATCCGTTGCTTTCACACTCTGCACCTGCTCATTCCTCCTCGACGGTGAACCCGTCGTCCTTGTGGCAGTCGTCCCCCTGCTCGGCGAGGTCGTCGATGATATGCATCAGGTAGAACCTCTCGAGGTCGTAGACGGTGTCGCTGTCCTTCGGCTCGAAGCCCTCGTTCCTTATCCACGCGAAGGTGGCCTTCAGGATGCCGGGGCTGTAGAATAGCTCCTCCAGCACGCCCTCCAGCGACTCCTTCACCCTGTAGCCCTGATCCCTGCACTCGAGATGGCAGATGAGTCTGCCGTGGTAGCGCAGGGCGCGTGCCTCGCAGTCGGGGACCTCCTTGATGGTGAACCCATTGGCGTTGGCGGCTCCCAGATGGCAGTCCGCGAGCGCATGGTTGATGGCGTAGACGACGGGGGCGGTCCTCGACGTGCGTCCCGTCAGGAGGTCGACGATGGCGTCGTGGTTCTGAGGGTCGGCCATGTACTTGGCCGTGCACCTCGCCAGCGCCAGTCCCTTCGGGGATTCGCTGAGTGCGAAGCAGTCGGGCTTGGTGCAGGCTCCGACGAAGTCCCTGATGGCCCCCGTGACGGGCTTCCAGCGGTCCTCCTTCTCTATGTAGGCGACCTCGCACAGCCTGTGGTTCTCGGCGTACAGGAAGGTCTTGGTCTCGCTCTCGCTCTGATTCTCGATGATGGTGCTCATTCTCTTTCACCTCGGTTGTTGTCGGAAGATGTTTGTCGAGCCGAAGCTCATAGGTGGTGTATGTCTGACATTGTATTTCAATGTCTCGTCTCATGCCCAGACCAAGTCGATGGCCCTGAGCACGGCCTGTGTGAGCGTGACATGTTCGCCGGACCATTCGGCGTTGTACAGAATCTCATGGATCACCCCGAAGATGGATTCCTCCCCCTCCTTGTGGTTGATGGTCCATGTGTTCTGGCTGAGGAGCTGCGAGGTCCATATCTCGACCCTGCCGTCCTCGTCCATCTCGCCCCACACCTCGTAGTGGAAGCCCTGCGGGCAGTGGAGGAGGTCGCGGACGACCCCCCTCACCCCGAAGACCTCCAATCCTTCCGGTGTCCTCATCATCCTACCCACACCCCGTTGTCGATGAGGAGTTCCGTTCCGGTCCTCCCGTTCGCGTCCCTGTTTATCTGGCGCTTGACCGCCAGCTCCGTGATGTCGAACCCTTCGTAGAGCTCGCGTATCAGCGGCGTGTCGCTGTTGGTCGCCAGCACCCTGCATCCCCTGTCGGTCAGGTCCCTGAAGACCCTCGCCACCCTGCGCTGGTCCTCTTCGGAGAACCCGCCTCCGCGGTAGCCTGTGAAGGTCTGATGGTAGGGAGGGTCCATGAAGACCACATCCCCTTTCTCCGCACCCCTCACCGCTTCCTCGAAGTCCATGTTCTCGGAGTTCACGGACTGCATGAGCCTGCTGATGCGCCGGATGTTGTTCGGGTCGTACAGGTTCACCGCCTCCCGCTTGCCCCACGGGACGTTGAACCCTCCTTTGGCGTTCTCTCTGTACAGGCCGTTGAAACAGGTCTTGTTCAGGAAGATCAGGTCGGCGGTCCTGAGCATGGGCCGATAGCTCTCATCCGCTCCGATGCGGCTGTTGAACCTGTCCCTGACCTTCAGGTAGTAGTCCTTCCTGCCCTCCTCGTCCCTGCCGTTGTACAGCTCGGCCATGACATCCAGCTGCTCCATCAGGGAATCGGGATAGTCCCTGACAGTCCTGTACAGTCCCGTGATGGCCGGGTTCGCGTCGTTGATGACGGCGGGAGCGTGGCCGAGCGCGAGGAACAGCGCGCCTCCTCCCACGAACGGCTCGTAGTACGTGCCCCTGCAGTCGACCGCCTCCAGCCTGTCCGTCAGGACGGGAAGGAGCTGGCGCTTCCCTCCCGCCCACTTGATGACGGGCTCCGCATAGCTTGTTGTCCTCATGGTATCACTCCAGCTCCAGAACGGTTTGGATGGGTCCGAGTCCGAGCCTGTCGAACAGGTCCCCGATGGTCTTGTCGTTGCCGGGTCCGTAGTAGAGTTGGAACCCGTCGTCCAGCTTGTAGCCGTCGGTGTGCAGCTTGTACACCTCGACCTCCACATCCCCTTCGTATCCTCCGTCCACGAGGTCGGGGTCCATCGGCTCGTCGAGGTGGACCTTGACGGTGCCGAAGTTCCAGCTGGTGTTCACCCAGCTTCTCGTCTGGGACAGGCGGACCCTGCGGTTGTGCTCGGTGCCGTAGAGCATCCTGCATCCGAGGTCCGTGTCCCTCGTCCGGATTTCGATTGTCGGTTTCATTCGTACCTCACCTCCATGTTGAAGGTTGCGATGTAGTCCTGGGAGTTTCCCCTGAATCTGATGTGACCCAGGAGAAGGGATACCATCTGCTGGATGAAGTCGCGGAACTCCCAATCCTGCATCCAGCCTCCGACGACGTAGCGGTAGAACCCTCTCGGGTCGTCCTTCCACATGAGCTGGTTGAAGGTGACCGCGTCCTCCAGCGCGCCCTCCTCGTTCAGCTCGATCATCCTCTCGGCCAGCTCGGCGGGGACGCCTTCGACCTCCCCGAGCCTCTCTCCCCTCCAGTAGAGGTAGGCGGTCATTCACTCCACCTCCTGCATCCACACGGGGATGGCCGTGAACTGCTTGGTCTTCGGCCCGTGGTAGCGAAGGAACACGCTTCCCGTGGGCTGGGCGGCCCAATAGTCGTCGTGGCTCCCGTCGTACCATCCTGCGGGGACCTCGGCATCGGCGGGGAACACTCCCGCCACCCTGTCCGTCTCGTCCAGAAGGATGTCCTGCGTGGACCCGATGGAGAAGACGAACCTGTAGTTGTCGGGGACCCTGCCTTCGGCCTGCGCCAGCTTCACCCAGCCGATGGCCTTGGTGTAGCTGTAGAAGATGATATCCGGGTGCCTCCCCGCCATGTCCAGCCAGTGCTGGAGATACTCCTTGGAGAAGTAGTCCCCGCTGGAGTGGACCCTCAGATAGAGGGTCTTCCCCGCCTTCCGTGCCCTTCTGGAGAAGAGGTCCAGCTCCTCGTCCAGCTTGTCCCAGATGGTCCCGTCCTGGACCATCCCGAGATTCCTGTAGTAGGCGTTCTGCTGGGTCTTGCACGACATCCTGCTCGCGTTCCCGTAGCAGCCCTCTGTGACTTCCTCGGTGCAGAACCTGCAACAGCTCGGGCACGCGGGCAGTGTGAAGTGCCTGACCCTTATCTCGGGGTGCGCCTTCTCGGTCAATCTGGTCTTGTCGCTGACGCCTGTGATGTATACTGCGCTCATTCTCATTCCTCCTCGATGTATGCGAACAGCATGTGGTAGCCGTCCAGTACCTTTCCGAAGATGTTACCCGTGTACGTGGGTTCGTTGAACCCAGCCACTCTCGCCTCGTGCGCGGTGGGGAATACCGCGCTGATCCTGACCGTGCAGAATCTCTCCGTGCGAATGTAATCGCCGATGGTCGGCGCTCTGGTGGTCAAACCCCACTCGTAGTCCGAGTTGGGTCTGGCTCTGATGACCTCTGTGGTCACCTTCACCCTGTGCCCGACGAGTCCCTCCCTGGTCCTCGTCATCTGGTAGCCCGGTGTCGCGCTCGTGGTGAGCGACTCTCCCGTGCGCTCGGTGTCGTCCTTGTCGACGTGGTAGACCAGTATCTCGAACTGGTCGGCCAGAAGGTCGTACCTGACCCTGAGCCTGAGCGGTTGTCCGAGCCTGACCCTCTGAGCTTCCCTCTCGCGGAAGGCCAGAAGGTTCTTCTTGAGTCCCCTGACGGTCTTGTACGTGCTGTCCTTGGGGACCAGCTCGAAGAAGTTGTGGACGTGGTAGGTCGTCATCTCAATCGTCCTCCTCGGCGTTGATGATGGTGACCCTGAGCCTCGCCGTCCCCTCGGACTCTCCCGTGTCGCATGCGATTTCCATCATGACGAAGAGTTCGTCGCGAAGGAATTCCGCGCCTCTCTCGGGGGTTCTGGCGATGAACATCGTCACCGCGTCGGGGATGGCCGTCTCCTCGTCGGGCATCTCCCAACGGATGGCCTCTCTGATGACCGCCTCCTGATAAGGAAGGGTCAAGCCCTTGAATGCCTCAAGGGCATCCTCTATGGTCTCATACCTGTCTCTGAGCATCATGACTTCATACTTCATGTTTCTCATGCCTCCTGTATGGTCTACGGGTATAAATGGGTTGGTAATGGGTTTGGTTAGGGTTTGAGTGTGATGGGTGATGGTGGCCGGACTTATTGTCCGTACCTCTGGCGGGTGGACTCCATGAAGGATCCCTCCTCCGCCAGTCTCGACCTGAGCGCCGACTCGATGGCCTTGTGGCTGAGGGTCCACTCCTTCTCCAGGAATGTCCTGTGGACCCTCTGTTCAATCTCCATCCAAGTCCAGCAGCTCATAGGGACCCTCCCTTGGCGATGAACCTGCGGGTGTATCCCTTGGTGGCCAGAAGGTGGCTTCCGAGCCATGCCCTGGATGCGTCGGCGGTGTTGTTCATCCAGGCCAGTCCCTTGGCCGTCAGTTGCCTGAGCTCGTAGGTGTTGGTCCCGTCGTGGTGGATGTACTTGATGAACACCCTCCCGTTCTCGACGTATATCTCCGTCGGGTTGCACGCTCTGATGGCGTCGTCCACGCTGTCGAACAGTCCGACCGCGTGGTGGTGGCCGTCCCATAGTCCAAGGTCGGCGTCGACCGCTATCCTCTCTCCGTTCCAGTGGGTCTCGATGAGTCCCGCTATGAACTCCAGCTCGTCCTCGTTCTGGTCCCCGTCAAGGTCCCAATCGAATCTGTAGACTGTCTGTCTCGCCATTTCAATCAACCTCCTCTTCTTCGTCCTCTTCGTAGTCCTAATCCCCGTCGTCGATTTCGATGTCCAGGTAGTCGATGAACCCGTCGTAGAGTTCCATCTCGTGCCTGATGCCCATCGTGTTCGGCGCTGTGTAGATGACCGCGTCGTCGTCATGACCCTCCAATTGGGCCAGAATCTCCTGAAGGGTCTCCTTCAGCTCTCCGACCGTGGTCATTCCTCGACCTCCTCGGCGCCGTCGACGTCGGGGTACCGCGCCCCATTCATGATGTGGACGCTGAACCCGTACTTCTCGAACCTCTTGACGTTGCCCTGATAGTTCGCGTCGCCCCAGATGATTCTCATCATGTCTGTCGCGTAGTCCTCCAGGTCGAAGTCCTTGAACCTCCCGTCAATCATCAACTCGAAGAGCCACTCGACCGAATCCTTCCAAAGGTCGACGTGGTACTGGATGACGTCGCTCGTGGCCTGGGACCTGTCGTCTCCGACCATCCTCCTGGCCATCCTCTCGGGGCTGTCCTTGGTGATGCATCCCAGGCAGTGCTGGCGCCAGAACAGCCAGCGTTCCGGGATGACCTCCCTCATCTCATCGACGATGATGTCCATGTCGATGTTCGCCTTCTGGACGTCGTCCAGCTTCAAGAGCTTGAATGCTTCAAGCTCAAGGTTGGCCTCGATGTCGTCTCCTGCTATCTCCACGTCCATGGGGACGCTGAACTGTACGCTGATTCTTCCTGTCATTCTCATTTGCTTGACCTCCTTGTCAATTGTTGCGGGGAACTCCTCCCCGCGGGGATGTCTTCAAACCAGTTCGTAGGCTCCGTACAACCTCTTCATGGTTGTGACGATGCGCTTCTTGACGTCCTTGGGGATGAAGAAGAGGGGATAGCATCCGATGAAGATGCTACCTTCCTCGTCCTCCTGCCCAGGGGCGACCTCGTGGCGGTGACCATCGGGTTCGATTAACTCGTGGATGGTCAAGTCCCTCATCAGATACTCGTTGTAGCACGTGTACTCGATGAATTGCCACTTCCTGATTCTCCATAGAACCTTCGGCTCCATTCTCATCACCTCCATTGGATGACCGCCTGAGCCGACCTGCAGTCGGCGCAGTACGGTCCCGACCAGTATGCACCGCAGTAGGTGCACCTGAATGTCATGCCCCGAACACCTCGTCCAGCCTGATGCGCCCGACGAATGTCCTGAACCATTGGCTTCCGTCCTTGTTGACATGGACCTTGGCCGTGTGGGGCTTCATGTCGTCCGTGTAGCGGTAGACGATGGTCACGTCGGTCCCGTACTGAATGTCCAGGACCTCGATGCCATGCCCGCCTGCGATGTGGACGAACCCGATGGGCGCGGGGGTGTCGCGCGTCATAGCCCGAACCTCCC
>CAVCVB010000076.1:0-6587 GCA_963605395.1 Firmicutes bacterium CAG:194
ACACGGACGTGTACAACCCGTTCAGCATCATGACCTGCATCCGCAAGAAGCTCAAGCCCGGAACGTACTGGGCGAACACAGGGGGAGACGGCATCGTCAGGCATCTCCTTCAGCGCATCAACAGCGCGAACCTCGACAAGATCCTCGATCTGGTCGCCGGGAATTCCACCCAAGCAAAACTGGAGCAGCAGTTCACATACAGCGACGTCTACGCTTCCGACGAGTCCCTCTTCAGCCTGATGGCCATGACAGGATATCTGAACGCCGTTCCTATCGGAGACGACATCTACGAGATCTCGATACCGAACAAAGAGGTCATGAAGATCGTCCGCAACATCGCCGAGAACACCAGGCCGATCAACAGCGCCGATTTCGTCGCGTTCAACAGGGCCGTCCTCGACGGGGATGCGGAGAGGATCGTGAAGGTCCTGGAGAAGATCCTCATCACAGCCAGCTACATGGACCTCAATCCGAGCACTCCCGAGAACCCCTACGAGATGGTCGTCGCCACCCTTCTCATCGGAGTCTGCGAGAGGTACACCGTCAGGACCCAGCGCGAGGCGGCCCATGGAAGGTCCGACATCATAATGTTCCCGAAAGCCGAGGGAGACGTGGGGATGGTCTTCGAGCTCAAGACCGTCGGTTCGGAAGACGAGATGGACGCCGGCGTGGAAGAGGCGATGGATCAGATCCACAAGAAGGGATATCACAAGGAGATGCCCGGGAAGGACGTCGTCATCCTGGGCATATGCTTCTGGTCCAAGCTCGCGAAGGCCCGGACGGAGATCGTCAGAGTCCCTGCTCTATGAATCGGCAGTATGCACGCTTGTGACATTCAGGTCCGAAGCTAGGGGTGCTGTCATGCAGACGGCAGTTTAGGTTTCTGGCCCCGGCCCGAACGGGCCGAGGCCGTGCCGAACGTCGTTCAAGGCGGTCGGTCGGAAGATCAGGCTTTGGCGGCACTCTGCTCTCTGGCGTTGTGCCTCTGCTCCCTTGCTTCCTTCCTCTCTTTCCTCTTCGCGATCGCATCAGCTTTCTTGCCCATTTCACTCACCTTTCACTTCTTCTTGAAGTCGGCGTGGCGGGAGGGAACTCATTGCTGGTGGGCCTTCTCCTCCGCGGCTCCGAATCTGACACTTGGCAGGATGGGATATAAAGCATGCGATTCTGCATCGCAGGCACGCGAAACTGTTCTGAAAACCCGTAAATACGGAAGAAAGGTAGGTCGGGTCGCGGGTGACCGCAACCCGATGTTTTCAATCCTGGATCACGCGGACCTGGATCTTCTTGTTCTTGTACTTGGCCTTGGGCAGGTCCATGGTCATCCTGTTGCCGAAGTCCTTGTGCACCTCGACGATGGACGACTCGGGGCCGACGTTGATCTTCCCGATGGAGACATCCCTGACCCTGGCGTTGCGGATGATGAAGTCGGCCAGGGAAACCTTCCCGAAGCCGTCCTTCTTCCCGAGGTTGATCTCGAACCTGCACATGCCGAAGACGTCGGAGATCTGGTCGTAGTCCACGACCCTCCTGATGGTGTCCTTCTGGCCGGGCTCCGCGTCCGGGACGTCCCTCTTCTCGATCTCCATGCCTGTGCGCATCTCGAACTCCTTGACGAGGTGCTCCTCCTCGGAGGTGACGAAGGAGACCGCAGTCCCTTCCTTCCCGGCCCTGCCGGTCCTTCCGATGCGGTGGATGTAGGTGTCGATGTCGTCGGGCATGTCGTAGTTGACCACGTATGTGATGTCGTCCACGTCCAGTCCCCTGGCGGCGACGTCGGTGGCGATGAGGATGTCCGTCCCGTCCTCCTTGAAGTCGGCCATGACCTTCTCCCTCTTGGACTGGGGCATGTCCCCGTGGATGGCCTCCACCTTGTACCCGTACTTGGTGAGCCTCTCGTCCAGGGTGTCGACCATCTTCTTGGTCTGGCAGAAGATGATGGCCTTGGGCTTGTCGATGTCCAGGATCCTGCACAGGGCCCAGGACTTGTTCCTCCTGCCGACGGAGATGTAGTACTGCTTGGTCAGGTCCAGGACGACCTCGTCCTTGGAGACGGAGACCTCCTTGGGGTTCTTCATGTAGTCGAAGGCCAGCTGCTTGACGTTCTCCTGCATGGTGGCGGAGAACAGCATGGTGTGCCTCTGGGCGGGCATGGCCTTCAGGATGAACTCGATGTCCTCCACGAACCCCATGTCCAGCATCCTGTCGGCCTCGTCCAGGACCATGACGGAGATCTCGCTGAGGTTCAGGACCTTCCTGGTGACCATGTCCCTGACACGGCCGGGGGTCCCGACGACGATGTCGCATCCCTCTTTCAGCTTCTTGATCTGGCCCTCGATGCTGGCGCCGCCGTAGATGGGGACGCACACGTGGCCGGAGTACTTGGCGAGCTTCTCGAGCTCGCCGGCGACCTGGTTGGCCAGCTCCCTGGTGGGGACCATGACGATGGCCGAAGGGACCTGCTGTCCCGCTTCGATGGTGGCGAGGACGATGGAACCGTACGCTCCGGTCTTCCCGGTACCCGTCTGGGCCTGCGCGAACATGTCGCAGCCTTTGATTCCCAGGGGGATCGAGTTGACCTGGATGGGGGTGGGCTCGCTCCAGCCCATGTCGTCCATAGCTCTGGCGACATCCTCGGGGATGCCGACGTCTGTGAAATTGGAGATCATATGAATCACTGATCTGAAACTCTGCCTGGGACACGACCCAGACGACTTTCCTCTTACGCGTGAGCCGTACCTTTTCATCCTTTATAAATATTATATAAGGGGGCAGGTCCGGCGGGACGGCATCCTGTTAAAAGCCCCGGACACGATTCATCATCATGGAACACAGGAACAGGATCATCCTGGCGGCGGCCGTCATCGCCATCGTCGCGGTGCTGGCGGCATCGTACCTCATCATCCCCGACGACTCCCACGAGAGGAGGGCGCACGCCTTCCCGGACCCTATCCAGGACGGCGACAAGGACTATCCCACGGCCGCGGAGGCCCAGGAGAGCTACGAGAAAGCAATCGCATCTCTGGAGTCGTCGCTCTCGGACGCCTCCCTGGGCGCCGATGCCGTGAAGAAGGCCATATCGGATGCCGAGCATTCGCGGGACGTCCTGCTCGACAAGTTCCAGTGGGTCTCTCTCGACTACAACAAGGACCCTTCCCGTATGAGCTCCGAATACCAGGCATGGAGCATCCTGGCCTCCGGCGCGAAGGACAGCTTCTCCGCTGCCGTGAAGGGCGCGCTCTCCGGCCCTTGCGCCGGAACCGTCGAGGCCGCGCTGAAGGAACTGGGGGAGGATCCCGAGAAGTACCGCGGCTACGACGAGCACACTCCTGAGGAGAAAGCACTCCTGCAGAGGCAGACCGAGCTCAAGGCGCAGTACGATGCCATAAAGGGAACGGAGTACACGGCCACGGATGCCGAGGGCCGCACATGGACGCTGAAGACGGTCGCCGAGAGCATCACTCTGACCGACGAGGAGAGGAAGCTCCTCACGGCGGAGATCTACGAAGCGCAGTGCACGGACGCCGCCGCGGTGTACGTGGAGCTCGTCCAGGTCAACAACGGCTATGCCAAGCTCAGGGGATACAGCGACTACGTCGAGTACTCCTACAGCGAGGTCTACGGAAGAGGCTACTCCGCATCGGACGTCAAGAGCCTCACGGCCCTGGCCGGGCAGGCGCACTCCCTTGGCAAGAACGGGCTCGCCCTCGCGGGGTACACCCAGGAGAGGCTCAGGCAGGAGACCGAGTGGTTCTACGATCTGGACGCCGACGGGCTCATCGAGAACGCGGCGCCGTTCATACGCTCCCTGAGCCAAGACCACTCCGACCTGCTGGACTACATGCTGGAGTACGGGCTCATCAACATCTGCGAGGACGAGGGCAGGATACGCACCGCATACTCCGAAGACATCATCACCCGCGGGTCCGCCGTGATATTCCTGGGGACCACGGGCAGCGGCCCGAACACCATGAGGTCGCTCGTCCACGAGTTCGGGCATTCGTCCAACAGCTGCCTGACCCCGAACAAGACCGTCTGTTACGACGTCGCGGAGATACACTCCCAGGGCCTCGAGTCGCTGTACAGCGCTTCAGACCTCATCGGGCACGGGTCCGAGAACGCGTTCGCCGCGTACAAGATGAGCGGGTTCGCATCCACTCTGTCATCGTCCCTCGTGATGACGGAGTTCGAGATATGGGCCTACGAGACGCAGGCGGAATCAGGGTCGTTGACGGCCGAGCAGGCATGCGAGAAGTTCGCAGACATCCTGGACGGATACGGGATCTCGTACAGCCTGCCCTATGACCAGAAGTACTACTGGGCGAGGGTGCTTCACCTGTTCCAGTATCCGAACTACTACATCAGCTACGGCACGTCCGTGATAAACGCGATGGAGATCTTCCTGGACGCCATCGACGACTACGGCTCTGCCAAGGAGAAGTACTTCAGCCTCCTGTTCCAGGAAGGCGTGGAGGGCTACATCCCCGCGGTGGAGCAGGCCGGACTGTCCAACGCCCTCGATGCCGAGAGGTCGAAGGAGATCCTCGACGGCATAGAGGAAGCGCTGAAGGCCATGGCCAGCTGATCCTCTCGCGGCCCGGCGGGCCCGGACGTCCGTGCCTGCCGGACCGATCCCCCTGTTCAAGGGCGAGCTGGTTAAACCTCGGACGCCGATTCCGTTCCATGGAGCAGAAGAACAAGATCCTCGCGGCAGTGGCGATCGTCGCCATCGTGGCGGCCCTGGCCGCCGCGTATGCGCTGTCTCCCGGAGACAGCCATCGTCCCGGGGCCAGCGCCTTCCCGGATCCGATCCAGGACGGCGACAGGGACTACCCGCCTGCCACGGAGGCCGAGGCGCGGTACGCCGAGGCCATGGCCTCGCTCGAGGCGGCCCTATCCGACAGCTCGCTGGACTCTGATGCCATGGCGGACGAGATACAGGCCGCCATGTCGGAGTTCTATACTTATGCGGACAAGTTCAGATGGGTGGAGCTCGACTATTACATGGGCCGTGATGTGGGTGCCGAGTACCAGGCCTGGTCTAATCTGGTCCCGGTCATGTCTGACGACCTGTGCAGCATCGTAAAGGACGCTTTGTCCGGACCTTGCGCCAGCACCGTCGAAGCGGCCTTGAGGTCTATGGACGAGGATCCCGGGAAGTACCGTAACTACAATGTGATGTCCGAAGAGGCCAAGGCCCTCATCGAGAGGGAGACCGAACTGGAGGCGGAATACCGCGGCATAATGGATGCAGAGTACTCGGTCACCGATCCCAGCGGGCGCACATGGACCCTGAGCACAGTCAATGAGAGCACCACGCTCACAGACGAGGAAAAGAGTGCTCTCACGGCGGAGATCTGCGAGGCGAAGCTTGGCGATGCCGCTGCGGTCTACGTCGAGCTGGTCGGCGTCAGGAACGATTACGCGGTCCAGATCGGATACGATGACTATGCCGAGTACATGTACAGGTCCGTCTACGGAAGGGAATACACCTCATCCGAGGCCGTGAAGATCGTCGAGCTTGCAGGCAAGGCCGACCGCATGAGCGACGATCTTATGGACATGATGGGATACACACAGGAGATGCTGGATGACGAGACGGCCTGGCTCGGCAGCCTCGATTCCGAAGGGCTCATCGATGCCGTAACGCCTTTCATCGATTCCATCGACTCCGATTTCGCCAGGCTCCTGGACTACATGGACGAGTACGGGCTGATCTACAACTGCGATGAGCCCGGGAGCCTCATCGCCGGATACACGGACAGTCTCGTCACCAGGGGCAGCGCCCTGATATACAACGGGTACCTGGCCTTCGGGGGCTCCTCATCAACGGTCCTGGTCCATGAGTTCGGTCACGCGGCCAACTGCTGCCTGGTCGACGGCGGTTCCTCGAACAATGACGTCAGAGAGATACACTCCCAGGGGCTCGAAGCGCTGTACTGCGCTTCCGGCCTGGTCGGAAACGGCTCGGAGAACGCCATGGCCTGCATATTCGCGAGCAACATGCTGTGGGCCGTCTCTTTGTCCGGGATCTTCACCGCGTTCGAGGTATGGGCATACGAGATCGAATCCGAGACCGGCTCGCTCACCGTCGACCAGGTCCTGGACAGGTTCGGGGAGATCGTGGACTCTACAGGATTCAGAGTCGACCGCCCTTACGACGCGAGATACTACTGGACCGAAATACCGCATCTGTTCGACCAGCCCCATTACCTCGTCGGCTACGGCACGTCCGGGATCAACGCCATCGAGCTGTACCTGGAAGCCATCGACGACTACGACGGAGCGAAGGAGCGCTACCTCGCCCTGACATACCAGAGCGGGGTGTACGGCTACGTCCCTGCGGTGGAGCAGGCGGGCCTGACCAACGCCTTCGACATAGAGGCGTCCTCGAAGATCCTCGACAGGTTCTGGGAGGCCCTCGGCGACCTGAAGGACAGATCCCAATGAACGTGCATCCCGGAGCGGGCCCTCCGCTCCGGGTGCGCCCCTTATATCGTCGGAACCGCATGGACCGGCGATCCCAATGATAATCGAGTACTGGTCCGACTTCTCCTGCCCGTTCTGCTACATCGCCGAAGCCCGCA
>CAVCVB010000077.1:0-6526 GCA_963605395.1 Firmicutes bacterium CAG:194
TCGTCCCACATGTGGATCCCGTTGCGGTAGTCGCAGCTGATCCCTATGCCGGGGCCGTAGATCTCCGTCAGGCCGTAGATGTCGTAGAACTCCACGCCCAGGTCGTCGGCGATCTCCTTCCTCATCTTGTCTCCCCAGCGCTCCGATCCGATGACCCCTTTCCTGAGCGCGAGGCGGTCCTTGATGCCCCTCTTCTTGATCTCCTCCGCCAGGAGGAGAGCGTAGGAGGATGTGGCGCACAGGACGGTGGACTGGAGGTCCTCCATCATGCGCAGCTGCTTCTCGGTGTTGCCGGGCCCCATGGGCACCGCCATGGCTCCGAGCCTCTCGCAGCCGGCCTGGAACCCGATCCCTGCGGTCCACAGCCCGTATCCGGGGGTGATCTGGATGCGGTCCCTCTCGGTGATCCCCGCCATGCGGTAGCAGCGCTCGAACATGACCGCCCAGTCCTCCACGTCCTTCTTGGTGTACGGTATCACCACGGGGGTCCCTGTGGTCCCCGACGAGGAGTGTATCCTGACGATCTCCTTCTCCGGCACAGCCGCCAGCCCCAGAGGATATGCTTCGCGGAGGTCGCCCTTGTCCGTGAAGGGCAGGGTCTCGAAGTCCTCCTGCGTCTTGATGAGGGACATGTCTATGTCCTTGAACTTCTGCGCATAGAACGGGCTGCGCCCCTTGATGGAGGACAGCAGGTCCATGATGATCTCCTTCTGATACTCGTTCATCTTCATCGGATTCACAACCTCGATAGCAGTTCCGCAGCCTCCGCGCTGCCCCTGGCCGCCGCCTTCGACAGCCATTTGCGGGCGTTGTTCTCGCTGCGCACCATCCCGTCTCCGGAGAGGGACATCCTCCCCAGCTCCAGCATGGCGTCGGCGGAGCCCATCTCCGCCGCTTTGGAGAACGCCGACACGGCCTTCCCCTTGTTCTGGGGGACGCCGTCCCCGTCCAGGAGCATCATGCCGATCCTGTACCCGGCCTTCTCGTAGCCGGCATCGAAGCATCTCCTGTAGTACTCCATGGCCTTCTGCTTGTCCGCGGGGATCCCGCGGCCCTCCTGCAGCATGACAGCCGCGCGGTAGAGGCCCATGACGCTCCCCGCCTCCCCGGCCTTCATGTACCATTCGAAGGCCTTCTCCCAGTCCTGCTCCACGCCCTCCACGTCGGAGTACATGAAGCCGAGATTGAACATGGCCCTGGCGTAGCCCAGCTCCGCGGACTTCCGGTAGAGGTCCATGGCCTTCTCCAGATTCAATGACAATCCGGACCCGTGGGCCCTCATGTGGCCCAGGTTGCACAATGCCTCGGCATTGCCCTGGTCCGCGGCGAGGCCGAACCATTTCGCGGCCTCCCTCCGGTCCTGGACGATCCCGTCGCCCTTGAAGAACATGTAGCCCATGGCCACCTGTGCGTCCGGGTCGCCGGCCTTGGCCTTCGCGAGCACTTCCTCGAATCCCATTTCAGAATCCCCTGTGGGTGCGCCTGACGTAGATCTCCGGGTGGTCGATGTACTTCCCCAGGTAGTAGAATGCGGCGAGGAACCCGTTGTACGCGGCGTCGGAGTACAATTTGATCACACGGTCCTCGTCGTTCCCCAGGACCCCGTTCTCGTAGGACCTCGCAAGGTAGAACTGGGCGTCCTCGGACCCGGCGGACGCGGCGCGGGCCAGCATGTGCATGGCCTTGGAGTCGTCCCTCTTCACGCCGATGCCCTGGTGGTGCATCATGGCGATGGCGAACATGGCCTCGGGGCTCCCGAGGTCCGCCGCCTCCTCGTAGTACTTCAGCGCGCCGGCCTCGTCCCCGGACTCGAAGAACTCGTCCGCGTAGGCCAGGTCGTTGGCCCTGGCGTCCACCTCTTTCTGGGATTGAGAGGTCATGAGCTTGTGGAGCCTGACCTCGTAGCTGTCGGGCTCGGCGCCGTCCAGGACGGCCATGATCGAGTTCCAGCATATGGTGCACTTCTCGTGGCCCATGTCCACGCCGTACTTGTACCATCTGGCTGCCTCTATGGGGTCCACATCGATCGTGTTGAGACCGTACTCGTAGCTCATGCCGATCTTCAGGAACATCTCCCCGTCGCTGGAGATCGCCAGCGAGGAGAACCATGTCTCCGCTTCGGGAAGCGACTGCTCCACGCCCTGCCCGTGGGCCAGCATGTATCCGACGGAGAACCTGGCCCTGGGCACGCCCTGCTTGGCGGCCTGCTCGTACCAGCGGTAGGCCAGCCCCAGGTCCCTGGGCATGATGTACCCTGAATTGTACTCCGATCCGAGCGTCGCCTGCGCCTCGGCGTTCCCGAGGTCGGCGGCGTGCTGCAGATGGTCGAGGTAGTGCGCCACGTTCCTCGTCACGTGCTCCCCCTCGATGTACATCTTCGCCAGCTCCCAATGGGCGCGGGGGCATCCGGCGGATGCGGCGCGCTCGTACCAGCGGATGGCCAGGGGCATGTCCTGCATGAGCTCCTTGCCCGTCTGATGATAGTATGCGACCGCGAGGCACGCATACGGGTCGCCAGCGTTGGCGTCCTTCCTGAGGGTGTCCTTCACCTGGATCTCTCCGTCTTCATCTTGTTGAGAAGGGCCATCGCATCGGGGTCGCCCTGCTTGGCGGCCATGTTGAGGAAGCGCTTGGCCTTCATGTTGCTCTTGGGGACGTACTTCCCCTCGTAGTACAGCTTGCCCAGGTAGTACTGGGCCTCGTAGTAGCCGGTGTCGGCGGACTCGTTGAGGAGCCTGAGCCCCTCCTGGACGTCCTGCTCGCATCCGGTGCCTGTGATCTTGAACATCCCCAGGAACGACTTCGCCGCGGGATGGCCCTGGTCGGCGGCCTGGTCGAACCACATGGCCGCTTCATCGACATCCTTCTCGGTGCCCCTCCCCTCGTAGTAGAAGCATCCGAGGCAGTACTGGGAGTTGACCTCTCCCATCTCGCCGGCGTCCCTGAAGTACTTGAGAGCCATCTTCTCGTCCCTCTCAAAGTAGTACCCGGAGCCGTACATGCATCCGAGGGCGTACTGTGCGTACCCGTTGCACCTGTCGGCGGCGACCTGGAACCATTTGGCGGCCTTGGCGTAGTCCTTGGGGACCATCTGCCCCTCGAAGCTCATGTTGGCGAAGTCCACCATGGCCTGCTGGTATCCGCCCTCGCAGGACTTCTCCAGCCATTTGACGGCCATGGACGGGTCCCTGGGGACGCCCTGCCCGTAGGCGTACAGCATCCCGATCTGGTACTGCGCCTCGGCATGGCCGTGCTCGGCGGCCAGGCCGAACATCCTGGCGGCCTCCCTGTCGTCGGTGTAGCGCGTCTTGGGGGTGGAATGGATGCATCCCATCGCGAACTCTGCGTCGGGATCGTCTGCGTCCACCGCCCTCTCGTACCAGGCGACGGCGCTGGCGATGTCGGGCTCCGTGTAGCAGAGGCCCTCGTCGTACATCCTCCCGATGCGGTACATGGCGCGCCCGCAGCCGTTCTCGGCGGCTGCCTTGAGCCATCTCAGGGCCTTCTCGCGGTCCTTGGCGACTCCTTTGCCCATGAGGTACATGAACCCGATGGTGTCCTGCGCCTCGACGTCGTCGTTCTCGGCGCAGACCGTGTAGAACCTGATGGCCTCGGCATGGTCCTTCTTGACGCATTCCGAGCCGTTGTCGTAGAGCTCGAAGAGCTTCCTGCAGGCGTCGGTGTCCCTCTGCTCGCCCCTCAGCCTGAGCTCCAGGACCTTCTCCAGCAGCTCGGGCTCGTCGCGCTCCGTCTCGCCGCGGACGATGTCCGCCGGGCGGTAGCCTGCCGCGGCGGAGAGGGCCAAGGCCTCGGACGCGGTCTTGCGGTCCTGGGGGCAGCCTTTGCCTAGGTAGAGGAGGAGGGCGTGCAGGTACTGCGCGTCGGGGTCCCCCTGCGAAGCGCCCGCCTCCGCTTCGGAAGCGGCGCGGCGGAGGTCGAAATCGGGGGAAGCGCAGTCCAAATACCTGCGGGACGGGGCGAAGTATCCGCCGTCCATGCTCGTTGACTGGGACATGAGCCTTCCCAATACAAGGACGATATTAATCCTTGCGAGGGAAGCGATGGGAGGGACGAAGGCTTCTTGGACCAAAGACAGAGGCACGACAGACCCAATTATGGCTGAGCTGTAGTTACGGATCGGGCCGTTGTAGTTCCAAAACTTCAACCGAGCAGAGCAGCTGAGAAGAAGGCTGGGGCCCTCAGACGAGCCCCAGGAAATAGTTGTGGACAGTCCTGTCAGCCGTCAGCTCGGGATGGAACGCACATGCGACCTGGTTCCCGTACCTGACGGCCACGGGGTACCCGTCGTAGTCGCAGAGAGATTCCACTCCGTCTCCGCATGAGGCGACCCTAGGCGCACGGATGAACTCCAGGGGTATCTCCTTCCCCCGGAACTCCCCGACTGCGGAGAAGCTCCCCAGCTGGCGCCCGTAGGCGTTCCTCTTGACCGAGATGGGCAGGGTGGCGAAATGCGTGATCCCGCCCTCCACGCCCTCGGCGAGGAGGATCATCCCGGCGCAGGTCCCCAGGACAGGGGTGCCGGAGGCGATCAGCGACCTGAGCCTGTCGAACATGCCCAGGTCCCTGGTCAGCTTGCCCATGACGGTGCTCTCCCCTCCGGGGAGGACTATCCCGTCGGGCGCCCGGTCGAGGTCGGATGCCTTCCTGATCTCGTACCACTCCGCCCCCAGGTCGGAGAGGACGTCCTCGTGCTCCCTGAAAGCTCCCTGGACAGCGAGGACGCCTATGCGGCTCATTGGCCGCGCTCCGCCATCTTGATGTTCTCGAGCTTCTCGATCTCGTCCTTGTTGATCCCGACCATGGCCTCTCCGAGGTCCTCGGAGACCTCTGCCAGGACTGCGGGGTTCTTGTAGTCGGTGACGGCCCTGACGATGGCGGCGGCCCTCTTCTCGGGGTTGCCGGACTTGAATATGCCCGATCCGACGAACACTCCGTCGGCCCCGAGCTGCATCATGAGAGCGGCATCGGCGGGAGTGGCGACTCCGCCCGCGGCGAAATTGACGACGGGCAGCTTCCCGTTCTCGTGGACGTACTTGGCCAGGTCGAGGGGGACCTGGAGCTGCTTGGCGTACTCGTAGACCTCGTCGTCCCTGATGGCCTTCAGCTCTGCGATCTGCTTGTTCATGGCCCTCATGTGGGAGACGGCCTGGACGACGTCCCCGGTTCCGGGCTCGCCCTTGGTCCTGATCATGGAAGCTCCCTCTCCGATCCTCCTGAGGGCCTCCCCCAGGTCCCTGGCGCCGCAGACGAAGGGCACCTTGAACTGGGTCTTGTCGATGTGGTAGACATCGTCGGCCGGGGACAGGACCTCGGACTCGTCGATGTAGTCGATCTCGATTGCCTCGAGGATCTGAGCCTCGACGAAGTGCCCGATCCTGCATTTGGCCATGACAGGGATGGAGACGGCGTCCTGGATCCCCTTGATCATCTTGGGGTCCGACATCCTGGACACTCCTCCGGCCGCCCTGATGTCCGCAGGGATCCTCTCGAGTGCCATGACGGCGCAGGCGCCTGCGGCCTCGGCGATCCTAGCCTGTTCCGGAGTGGTCACATCCATGATGACCCCGCCTTTGAGCATCTGAGCCAGTTCCTTGTTGAGTCCGTACCTGTTCTCGCTTGTCATATCTATCACCCGCCCCATGCCTTTCTGGGGTGGTGGACCGGGCTATCGCAACCCTGTTCATATATTTTCCTACAATTCCCGTAGGAATTAAGACATCTTTGATTCTACAAAGGAACAGCCAACGGAGGGGGATCCTGTCGGAATGCGCGCTTCCGACCGTCCAACTTTCGGTTTTTCCAGAGGTTCCAACAGTATTCTTTTAAATATACGCCGAATCCCCCTCTACATGACCGAGAAACCGGAGACGATGGAGCCCGTCGAATGGGCCAGGTTCGTCCTCCGCAACCGCACCGCAGACAAGTACTCCGACGCATTCTCCATACTGGCCAGGTTCGCCAGGGAAGGCGATCCGGATGCCATGTGCTCGCTCGGTCTGATGTACGCCCGCGGGCAAGGGGTCTCCAAGGACTACGACGCGGCCGCATCATGGTTCGTCAGGGCCCACGAGCAGCACCACACGGGAGCGACGTACTTCCTCGGCAAGATGCATGCCACCGGGGTCGGGCTGTCCAAGGACTCCAACAAGGCCAAGTCGTACTTCGAGGAATGCTCCGGCGTCGATGTCAGAGCACAGTACGAGCTGGGCATCCTGTACTTCAACGACGACCAGATACGCCATGATTATGTGAAATCGGCGGAATGGATGGAGAAAGCCGCTAAGAACGGCCACGCCGAGGCGCAGTTCATGCTCGGCCAGTTCTACAAGAACGGCGTCGGAGTGGACAAGGACGCCGACGAGGCCGTCAGATGGCTGACCGCCGCAGCCCTCAACAGGCACACCGGCGCTCAGATCCTCCTCGGCAACATGTACAGGCTCGGAGACGGCGTCATCGCCGACAGGAACGAGTCCGACAAGTGGTACGACATGGCCGACGGGAAGAC
>CAVCVB010000078.1:0-6332 GCA_963605395.1 Firmicutes bacterium CAG:194
AGGAGAGGATCCCCGAGGCCGACGCGCTGCTGAACGCGGAGATGGACAGGCATTCCAAGCGATTTCATCATCTCGCCACAAAGACACCCAGGCACCTTTTTCAAGTCTGATTGCCTTAGAGTCGCATGTACGATACACCGGCTATCGAAGCCGTCGGCCTCACCAAGATGTACGGCGGCTTCGCAGCGATATCGAACATCGACCTCACCGTGAAGAAAGGGGAGTTCATGGGCCTGCTGGGCCCCAACGGGGCGGGCAAGAGCACCACTCTGAAGGCCATCACGGGCCTGCTAATGCCCACTTCCGGCAGCGTGAGGATCGATGGCGTCGATATCAAGGACCATCGGCATGCCATGGAGCACGTCGGATGCGTCATCGAAACACCAGAACCGTATCCCGGATTCACCCCCGCGGAGGTGCTCGACTACGTCGGCCGCATCTACGGGCTGGACTCCAGGGAGATCGCCATCCGCTCCAGGGACGTCCTGGAGACCGTCAGGATGTGGGAATGGCGCAACAAGACCATCGGGGGGTTCTCGAAAGGGATGAGGCAGAGGATAGTCCTCGCCCAGGCCCTTCTCCCCAACCCGTCCACCATCATCCTGGACGAGCCCACTTCCGGACTGGATCCCAGAGGGATGATCGAGATCAGGCAGACACTTTCGGAGCTCAAGAGCAAGAACAGGAGCCTGCTGATCAGCACGCACATCCTGAAGGAGGTGTCCGAGATCTGCGGGTCCGTCACCATGATCCGCGACGGGAAGGTCATCGCCTCCGGGAACGTTGACCAGCTGATCCACAACATCGGCCCCGGCAGGTCGATCACTTTGGAGATACACACCCTCAAGCCCATATCCGCCCAGGTCCTGTCCGACCTCGGAGGCCAGGGAGGGGTCACCTCTGCGGAGAGGCTCGGCGAGTGCGCCGTGAAGCTGGAGTTCGCCGGAACCATGGAGGAGCAGGCCTGCCTCACCGCTGTCGCGTTCTCCACCGGGCTGGGGATCCTGTCCATGAACGAGAAGGGAGCCGACCTGGAATCCCTGTACATGGACCTCACGAAGGGGGATGAGGTCAGATGAGGCAGTCCGTAGACCTCGGACCGGAGCCTCAGGGAGAGGCCCAGGAGGAGCAGCCGAAGAAGGCGTCGTTCCTGGACCGCGTGAAGGCCGTAGCGCCTGTGAAGGAAGAAGAGGACCGCAAGGGCACCTGGGGCAACAGCGGGTACAGCGCATCGGACAACGAGGCGCACCGCGACAAGGTGTACTCCGCCCCGTCGTTCCTGAAGCAGACCATGATCGTGTTCATGGTCCAGATGAAGCTGTTCGCGAAGCAGAAATGGACGTTCATCATGCTTTTCGTGGCTCTGCTGATCCCTCTTCTGACCATCCTGCTGGGAGACAACATCGATGCGATCATGCAGATGATGGGCTTCGGAAACTTCAGCAACACGTACATAGCCGGCCTTCTGGCGCTCCTGCCGCTCCTGCTGGGGCTGTTCACGTCCATATTGTGCGGGAAGCAGATCCCTCAGGAGTTCAAGGACAGGACCGCATACATGAACATCTCGCTGCCCATCCACAGGGCCTCGTTCTTCCTCGGGAAGTACCTGGCAGGATTCCTGATGTGCCTGGGGATCTTCATGCTCGCCTACGGCTCGGCCATCATAACAGCCACTAGCAAATATGACTCGATCTACGCGGACCTGCTCAGCGAGTCCCTGACGATCACCCTCGTCGGAGTGTTCGCTTACACCGCGACCGCGTTCTGCATCGGATGCTTCATGAAGAGGGGATCGTCCATCGTGCCGTTCTTCGCCATGAGCATCGCTCTGCCCCTGGTCATACTGATAGTCGACAAGCACCTGGACAGCGCGCTGGCGTACATGCCGTGCTTCCTCGGAGAGGCCGCGCTGGGACTGCTCGGCGCTCCGATGTGCGCCTCGGTCATCCTGATTCCGACTTCGCTCGATCTGACGAACCTCGGGCTGATGATCGCCATAGGCATAATCTGGGGGATTGGATTCCTTGCACTCGGACTGTATCAGACGATGAGGAGGGAGATGTGATGAGGACCAACAGTTTTGCTGTCATCATCGCCGTGGCCGTCATGATGGCTGTATGCGTCGTGCCCGCTATGTGCGATGATTCTGACGGCGCCACGACGCAGAGGACATCCAACTACGATATCTACGAGGGCAAGTTCTGGAAAGAGCCGAACACGTACCTCGGATACATCTACAACTATTACTTCAAAGAAGATTCAGACAACCACAAGGCAATGAAAGCGTACATCGCCGACCCTTTGAACAACAACGTTACCAGCGATGACAACGATTCCTCGATGGGCTCTTACAGCGGATGGGTCTATGTGTACGTCACGCGCAACTATGAGGGTACAAGCAATGTCCGGGTCGCGTATGATTATTACTGCGACCTCCACAAAGTCCTGGACGCCTACGGGAAGCTCACATTCTTCGTGAAGGCGGGGCAGACCGTCAAGATGAGCATCGAATCTATATCTGACGAGGGGGAAGATGCCAAACCTTACATCTACCCTACAACGGGCCAGGAATATCTAAGTACAAACTACGAGAAGCACTTCACAGCCTCGTTCAATATGCTTGTATACTTCGATAATGCCAAGCTCTATGCGGACTCCACCTACGAGATCTCAGGAATCAGCGAGCCCAACGGATCGGCGACTGCGTACTTCGTCTTCTGCGCCATCGTCACCGTCCTCGTGCTGGCGATCCTGGCCTACGCGGCCCTGAAACCCAAGTGGTCCAAGTGACCTCAAAGAGGGGGGCTTCCCCCTCGCTTTCCTCATTTCTTGAACGGTCCATCGGTCTGCCATGCCTTCGGATCGCCTCCTGACAGAATCTTGATTCTAGAATCAAGGAAATTTTTTCTTGATTGAAAAATCAAGATTCACACAATTCAAATACGACCGAGCCCCATCCCTCATCCATGGAGCGCTTCATCGGACGCGAGAAGGAGCTGTCGCAGCTCGAATCGATATACTCTCAGGAAGGGTTCAAGGGCCTGGTGGTCTACGGCAGGAGGCGCATCGGGAAGACCACCCTGCTGGAGAACTTCATCAGGGGCAAGAGGGCCCTCATGGTCTACTCGTCCGAATCCTCCTATTACGAGAACTTCACCAGGCTGAAGAGGAGCGCATCCGCCTTCCTCGGCCGTGACGTCTCCGGCATCGATTCGTTCTCAGAGGTCATGGACCTGATAGCCGACGACTGCATCTCCAACGGAGGGATCGTCGTGTTCGACGAGTTCCCGTACCTGATAAGAGAAGCGCCGTTCGTGCCGTCCGTCATCCAGCTCTTCGTGGACCGCCTCAGGAACAGCGATGCGATGGTTGTGCTCTGCGGATCATCCGTCTCCATCCTCATGGAAGAGGTCCACGGCTCCGGAAGGCCTCTCTACCAGAGGTTCGGCCACGAGATGAAGGTGGATGCCCTGCCGCTCCGCGTCTGCAGGCAGTTCCATCCGGAGATGGACGACATGGAGGCTCTGAAGGTCTACATGCTCGTGGGGGGAGTCCCCCAGTACCATCTGGCCATGAACGGCACGACGTTCAGGGAATGCGTGGAGAAGTGCTTCATCAGCTCCACGGGAGTGCTGAGGAACGAGTACATGAGCGTCCTCTCGGAGCTGAAGCCGGTCCAAGACTATTCGGCCGTGGCCGCATGCATCGGCAACGGCGTGACCAAGCAGTCCAAGATCGCATCGAAGCTCCAGCTGGACGGGGGATCCCTGAGCAGGCGCCTGAAGAGGCTGGAGGAGCTGGAGATAGTATCCAGATACCGCCCGATGCTGAACGCCCCCAAGAAGCCCGTCTACCGCATATCCGACGGGATCGTCGCGTTCCAGTACGAGGTGATGGAGCGCTTCGACGCATCCGGCATGATCGGCTGGACCGATTCTGAGAAGTACGGCCTCATGGAGCATTCCATCAGCACGTTCCTGGGCCACAGGTTCGAGGACGTGTGCGCCGACTTCCTCAGGCAGGAGTACAGGACCGTGGAGATCGGCAGATGGTGGGGCCGCGCCGAGACCGAAGAGGGCTACGAGGACGAGGACATAGACATCGTCGCGAAAGGGCTGGACAGGAACGGGCACGAGTGCTGGATGGCGGCGGAATGCAAGTTCCGCAGGAAGGGCGCAAGCCACGGAGACCTATGCAGCCTGCAGAGGCGCTGGAGGTCGACTGGCGAGAAGAGCGAGCCTGTGTGCATCATATTCTCGGCCATGGGATTCAGCGACGAGCTCGCCGAAGACGCAGACGAAGGGATAGTCACGCTGTTCGGCCTTGACGGCATCATGGGCAGGACCGAGCTTCCGGACCTCGGGGGCCTGAGGCACATCCGTGACGGGGATCCCGCCCGAACAGGTGCCCGTTGAGAAAGGGGCGACCCGTGCCGGAGCACGGGAAGATGTTTCATCTGTACTTGCTGACGGCAAGGACGATGATGGTTCCCATCAGCGCGATGCCGAACAGCGTCAGAAGGTAAGTGGGGGTCTTGTCTTTGGTGACGTTGTCCTGCCACTTGGCGATCAGGACCACGCTCTCGTCGATCGTGCTCTCGCTGGTGTACTGAGTCCCGTACTCGTCGAACCATCCTCTGAAGTTGTATCCCGAGAGGGACGGGGTGGGGAGCTTCTCGAGCTTCGCGCCGCTCTCGACCTCGAATCCATCGCAGTCCAGGATGATCTGCGACTCCAATGCCACATAGCACATGCTGGACGGGGTCCCGTCTATGAGCTCTATCTGCTGGCTCCCGAATTCCGTCTTCACTTCGGCCATGCCGCCTTTGTAGAACTTGTATTCCTCTCCGTTGCACTTCAGGGACTTCTTCCCGTCAGCCCACACTATGAGGGAATCGGCCAGATAGTGGAACTCCGCTTCATCATCGTCGCACAGGACGAAAACGACCTGCGGGATGTACCCGGTGATCTTGGTGTCGTAGTCGCCGTGGATGACGTCCAGGCTCAGGCAGTTGTAGAAGGCGGAGTCGGCGAGGTCCACAGAAGCGGCCCTTATACGGACATTCGTCAGCGAGATGCATCCGTCGAACGCGTAATCCCCGATCTCGGTGCACGCACCGAGGTCCACGGACTCCAGCGCCGTGCAGTACCTGAAGACCCCCTTGGGGATCTTCTGCACTTCAGGCATCGTGACGGCCCCTAGCGTATAGTTGTTGGCGAACGTGCCCTCCTTCAGCTGCATGTTCCCGGTTATTATCAGGTCGGTCATCCCGGTGTAATCCCCTTCTTCCAGGGAGTTGACTGTGCACAGGGCCCCGTAGTTGACCAGGGTCTCGCCGAGGACGGCGGCTCCGGAACCGGAATACCCGCAGATCGTGCAGGAGTAAGACGCGATCTCCTTTACGACATCGTTCGTACCGTATTCGGGCGCCAGATTCACATCCTTGACGTTCCAGCCGTTGATCGTGTCCTTGACCAGGTCGGCCTTGGTGACGGTCCTCTTCCCGACTGGATCCACCAGATAGCCGTTGCCTGCCGATACGGCGAAGCTCAGGCCGGTGTCCGATGCATAAGCCACTGTGGCCGAGGTGACCTTCGCTATGTCCGTGTTCACAGTCCATCCCTTGTACAGCTTGTAGGACAAGGTGACGTACGAGCCGTCGAACTTGGCTGTGACCGATCCGTCTATGGCCTGCTTGTAGCAGACCACGGCTATGGCCTTCGCGCCGGTGATGGAGCTAAAACTTATGTCCGCATTGCCGTGGAGGCTCCCGTCGAGGACGTACCTCACATCGGCGTAGTCGAGGTTGATGGTCCTGACCGTGGACTCCACGGATGTTATGCTGCCGGTCTTGGAATTGGGGCACATGTACAGAGTGGCCTTGTCCTTGGTGTAGACCAGGTCTCCGACGGCGCAATACGCGGTGTTGTCGCTGCTGACCTTTATCGTCGTGAGCTTCGTGCACCCTTCGAACGCGGTCCTGTCCAGGCTCGTGGTCTTCCCGACATCGATCGTCTCCAGCGCGGTGCAGCCCTTGAAGGATCCTGCAGCGAACGTGGCTGTGGAGAAAGCGACGGTCTTCAGTGCGGTGCATCCTTCGAAGGCCGATTCCTTGACATCGGTGACGGTTGTGGCGTTGGAAAGGGTGGAAAGCTTCGTGCAGCCCTTGAAGGCGTTCTTGCTCAGGACCTTCACATCCTTGAGATCGGCTGCTGTTATGGCGGTGTTGCCTTCGAACAGGCCCTCTTCTATGGTGTCATGGTCGGTTCCGAATGATATCGATGTGGCTGACAGATTGTTCAGAGCCTTCACGGGCACGGTCCCCTTGTTGT
>CAVCVB010000079.1:0-6229 GCA_963605395.1 Firmicutes bacterium CAG:194
AATGAATGGTAGCCTCGCCCAGATTCGAACTGAGGTCGCAGGATCCAGAGTCCCGCATGATTGACCACTACACTACGAGGCTATCGAACCTCCCGATTCCTTCATTGTTCTTAAAACTATGCACGAAGGGGTTTCCGGGAGGCACGGCCGGGAGCCCGTTTTCTGGGGCTCCCGGAGCATCGTGCCAGGATATGTTTACTGCACGGCCTTCTTGACCTGTGCGAAGATGTCGTCGATGGAGCCGACGCCCTTGATGGTGACGAGGGTGCCCTTGTCGCCGTAGTAGCCGATGAGGGGCATGGTGTTCTCGCGGTAGACCTTGAGCCTGTTGAGAACCGTCTCCTCCTTGTCGTCGTCCCTCTGGTAGAGCTTCCCGCCGCACTTGTCGCAGACGCCCTCGGCCTTCGGGGGGTTGTAGACAAGGTGGTAGACAGCGTTGCAGTCGGGGCAGGAGCGCCTCTTGGTGAGCCTGTTGACCAGCTCGTCGTCATCGACGTCGAGGTTCAGGGCGAGGTCCACGTCCAGCTGCTGGGCGAGGGCGTCCGCCTGCTCGACGGTCCTGGGGAATCCGTCGAGGATGACGCCGCCGTTGGCCTGGGCGATCTTCTCCTTCATGAGCCCGATGATGAGGTCGTTGGGGACCAGCGCGCCGGAGTCCATGAACGCCTTGGCCTTCTTCCCGAGCTCGGTGCCGTTCCTGACGGCCTCGCGGAGCATGTCTCCGGTGGAGAGCCTGACATAGCCGAGCTCCTCGCTGAGCTTCTCCCCCTGGGTTCCCTTGCCGGATCCCGGAGGCCCTAGAAGTACGATTACGGATTTCATGGGCTGTCGGAACAGGTGCTCATATTTGAAATCCGCCCTGTCGGAGAAGTCATGATGGAGGGCCCATCCAGCCACCATGCGATGCGGCATCTCTCGGCCCCAGCATGCAGATTTGGACCACATAGGCCCCGTCCGGCCTTCGGTATGCGAACCCTTCGGTCCTGCTTATTACATATTTTACTTGGGGGCAAGGGCCTCAGGCTCAATCCTGGCCGTATTCATCATCATATTCTATGGGGATGACCAAGTATCCGTCCTTGTCGTGATAGCCCACAATCGGTGTCCCCTGGGCCAGGCGTGCGATTTCAACAGCGTAGGGATTTGTGTTTTTCTTCCGGAGTCCCTTCCTTCTCATCAGTCTCATCTTTCTCATCATCGAAGCATCTGCATGCGACTATTAATCAGGGTCTGTGGGCGGTCCATCATGTGACGATGGCCATCGAATCAATTCAGGATGGAGGCCTGATGGATGATGTGTGCTGATTTACGGGAAAAGGAATCGCCGTATCATGAGTCACGGGTAGGTCTGTTGCAAACGCGAGTATCTCACTTCAGTCCGAACTCCCTCATGATTGCATCATGCGTGTATGCCTTCGGGTTGTCTCTATCGGTCAAGATCTCTGCACATTCCTCGTAGTCGCAAGCATCTTCATCGCTTCTTCGACCACTCTGGTGATGTATTCTGGGGCGCTCATGCCCATCTTGGACGCTATCTCCTCTGCACGGTGGGCGATATGTGAGTCGAACGAAACGGTCAGGGACATGATCCGTACCAGTGATGAGGGGCCATAAAACGGACTCGGCCCATCGCATCAGACATTTGCCACCCATCTGATTGTAGGTCACGGCCCCAGCATGCAGATCGGGACCACATAGACTCCGTCCGGCCTCCGGTATGCGAACCCTTCGGTCCCGCTCAAGACGCAGAGGAACAGGGGCGGAGCGGCCTTGCCGTCGTTCCTGATGAAGGAATCCACCTTCAGGAGGTTCTTCGCCGCTTCGTCGGTCTGGTTGCCTCCGAGCTTTATCTCGAACGCGCCCCACCCCTTCCCCGGGACCTCCACGACGGCGTCGATCTCCCTTCCGCTGTGGTCCCTGTAATGGTACAGCGAGCCTCCGATGGCCTGCGCGTAGATCCTCAGGTCCCTCTCGCAGAGAGCCTCGAACATGGATCCGAACGTGTCGAGGTCCTGTTTCAGGGACGACGAGTCCAATCCCATCGCCGCGACAGCGAGGGAAGGGTCCGTGAAATGCCTTTTCGGAGCCTTGCCGACCCTCACCGGGGACCTGTAGTCGGGTGAATATGCGGGCTGGTCCTCGATGATGAACAGCTTCTCCAGGACATCCATGTACTCCGCAACGGTCTCTTCCTCCACACCCCTGCCATCGTGTCCGCGGGTGTCGGAAGCTATCTTCTTCTTGGAAGCCGGCGTGCTCTCGTTCTCCGCGAGGGCTCTGAACGTCTTCTTGAGCTTGCCGACGTTCCTCTTCTTGGGACCTGCTTTCCGGGCATCGGTTTCGCAGATCCTGTCTACCATGTCCTTCAGCGAGGCCCGTATGTCTTCCTCGTCCATCCCGATGAGGCCCGGCCATCCGCCCCGGGCAGTGAGGCGGGCGAGGTCGTCCAATGAGCCGATCTTGCCATAAGCCGTCTCGAACCTTCCCTCGAACAAGCTTCTCAGAGACACGTCTCCGGACGAATCGCCGGATTCGTACAGGGACATGGTGCGCATCCTGACGGACATCATGCGACCTGCGTCCGAATCCATGATCCCGGATATGTCTGCGGCCGCGGAACCGCACAGGATGAACCTTCCCTTGCGGCCCTCTTGGCCGATCGTGCAGCGCACGGCATCCCAGATCCTCGGAGCCTCATGCCACTCGTCGATGAGATGCGGCTCGCTTCCCGTGATCGCGACCAGGGGGTCAATGTCCGCTGTCCTGCGGTTCGAGAATCCGTTTTCCGGGTCTGCAAGGGAGTACTCGCTCTCGGCGAGGCTCCTCGCGCACCAGGTCTTTCCGCAGGATCTCGGCCCTTCGATGACCACCGCTCCCGCTGATCTCAGGCTCTTGTTCAGCTGCTCCTCGATCAGTCTGGGCCTGTATCCTGCGGGCGTGAGGGCCATGAGCGTATCAGGCTCTGGTCGTATTTGTAAAAACCGATGAAATCATCGGTATCAACCCGACGATTTCATCGGTATCAACCCGACGATTTCATTGGCCTTAGCATGACGAATTGTCTGAACGGCCCCTGTTGCACGGGCATCAGCACCGGCCGGTGTATTGTCTGGACATATAGACCGTTCTTCACACCGGTTTCTCCACCCCATCAGCCTTATATCAGTTAACCCCGATTGAGGCGGAGTGAGGTCATTCCCATGGACCAGAAGATAATCGAGCAGATCGAGAAGGTCGTCGGCAAAGAGGGCTACTCCGTCGAGCCAGCAGTCCTCTACACGTACGGATTCGACGCTTCAATATTCCACAAGACGCCTGACATCGTGGTCCAGCCCAGGACCACCGAGCAGGTCTCCGAGATCATGAAGATCGCATATGCCAACAAGATCCCTGTGACTCCTCGCGGGGCCGGGACGGGCCTCTGCGGCTCCGCAGTCCCCCTGAAGGGCGGCATAGTCATGGCCATGCAGAGGATGAACAAGGTCAAGAAGGTCAGCGTGGCCGACCTGTGGGTGGACGTGGAGGCAGGATGCGTATACAACGCCCTCAACGAGGAGCTCGCCAAGTACGGCTTCTTCTTCCCCCCGTCCCCGGGATCCGCCGAGGCCTGCCAGATCGGAGGGATGGTCGCCACCAACGCCTCCGGGATGCGCGCGGTGAAGTACGGCGCCACCAGGGACTTCGTCCTCGGACTGACCTTCGTCAAGGCCGACGGGGAGATCGTCAGGTGCGGGACCAGGACCATCAAGGACGCGTCCGGATACCAGCTGGCCCGCCTGCTGTGCGGCTCCGAGGGGACCCTCGGGATCATCACGGAGGTCACCCTGAAGCTGACCACCAAGCCCAAGAAGTCCGCCTCCTGCCTCTGCGCGTTCAACACCGTGGAGGATGCCGGAAGGTGCATCTCCGCCATCATCGCCAAGCCCCTGATCCCCGCATCCTGCGAGCTCATGGACAGCGTGAGCATCCAGGCCGTCAACAAGGCCAGGGGCAACCCGCTCCCTGACGCCGGCGCATTGTGCATCGTGGAGGTCGACGGGGAGACCGACGAGATCGTCGACAGGGACATCCTCATCGTCGACGAGGTCGCCAAGTCCGTCGGAGCGGTCGCGGTCACGCCCACCAAGGACAAGAAGCTCATCGCCCAGTGGACCGACGCCAGGAAGTCCGTCATGACTTCGCTTTCCGCGCTGAAGCCCGGCTACTCATGCGTCTCGCTGGCCGACGACATGGGAGTGTCCGTCTCCCAGGTGCCCAAGGCCGTCAAGGCCTTCCAGGAGATCGCCGAGAAGTACGATGTCACCATCGCAACCTACGGCCACGCCTCCGACGGCAACCTGCACACCAAGATGGTCATCGATTCCACCGACAAGGACCAGTGGGAGAGGGGCATCGCCGCGGTCAACGAGATCTTCGACGTCTGCATCGAGCTCGGAGGGACCGTCACCGGAGAGCATGGGGTCGGCATATCCAAGGCCCCCAACTTCATGAAGGAGAGGGCGTCCGAGCTGTCGTCCATCAGGGCCATCAAGAAGGCCATGGACCCGGAGAACATCCTGAACCCCGGGAAGATGGACCAGTGGGAAGGATCCATCCTCAGGAACCTCAGGTACCCCTGCGACGGGTGCATGTGATGGGAAAGGGCCTTCGGGCCCGCCCCTCCAACTCTCCGAAACGCCTTTGATTCACTTTCTTCTGCTGAGGCATAGCCTCTGGCGCCTGTCCCTCGGATTATCCGGATAAAGGTATTCGATCTCGCCTGCGTCTAGGAGCTCATTGATGCATCTCCTGAACGTGCTGTTTACTGCAGTGTATCCGATGTATTCTGCCAGTTTGTTCCCTGCTTGAGGGCCACGAATCCTTAACGATTCTATGATGGATTCCTTGATCTCAGACGGGACTCTTTTCCTACGTGGTCTGTCGAGAGCACTCATGTTCGGAGGATTCAAGAACAGATCATGGATGTGGATGATGACCTTCAGGTATGTACGGGCCCTTCCGGTGATATACTCAGGTTCGGGAGAACCATTGTTTCTCAAGATCCTGAGGGCGCGCTGAATGCCATCTCCGCATCCCTGTACGATTTGCAGGTCCTTCAGAAACGCGCTCAGCCTAATGTTGCGGGCATGCTCGCCCTTAACATCGAATTGGTTCATCCTTTCCTTCGAAACAGTGCGGTCAGGCCCTGGTTGGCTGATGATCTCTATGCGTTCCGGATATACGTAAACAGTCACAGGTTCGGGGATAGAGTAATCCTTGTGCTGTACTGCATTGACGAGGAACTCCTTTATGGCTGAGCGGGGATAGCTGTATATGTGAAGAGACTCAGCTTGTTCCGGAAGCTTCAATATCATCCTGCTGACGCACAGGGCATCAATGTATGATAAGGCGCTCTCTATCTGATCATCGATGGGTCCTTTGAACACCCTTTCCTTCCTACCTTCTTCAATCTCTCTCTGCATGTTGAAGACTTCGATATGTGCATTATCGATGTACAATTCAGGATGCTGACAGAACATGAGTATGCCTGCATCGAGCAGCCTGTCAGATTCGATCGAACTTCTGATGATGTCCAGTTCTCTACAGACCTCGATGTCTGACATATGATCATAATCCAAGTCGCTGTTGATTCTGGACAAGTAATTGTCGACAAGGCTTCTGTTGAGGTTTTCGATGGTTGCTCTTTCGTTCACAGGTTCTTCATTTGCAATTGATAAGCACTGAGACTGGGTAGCCGGAACTCCGGCATGCCCATCGGGCGGGGAATCACTGCCCCGCATATTATGGCTCGAAGCCAAAGCCGCGCGCCCCGCGGCCAAGATGTTCTTGCTTGCGTTTAGGTCTCTGTCCATCACAAGTCCGCAATACGGGCACTCGTGGACTCTAACAGACAGATCCTTCGCGACAATGTGCTGACATCTGGAGCACTTCTGCGATGTCCCATAAGGGTTGACTTTGACAAGAGCTGTACTGGCCACTTCCGTAGCGGACTCCAGATCCTTTATCAATGTCCCCCAAGAGGCTGAGCCTTGGGAATGGCGAACACTCTTCCAGCGTTCCTTACTAATGAGTTTCCTGATTTTTATGTCCTCTATCGCTACGAGACTATAGTTTTCCGCGATTTCCTTCGCGATGAGCCTGTATGCGCTTTTCCTGAGGTTGCTGATGCGTTTGTGTTTTTTCCGTAAGCGATGACGTAGTTTCTCATAACATGATGATCCAACTTCCA
>CAVCVB010000080.1:0-6101 GCA_963605395.1 Firmicutes bacterium CAG:194
TGTTTTTTCCGTAAGCGATGACGTAGTTTCTCATAACATGATGATCCAACTTCCATCTTGGACATCCTGCGTTGTATCTTTTTGATATCTTTCCAAATGCTCTCATGCCTATCATGCTTGTATACGGTCCCGTCGGAAAGTGTAGCAAGAGTGGTAAGCCCGAGATCGATTCCGACTTCGGGCCTGTATGCATCTAACCATAAGGTCCCGCGATCACTGAGCTCACATGCTATCTTGGCGTACCACCTGTTTTTCTTCTTCACTATGGTGCATGAGCGGATATCTCCCTCGATGTCTCTGCTGGATTTGAAGCGTATCCCTCCGACATCCTGTCTCATATTTCCCAAGAACAGTCTGTTGTCTCTTATCAGGAAGCTTCTCGGTGTGACATACTCGAACGAATGGTAATTGTCCAATGTGCGTTCCCTCGGGAGGACCACTTCTCCATTCTCTCCGATTTTCCTGAGCGAACAGGTCACTGATCTGTTCACTCTGCTCGATACGTTCTGCAAGACTCCTGAACAAACCCTGCCAAGTTCGGGATGTTCTTTCTTCACATGAGCAATGTGCCTGTTCAGATCATATGCAGATGGGATCTTGTTGTTGTTGAAGAAGAACGAATAAGCCTCCTCAGCAAGGCGATTCCAAAGATTCATGCAAGTCTCGAGCGTCTCAGATAACCTGCGCTGCTGCATCTTGTCTGGGCGAAGACTTAGGCTGTAGGTTATCCACGTCATCAGGTATACTTTAACCTTTTAAGAGATAAAGGTTGCTATGGTTGTCCTCGAAATAAGGCAATTCGGATTTTATGATCGATGGAGTAGCTGGTTGTCTGGCCAGGACATTATGAAGCAAGCAAGGCCTGGCGTACAGGATGCATGAATCCATGCGATGTGATCGATCCCTCGCTGATGTCGAGGGACCGATCACGGCATTCTTGTCGTTTAGGATGAGCTCTTCAGGCCCAGTACAGCCCGTCCATCGTCCAGATGGTCACGAGCTCCACCGCCGCGACGGCGATCATGCAGACCCATATGATGACGTTCCACTTCATTACCTTGGAACCGTCCAGCGGGGGTATGGGCAGCAGGTTGAACACCGCCAGGAACGAGTTGAGCACCGCCAGCAGGAAGAACGGCACCAGGAGCGACGTCTCGTTGAACATCACGGTCCCGATTATCCCCACTGCGGCCAGGGCGATGTTGATGGCGGGCCCTGCGACGCTGACCCTTCCGTTGGTCTTCTGGTCCATGTTCCCCGCGATGTACACCGCGCCGGGAGCCGCGAACAGGAACCCGATCATCGACGTGATGAGGGTGATGGCCAGCCCCATGGGGAACATGCGGTACTCGGACCAAAGCCCGGCCTTCTGGGCCACCAGCTTGTGTCCCAGCTCGTGGAGCATGAAGCTGAGGACGACCAGGACCACGCTGAGGCCGAACAGCCCAAGATAGGCGGCGGTCTCGGAGCCTGTGTGGTACCTGAAGTAGTTCATGGCGAAGCCCGTCCTGTAGAGGATCGTGAACGCCACGGACAGGACCAGGATCGAGATGGCTATGTCCCTGACCTCGGTGCGGCTGAACTTGGGCTTTCCGAACCCGGTGTTCACGCGGGTCAGGCCGTCGTTGTCTTGCATGATGCCTTGCATGTTGCTCATGGTTATAAAGGTGGACCATAATCGCGCAGAACGGTTCGAATGGTTCAGAAGAATGCGGCCCACGGGAAGGAGCAATGCAGGTGGTGCGACAGCTGCGGGACCCTGCTGCTAGGCGATTCCTGCTCGCGCTGCGGCTCCGAAGGGCGCATCTTCCAGATCAACAGCCCGGGGGACATCCGCCCCTGCATGGGCGACAGCATCGGGATGGTCCTGGACCTTTTCAGAGAAGCGTTCGGCACCTCCGAGCCTCTGGAGGGCAAGGCGCTGTTCTTCAACAAGATCCCGGGCGAGGACCGGAACGACGAGGTCGTCGCCGACGGCGCCGTCATCGCCACGATCAGGTTCGACCTCAGGAAGGACCGCATGGCCCTGGACCTGAGGCAGGCCGGGGCGGAGATGCTGGAGCCGCACGCCGCCAAGAACGTCGTCCGTTTCGGCGGCATGTCCGGCCACCTGAAGGGCAAGACGGTCCCGGGCTCTAATATAGTTGAATATACGGGAAGGTTCGGAGAGGGCGACCCGCTGATCCTCAGGAAGGGGCAGAAGGTCGGCCCCGGCACCGCATTGGCATCGTCGGATTCTCTGAAGGATGCGGAGCGCGCGGTCAAGATCAAGGACCTGAACGCCCCTGCCGAGGAGCATCCCGTCGCGGACGCGGACCTGGGCGTGTTCGTCGAGGCCAACCGCGACCACATCGTCCGCATATCGAGGCGCGCCGTGAAGGAGATGAAGCGCTTCCTGGAGGAAAGGAACTCCAAGGGCCTCCCGGTCACGGTCTCGTTCTCCGGAGGGAAGGACTCCCTGGTCGCCTACGGATTGGCTTCCAGGGTGGCCGAGTCCCCCGACCTCCTGTACATAGACACGGGCCTGGAGTTCCCGGAGTCCACCGAGTACGTCCGCAGGTTCGCGGAAGCCCACGGCAACAGGATCCACGTGGCCCACGGCAACGAGGGCTTCTGGGACAACGTCGACACCTTCGGGCCACCTGCCAAGGACTTCAGGTGGTGCTGCAAGGTCTGCAAGCTGGGCCCCATGACCGAGACCATCTCCCGCGATTTCCCCAAAGGGACGATAACCGTGGAGGGCAACAGGAAGCTGGAGTCCTTCGCGCGCTCGGAGATCGGGCTGGTCACGAAGAACCCCTTCGTCCCCAACCAGGTCAACCTGAACCCCATCCGCGACTGGTGCTCCGCCGAGGTCTGGGGCTACATCCTGCTGTTCGGCCTGGAGTACAACCCCCTCTACGACCGCGACTTCGAGAGGATCGGGTGCTACCTGTGCCCCTCGTGCCTGACCAGCGAGTGGAGGAACACCGGCAGGATCCATCCCGAGCTGTATTCCAGATGGGAGGACCACCTGCACGCCTACGCCGAGTCCCGCGGGCTTCCCCGGGAATACGCGGACCTGAGCTTCTGGAGATGGAAGTCCCTCCCGCCGAAGATGGTCCAGATCGCCGACGAGATGGGCATCGACCTGCGCCCGAAGTCCGCTGCGGGGCCGTCGATGAAGATGCTCAAGGGAGCATCCCCCTGCGCTGCAGGAGGGTATTCCGTGGAGGCCATCGTGACAGTCCCCAGGACCAGGGACTTCTCCTACACCGCCGACGCCCTCAGGACCGTTGGCGACACCAGGTACTCCGACGAGTACGAGATCGCCCTGCTGAGGCTCCCCGTGGGAAGGGCAAGGCTGTTCGGCGGAGGGCAGGTGTCCGTCAACGCCCCCGACGAGAGGAACGCGAGGATGGTGTTCGAGAAGGCCGTGAAGGCTCTGATCAGAGCAATGATGTGCACCGAATGCGGGATCTGCGCCGAAGGATGCTCCCGCAAGGCCATCCGCATCCAGGGCGGCATGAGGGTGGACCCGGCCAGATGCACCTCCTGCGGAAGGTGCGAGAGGTCCTGCATGGTCGTCCATTACTACGACAAGCTGATGGACTCGGTTCCCGGGAGCAGGCCTCGCAACCATTAAAGCCTGCGCGTGTTTCGTGCATCCATGGATTGGATTCTAGGCCTGGCGATGATCCTCGGGATAGGGCCCGCACTGGCGCTCATGTTCCTGGGAGTCCGCAACTACACCTACCCGCGCGTGGAGCAGCCGTTCTTCTCCGACCCCACCTTCTTCTCGATGCTGGTGGTCGGAATGGTCGGAGGCTCCATCCTGTTCTTCGCGATGGTGGCGCTGGGCTTCGCGACCAATTTGGTGCTCATGGTGCTGATGGCCGTGGTGGAGTCCATGGCGATGGTCGTCGTGATGAACCTCAAGAGGTTCCGCGGCAAGTCCGATTCGGTGTTCTACGGCTACGCGCTGGGGCTCGGGATGTCCTGCGGCATGTCCACCGGGATATGCTTCGTGACGGCTTCCACGATCACCCATGTCGACGCGTCCGTGATCATCCTCGTGATAATATCCGTGACCATGTCCATGATCCTCGGATCCGCCGGGACCAACGTCGGAGAGGGCATCGCCAGGCACAGGGTCATGGAGTTCGCCCTCCAGGCGGCCATTCCGCTGATCGTGTACAACATCCTCCTGACAGTGATGCTCCGCGGCGGAGATCTCGGAGGAAGCATCGTCTACTACCTGAGCGCCGTCGTCGCCGTGCTGTTCGCGCTGATGGTCTACGGCCGCACGATGGTGAAGCAGCTTCCGGCCGTGGTCCGCGACGTGCTCAGGATGGAAGGCAAGCGCAGGGACGACATCCCCAAGTGAGCCTTCGGGAAAAACATCGGAGTCAGGCGCGGTAGCGGCCGATCCTGACCTCGGAGATGATGCAGCGGTCGAGCATGGCCGAGACCATCTTCTCCGCGCGGTCGCCCGCGACCTCCCTGACATCGTCCAGGGTGAACGTGCCCTTGATGGCCGTGAGGCCCTCTGCCAGGATGCACATCTTCTCGTCCAGGTCGGAGCAGTGCTCGTACCTGTAGACCATGGTGGAATAAGGGTCGGCCTCCGCGATCTTCTCCTTCTTCTTAGCGGTGTCCGGAGGGATGAAGCCGGTGGCCTGGGAGAGCGCCTCCCTGACGGCGTCCTGGTCCTCCGACTTGAAGACGCATCTCAGCGACGAGGTCTCCTGGACGCAGCTGCAGTAGGGGCAGGACGACTCCTTCTTCGAGAGGTCCACGACCCTGGGCCTGCGGCACACGCCGCATTGCACCAGGCCGTACATCAGCGGTACTCCGTGAAGACCAGCGCCGCGATGCAGCAGCCGTAGTTGTCCAGGGGGATCTCCAGCTCCTCGGCGACGAACTCGATCTGCTCGAACTCCACGCCGCGGATGCGGGACATCTCGTCCATCTTCCAGGTGAGGATCTCCTTCAGGGAGTCGGCGGAGCCGTGGATGTGGCCCTCTGCAACGTATCCTCCCTTCCCGTCCTTCCTGTACGCGTATGCTATCCCCGCTGCGATCGTCTCTCCCTCGGTCCCCCTCATCTGGGCGAGGACGCAGTGGGTCACGGCGCCCATGGGCATCTCGCAGATCTCGATCCTCTCTGCGCCGACCGGGATGACCGACGACACGGAGACCAGGTTCTGCTCCCCTATCCCTGCGGATATCAGGGCCTTGTCGAACGCGTTGAGGTCGGAGACCTCGCTGACCGCGGAGCTGCGGGTTATGAAGAATTTCGAAGGGACGAGTTCCATGCTCCGGTCCAGGCCGTACGCATATTTCTGTTCATCCGTAGAATCCCGCGGATTCCGAGGGGTCGGGGCCGGCGTTGACGCTCTCCATGTGCCTCTTGATCTCGGCGTCCTCCTCCATCAGGATCTTGGGGCTGACCTTCAGCCCGGGGACTATGGACGCGACCGCGGGTATGAAGACCGCTGCGGATCCCGGGTCCGGGAGCGTCGGGCTGGCCGGTGCCAGGAGAGCCGCCACGGACATGCCGAAGCCAGGGGCCTCGTGGAGCATCACCCCTGTGGTGCCCTTGACCATGCCGGACTCCATGACCCTGAACTTGGACTTCTTGATCATCCTGGAGGCTCCCTCGTCCGACCCGCACGCCAGCGGCACATCGGAGTCGCTGGTCCTGCCGATGCCGTCCAGGCATACGACCTCCTTCACCCCGCTGTACCTGAGGTAGGACAGGACCGCTTCGACGACCTCGTAGCAGTCCTCCGGCTTGGGGGCGTACTCGGAGAGGCAGACTATGGCGTCCCTGCCCCTCTTGGTGGTGTGCTTCCGCCCGTAGAGCCTGACGGGAGGGTACGCGATGCCGTTCTGGATGAGGCAGTACGGCGGCATGCTCGGAGACGACAGCCCGGCTATGGGCTCCATCCCCAGCTGGGACACGTAATGGTTCGCCATGATGGAGCTCACCAGGCCGATGCTCGGGAACCCGATCACCGCCACGGGGCTCTCCAGGCCCATGTCCGCGTACTTCGTCGTCTTGACAGGCATATGTGACCGGATTGTCCGTCAAGTATATTAAGAAGGGCATTACCATTT
>CAVCVB010000081.1:0-6073 GCA_963605395.1 Firmicutes bacterium CAG:194
CTCTCGGAGAACTCCCTGAGCCACTCGTACCACGAGAGGTACAGGTGCAGCCATCTGGTGGAGACTCCCCTGAAGGGGGCCATGAACGTGCGGATGGCCCCGTGGATCTCGTCGATCCTCTCCAGGTTCCTGTGCTCCTTGGCCTCGGTGGCGATGTGCGCGGCGACCGAGAGGTCTTCGAGGGCCAGACGGTACGCTCTGTGCTTTTCCGTGTTGACTATCGCCCCTAACAGCACGCGCCCGTTCAGGACATCGGAAGCGATGTCGCACGTCAGGGCGCCCCTGCAGGCGACATCGGAGAAGAAGTCGCCCGCATCGTTGACGGCGGTCACGACGCATATCTGGTCGTCGCTGATCCCGCGCATCACGTTCAGCTCGTCCCCGGCCCTCGGCGCGCGCGGGATATGCTCCATCCTGTCAAAGCTAGTGCCTTTGAAGCTCTCGCGGGAGTAGATCTCGTCGATCTCGGCTCCGCATCCGGCCTTGACCTGGAACGAAGGGAGGCTGACGTGCAATGCCTCCAGGGTCCTGATGCGCATGAACCATGCGGTCCAGTTGGAGACGCCCAGCCTATCGGCGACCTTCCTGTCGGACAGTCCGTCCACAAAGCATTCGGCGAACTGCATCCAGACATCGCAGTCCAGCTTGCTCCTAGAGAGCACGGGCCCGGTAGCTGATTCGTTGTGGACGCGACCGCAGGACTTGCACATCCAGCGCTGGGATCCAAGCTTGGACTTCCCGTAGCGAATGCAGTCGTTGCTCCGCACTTAGTGCACGTACGGGCGCATCCAGGCATCTCGAAGTTCGTCCTCATGAGCTCGGAATCGAGGATCGAGCGCAGAGAGTCGATCATCATCTCCCTGTCCTCGACGGGACAGCTGGGATCGCATCCTCTACGGCCCTCTCGATGGCCCCCTCTTGCGCGCCCATGCTTATGCGATGCACATATAATAATGGCTCGTTGTAATATTTGTAATATCAGTAATGAGCGTTATATCAGAGCACCAACTTTCGGGTCACCTAGCCCAAGGATATTATAAGAATAGGAAAATCGCGAGGACGATAAACATGGCAGCCTGCAAGAAGAAGGAATGCGCAGCCAAAACAGAGACCAGGGACAAGGTCGTCCTCGCCTACTCCGGAGGACTGGACACGTCCGTGGCCATCCACTGGCTCCAGGAGAACTACAACGTCGACGTCATCGCCATCGCGATCAACGTCGGGCAGCCCCCCAGCAAGGACGACATCGTCGCCCGCGCCCTCAGGAACGGAGCCATCAAATCAGACTACATCGACGCCAGGGAGGAGTTCGTCAGCGACTACGTCTGGCCCTCCCTGAAGGCCAACGCCCTCTACCAGAACGTCTACCCCCTGAGCACCGCCATCGCCAGGCCCCTCATCGCCAAGAAGCTCGTCGAGGTCGCCAAGGCCGAGGGCGCCAAGTACATCGCCCACGGATGCACCGCCAAAGGGAACGACCAGGTCAGGTTCGACGTCGGAATCGTCTCCCAGGACCCCAACCTCTCCATCATCGCGCCCATGCGCGAGTGGGTCACCACCAGAGAGGCGGAGATCGAGTACGCCAAGGAGCACGGCATCGAGATCATCGTGAAGAAGGAGAGCCCCTACTCCAGGGACGAGAACCTCTGGGGAAGCTCCTGCGAGTGCGGCATCCTGGAGGACCCCTGGGCGGAGCCCCCCAAGGACGTCTGGGAGAACACCGTGGACCCCGAGGACGCGCCCGACCAGCCCCAGTACATCGAGATCGAGTTCGTCAAGGGAGTGCCTGTCGCCATCGACGGCAAGAAGATGGACGGAGTGGAGCTCATCGAGAGCCTGGACAGGCTCGCCGGAGCCCACGGCGTCGGAAGGATCGACCACGTCGAGGACCGCCTCATGGGGATCAAGAGCCGCGAGACCTACGAGTGCCCCGCAGCCGTCACCCTGATCAAGGCCCACCAGGCCCTGGAGGGCATGACCCTGCCCAGGGACACCATCGAGTACAAGCGCGGACTGGAGCAGAAGTACACCCAGCTGTGCTACGACGGCCTCTGGTTCGGCGGCCTCATGGAGCCCATCCAGGCGTTCATGGACAGCACCCAGGAGTTCGTGACCGGTACCGTCCGCATGAAGCTCTTCAAGGGGAGCGCCACCGTCGTCGGAAGGAAGTCCCCCTACTCCATGTACGATGCAGGGCTGAGCACCTACGCCGAGGGCGATGTGTTCGACCACAAGTCCGCCACCGGGTTCATCTACATCTGGGGGCTGCCCGGAAGGACCGCCGCCAAGAGCCATGCCAAGCCCGCGAAGAAGAAGTGCGCCTGCAAGAAGAAGTGATCCCTTGAAGCAGGCCCTTTGGTCAGGAAGGTTCTCGGCGGGGATGGACGACTCCACCCTCGCCTTCACCTCGTCCCTGGACGTGGACTCGCATCTGGCGTTCTACGACATCATGGGATCCCTAGCCCACGTGAAGATGCTGAAGGCATGCGGGGTCATCCCCGCGGAGGACGCCGACGCCATAACGGAGGGCCTGAAGGCCATCCTGGCGAAGGTGCAGGAAGGCACGTTCGAGTGGGACCATTCCCTGGAGGACGTCCACACCTGCATCGAGTTCGGCCTCACCGAGGCCATCGGGCCTGCCGGGGGCAAGCTGCACACCGGGAGGAGCAGGAACGATCAGGTCGCCACGGACTTCAGGATGTACCTGAGGGACGACGCCCTCAAGGCGGCGGAGGCCATGGACCAGCTGATGATGGCCCTGGTCAAGGTGGCCGAGTCCAACGCCGGCACCGTCATGCCCGGGTTCACCCACATGCAGCACGCCCAGCCCGTGACGCTGGCGCAGCACATGCTCGCCCATGCGTTCAAGTTCTCCCGCGACGCGGACAGGTTCCTGGACGCGTTCAGGAGGATGGACAAGTGCCCTCTGGGCGCGGCTGCGCTTGCGGGGACGACGTATCCGATCGACAGGTGGATGACCTCCGAGGCCCTGGGATTCAAAGAGCCCACGGAGAACTCCATGGACTCCGTCAGCGACAGGGACTTCGTCACCGAGCTGGCCTACTGCGCCGCACAGGCCGCGGTGCACCTGTCCTCGCTGTGCGAGGAGCTGGTGCTGTGGTCCTCCCAGGAGTTCGGCTTCGTGGAGATGGACGACAAGTACACCACGGGATCGTCCATCATGCCCCAGAAGAAGAACCCGGACATAGCCGAGCTGGTCCGCGGGAAGACCGGGTCCGTCGTCGGAGCGCTGATGACCATGATAACCATGACCAAGGGACTGCCCCTGACATACAACAGGGACCTCCAGGAGGACAAGCGCCCCGTCATGGAGTCCATGGCCACGGTAATCGCCAGCGCGCAGATGATGTCCAAGGTCGTCGCCACGTCCAGGTTCAACGCCGAGCGCATGAAGGAGGTCACCAGCAGGGGGCAGATCAACGCCACCGACCTGGCAGACTACCTTGTGACCAAGGGCGTCCCCTTCAGGGAGGCCCACGGGATCGTCGGCGCGGCCGTGAGGCACAGCATCGACTCCGGAAGGAACCTGGAGGACATGACGCTCGACGAGCTGAGGGAGTTCTCCCCGAAGATCGAGCAGGACGTCTACGACATCCTCCCCGTGTCCAAGTGCGTCGAGAGGCGCAGCTCCTATGGAGGCACCTCCCCGATGTCCACCGATGTCCAGATATCCAAGGCCATCGAGCAGATCATGCAGAGGGACGAGGTCGTCCGCCAGGAGACTCAGCTCATCCAGAACTGCTGGAAGGCGCTGACCGAGTAAACCAGTTCATTTTCAGATGCGCCCTCGGCGACGGGGGCGCATCATCGTTCTTTCCTACCTATTTGAGAAGATGCCCGTCCCCGAAGGGACGGTAAGAGGCGGGTCGCCCCGCTGTTTGACCTCAGGTCCCGGAAGGATCAGAGGATCCTGTCGCGTAGAACGTACACCGCTGCGCCGACCGCCGCGATCGCGAGGACCACAGCTATCCAGACCGCGATATTGCTCCCGCTGCCGGACGGCTCGGGCTTGGGCTCCGGGGAAGGTCCAGGTTCGGGAGTCGGAGCAGGCTCGGCGGCAGTCACCATCCAGTACGAGAAGTGGTCGGTCACGAATGACACCGTTCCTGTGGCCGCATCGTACTGCGTGACGTACTCGTTGAGCACTCCGTTGTCATCGACGTAATAGACCTTCACCTTCGAGGGGTCCTCCCCGGCCTTCAGCGTGTACGGCAGGGTGACGGTGACGTTCCCGCCGAGGGCGGAGAACGTCTTGCCTGCTTCCATGACCTTCAGGTCGAAGACGGCGTTATCCCCGACGATCTTCTTCTGAGCGTCGCTCATCATGGACTTGTCTGCAGTTCCGACTGTGAGGGAGATGTCGCCCGTCTTGGATCCGAGGGCCTGGGAGACCTCGGGAGACACGGTGACCTTCCCTGCCGACCCGGTGAGCTCGACGACGGCGCCGGCCATGGCGATGTCGGCCATGGTCGCCGGAGACAGCTCCACCTCGAATGTGCTGCCGGGCAGGTTGACCTCGACGACCCTCGTCGTCTCGCCTTCGAGCTTGGACGAGGCTATGCTCATCTGGGCCACGGCGGCGGACAAGGAGTCCTTCAGGGACGCGGTGTCCGAGGAGATCACGGTCTTGATCTCGACGGTGGCGTTCCCGCCGGCCTTCTCGATCCTGACCGCTTCTGTCTTCACCTTCCCATCTTTGGAGACAACCTCCAGGTCGGTCTCTCCGGACTTGGTCGTGGTGGTGACCTCCGTGCCGTCGGGCAGGACCTCCTTCTTGCTGGGGGCGGGAGTGGGTGTCGGCGTGGGTGTCGGAGTAGGAGCAGGTGCAGGTACGGCCTGGACCCCTTGCACCGTGACGGTCACGTCGGAGGTGACGTTTTCGATCGTGTACTTCCCCGACGACTCGTTCAGCTCAGTCGATCCGGCCAGGACCTTGAAGGCCGATTCCTTCTGGTATCCGGACGCAATCGTCAGGGTGAATGAGAAACTCGACCCGTAAGACACCGTCGTGGAACCGTCCGGGGTCAGAGTGTATCCCGTACCGGGGGTCAGGGTGATGGTGCTCGTGATGTCCTTCCAAAGGGCATAGAGGGTGATGTCCGCAGTGACATCGATGGTCGGTCCGGGGATCGCCGCGCCCGTAGCAGACTCGGACCACGCGTCGAACGTCTTCCCGGCCGGAGCACTGAAAGCGCATCCAGGCAGAGCGTACGGCCCATAGACGTCTGTGACTGGCGACATCGTGCCGCTTCCGCCATTGCTGTCGAAACTCACCGTGAAGCCCGTGACGGTTATGGACAGGGTGAGGCTCGCGGTCTCGCTACCGACAGTGAAAGATATGGTCACTTCGGAATCTCCGCGGGCCAGGGCTCCATCAGGAGAATAAGTGCACGCTGATGTCACAACCTCGTCGGCATCGCCATCATACTTCGCCGTGACCACCATCCCGGCAGGATCGAATGTCTCGCCGACCTTGTAGTCCGTCTTGGTGGGTTCGGTCGTCACTTCTATGGATGACAAGGTCTTCGCCGAGATTCCCGTCACGGTGACGGTCTTGTTTTCGGTGACGTTCGTTATCGTGTACTTCCCCGAAACCTCCGTAAGGGGCTCATCGTTCGCCTTCACCACGACGCCTGCACCCTTGTATCCTTTCTCGATGACCAATTCGAAAGAGAAAGCCGAACCGTCAGCGACGAACGGATGTCCGGTTTCGGGCTCCAGCCTGTACCCTGGTCCGGATATCGGAGAGATCGTGTGCCCTGTGATCTCGAACTGCTTCACGACCGAGCCTTCGCAGAGGTTGATGCCTTCTATCTTCACGTCGTACGTTCCGGGACCGAAAGGCTTGCTGCCGGGGCTAAGCGTGCCCGTGGCCGTCGTGTATTCCACCGTGTAGTCCACACCCTCGACAAGTTTGCCTCCGATGGCGGAAACGGTCCCGCTTCCGATGGTCGGAACGAGCTCGGACCCGGAATACGGTTGCAGGAGGTTGGTCACGGAGATGATGACTTCGTTGACAGAGATCTTCGACGAAGACGCCACTATCGTTATC
>CAVCVB010000082.1:0-6025 GCA_963605395.1 Firmicutes bacterium CAG:194
GTCCGTGGTCGTCCACATCTCCATGAAGCACGGGCTCCGCCACACATGCTCATGCAGCGGAGGCATCCAGAAGGTCCACAAGTGGCTTCATGCCACCCTTTCATGCCCTCGCCGTGCAGAGGTCGTTCATGCGGGGCACGCCCGGCCCGCAATACGTATATCGGACCGTCCGATTGCGGACCGTGAACATGAGCGCCATACTGCCTTTCGCAGCCGTTGCGGCCGGAGGAGCCATCGGAGCGGTCCTGAGGTTCTCGGTGTACAAGATGGTGGACACCGAGTTCCCCTGGGCGACGTTCCTGGTGAACATCATCGGATGCTGCCTCGCATCGTTCCTCATGTTCAGGTACGGAGGGGACATGGGCTATGCGCTCAGGTCCTTCGTATTCGTGGGGATCTTCGGCGCGTTCACCACCATGTCCACATTCTCCATAGACACTGTCAACCTGATGGTCGCCGGGTCGTTCGGGCAGGCTGCCGCCAACATCATCCTCAATGCGGGATGCTGCGTCATCGGCGCCTTCGCCGGAAGATGCGTCGCGCTGCTCTGAGCATCACTGCTGCACCGGTTTCCTGATGTCCGCGAAGATGAAGTCCATTGCCTTCGGCAGGTCCGCGACGGACATCTCGATCTGGTATCCCACCTTGCCTGCGCTGAAGTAGATCCTCTCCAGGGACTCGGCGGTGGCGTCGATTACCACTTTCATGGGCCTCTTGGTGCACAGCGGAGAGCATCCGCCGTGGACGTAGCCGGTCAGGGACAGCAGGTCCTTCGATTGGATCATGGACAGGGACTTCTCCCCCACGCTGGCGGCCGCCTTCTTCAGGTCCAGGTTCCCGGTCACGGGGACCAGGAACACGTAGTAGGAGCGGTCCTTGCTCTCGGTCACCAGGGTCTTGAACACCTCTTCCGGGACTTCTCCCGTGGCTGTTGCGACCTCCATCCCGCTCAGGGGCTCGTCCGAGTAATGGTGGACGGTGTACGGGATCCCGAGCTTGTCCAGATGCCTCATAGGATTCGTTTTCACTTCCATGATGCTCGATTCCGCTCTTCTGTATAAAAATGGATTGGCAGTTGTCGCATTGCATGTGCAATCCAGCCGTCGTGCGACGGGAACCCAACCCATATCAAGAATGACGCATTGGGCTGACGCATGCTCCTAAAAGCCCAGTCCGTCACGAAGGCGTTCGGCCCCCACAAAGTCCTGAAGGACGTGAGCCTCCAGATCAACGAGGGGGACAGCATAGGCCTTATCGGCGTGAACGGAGCCGGGAAGAGCACTTTCCTGAAGATCATGCTCGGGCAGCTCAAGGCAGACACCGGCGAGCTCATAAGGAACACCGAGCGCATCGGGTACCTGGAGCAGTTCGCGGAGTCCTCGTCCGAGTTCACCGTCCGTGACGTCCTGGGAAGGCCCTACGGGCACATAGAGAACCTGAAGCAGAGGCTGCAGGAGATCGAGGAGCTGATGATCGCCGGCGGCGACATCGACTGGAACGCCCTGGCCGAGGAGAACGCCGCATTGGAGGCGCAGCTGGCCAAGGCGGACATGGAGGACGAGGGGAACCTGGTCAAGGCATTGGAGAAGGTCGGATTGTCTCCCGATCTCATGGACCGCACCATGGACTCCCTGTCCGGAGGCGAGAGGACCAAGGTCATGCTGTCCAGGATCGTCGTCCAGGCGGACGACTGCGACCTGCTGGTCATGGACGAGCCCACTTCGCATCTCGATATCAACACCGTCGAGTGGCTGGAGAACTACCTCATCGAGACACACTGCTCCGTTCTGGTCATAAGCCATGACAGGTACTTCCTGGACAAGATCGCCACGCGCATGCTGGAGATCGACCACGGGAAGTCCAGGGAGTACAAGGGCAACTACTCCGACTTCGTCTACAAGAAGATGCTGGACATGGACCGCATGGAGAAGGAGTACAGGAAGTACGCCAACCAGAAGAAGAAGCAGGAGGAGATCGCCAAGCAGCTCCACCACGACCAGTGGTACATGACCGCCCACAAGACCAGGGAGAAGCTCATCGCCAAGATGGAGGCGAAGGAGAAGCCGGAGCAGAACAGGGAGATCACCGTCAGGATCCAGGCGGCGCACAAGTCCGGGAAGAACGTCATAACCGCCAAGGGCCTGAAGATCGACCTGGGCGGGAGGACGATCCTCTCCGGAGTGGACCTGGACATCCAGAAAGGCGAGAAGATCGGCATATTCGGGAGCAACGGGGAGGGTAAGTCCACCCTCGTCAAGGGGCTCCTGGGGATAATCCCTTCAGAGGGGGACCTGTGGGTGGCCCCCGGGGCCAAGATCGGCTACTACTCGCAGCACCACGACAGGCTCGATCTGAAGCTGTCGGCGGAGGAGCAGCTCCTCCAGCTGGTCGGGAAGGACCGCAGGGCCGAGGTCAGGACCATCCTGTCCAGGTTCTTGCTGTTCGGAGAGGAGGTCGAGAGGCCCATCGCCACCCTGTCCGGAGGGCAGAGGGCCAGGGTCGCATTGTGCCTGCTGCTCCTGGACGAGACCAACGTGCTCGTCCTTGACGAGCCGACGAACTATCTGGACATCCCCGCCAAGCACGCTGTGGAGGAGGCATTGGTGGAGTACGACGGGACTGTGATCACAGTCACCCACGACAGGTACTTCCTGGACACCGTGTGCACCAAGATGATCGAGGTTGCCGACGGCCATGTCAAGACTTTCACGGGAACGTACTCCGAGATGAAGGGCCGTCCCAACGTCAGGGAGATCGTCATGGACGCCGACGAGTACAGGGTCCTGGCCCCGTTCACCAACTGGGTGAGCGGGAAGAAGTACGCCAAGGGCGACAGGGTCCTGATCACGCCTCCCGAGGAGAAGAGCTTCGAATGGGCCCTCAACCAGGGGAAGCTGAAGAAGACCGGCGGCCGTCAGAGGAAGAAGGTCGACGTGGACAAGCACCCCGTCGACGACAGCTCCGACTGATCCTTCATCAGGTCAAGTGACGGATGTCCCGTTGCCCTCGCCCCTGCATGCGATGCACGTGGCGAAGGTCACGAGGGACGCTATTATCAGGACCGCTCCTCCAAGGTACCCGAGGGTGTTCAGCCCGAAGGACTCGTAGAATATCCCTCCGATGAACGATCCCGCCGCTATCCCGATGTTGAACGACGACGGGTTCAGGCTGGACGCGAACGTGAGGGATTCGGGGTAGTCTCTGGCGGACAGCTCCATCAGGTGTATCTGAACGGGCGAGTTCATTATGTAGACGAGCAGCCCGAAGCAGACCAGGACGATCATCCCGAGCACGGGGCTGCAGACCGCCGTGGGCAGGGCGAACAGGAACGCCGCCTCGACCAGGTAGGTCCAGCGGAGGGTCTTCATCCCTCCCTTGCCGGCGACCTTCCCGGAGACTATGTTGCTGATGAGCATAGCGATTCCCATGGCCATCAGCCCGATGCTCACGTTGGATTCCGTGAACCCGATCTCCGTCTCCAGGATGGGCGTGATGTAGGTGTAGACGGAATAGTATCCCATGGCTCCGAACACCGTGACCATGACTCCCAGCAGGATGCGCTTGTCCTTCAGGAGGCTGAAGACGCCGCCCTTCTTCGGGCCGTGCCTCTCTGCGGCGGGGAGCTTCGGAAGGAGAACGGCAGCGGCCAGGGTCCCGGCGATGCCCATCACCAGGATGAGGATGAACACGCTCCTCCAGCCCATGGAATGGCACATCGTCGTCCCCAGAGGGACTCCGATGACGGATGATATGCTGAACCCTGCGTAGATGAGCGCCACTGCGCCGGGCCTGAACCTGGTCGTCACCAGGTCCATGACGAACGTCAGCCCCACTCCGAGAAGCGATCCGGACACCGCGGCGGTGACCAGACGGGACGCGGCCAGCTGGATGTAGTCCGTGGCGACCAGGGTCCACAGGTTCGCTGCGAGGAACAGCACGCACATGGCCATCAGGATCTTGTACCGGCTGTACTTGCTCACTCCGGCGGTGATTATCGGGGTGAGGATCGCGTATCCGATGGCGAAGATGGAGACCAGGTTCCCGACGGAGGTGTAGGAATAGCCCAGGTCGTCTGCCATGTCCGGCAGGATCCCCATAATGATGAACTCGCTGGTCCCCATTATGAAGCTGAGGATCACGAGGATGGCGATCTGCGGAGTCAGCAACCTGTCTTCCATAGGTGGCATTTCGGGTACGGATATATACGCCTTGCCGAAGGCTCAGGACATCTGTCCAGCTTCCGCCCATTTTTCCATATCATCCATCGTGACCAGCTTCAGATCGGGGTCGGGACGGTCTTCGAGACGGTTCTTGAGATGATCTGAGAATCCGGACCTCGAGAAGATGACGTACCTGCGGTTGGCGGGCCATTCCCTGATGACATCCGCACGTTCTTTCAGCAGGTCGATCTCGTTCCTGCCCACGGGCTTGTTTGTGAACTTGCATTCGCTCACCAGGAGGCGTTGCAGGCCGTCATCGACGACGGCAACGATGTCGAGATCCCCTTCCTCCGTGACGGCCTTGCCGTTCTCGTCTCTCTTCATCGTGCCGGCGACCATCTGCGGGACGGATCCCCACCATGAGCCGATGCTCATGCAGCGCTCGGTAGATTGGATGTACTCTGCGCATATCCTCTCGAAGCGATGGCCGTAGAAGGTGTCCACATCCTGCTTGATCATGGCGTAGGCCTCATCGGCATCCAGCCTGTTGACCTTCTCTCCGTACCTCTTCAGGACGTCGTACCTGAACGCGAGCAGGCCGTCATCGATCCTGTACAGGATCTTCTTCTTCATGCCGAAGCATGTGTCTTTCCTCACGAAGCCCAGGAGCATGAGCTCTTTGAGGACCTGGGCGCACAACGGTCTGTTGAGCCCGGTGGATTCCATGAGCCTGGTGAAGGTCTCGCCTCCGCGGATCCTTCCGAGCACGGCCTCGTACTTGCCCGAAGACCTGTGGTCGGCCGAGGCGATGAAATCGGCTTCCAGCTCTCCCCAGGGCGCCGGACCGATGAACAGCTTCTTTATCCCGGCCTCAGGCGGATCGCTTCCGAACATGATGTGGTACAGGGGTATCCCGGATGCTATGGCGTAGATCCTCATGCGGTCCTCTTCAGGAAGCCCTGGGTTCAGCTTCCTGGCTTCGATATACGGCAGCGGCTCCACTCTCATCTGGAGCATGAACCTGTTGAACAGGGGCTTGTCTCCGTCGTTGAGCTCTTCGGCCATGCCGGAGGTCGTGGACCCGCATATGACCAGCATCATGTTCCTGTCATCGAGCTCCATGTCGATGAACGTCCTCAGCATCGATGGGAATGAAGGGTGATGCCTTGCCAGGCCGGGGAAACCGTCGATGACGACGACCATCTTCTCGGAAGGCTGCAGCGTACCCAAGAACCTCACGAGATCCCGGGCAGTGTCCAACCGGAACGTGTTATCGTTCAGATATTCGCCGATCTGGTAAGATAGGCTCTCCAGGACTGATCCGCCATCCGAGCCTTCCACAGTGAGGAACAGGCTGGGCTTATTCTCGCAGAACTTCCTCAGCAGCGCGGTCTTGCCGACACGGCGGCGACCGTATACGGCGCACGTCTTCGGTCCATCCCTAGAATAGATGTCCTCGAGAGCCCTCAGCTCCGCGCTTCTGCCGACCAGTTCCATGCATGGTGATGTCCTCTGTTGCAAATGAAGTTATCGAAGATGATACTAGTTGGAATTGGTTATGAAAAATATAACTACTTCCGAACAGACCCGTATCAGCACCCGGATCACTTTGTCGAACGAGGATATCCTGTCGGACGATATGGCCGCTACCTGCGGCGAAGAAATCGCGGGGAACGGATCCCCGCAGGGTAAAGGCGAGGCCGGCCCGAAGCAGGCCGGCCTCTTATTCAAATCAGAGCTGCGACGAGACGAGCCAAGACACGACGGTCCTGATCCTCTGCATCAGGGTCCTCGACTCGTACTTCTCCAAGGTGTACTCGGTGCACGACTCCAGGTCGCTCATGAACGACGCGACCATCTCCGAG
>CAVCVB010000083.1:0-6023 GCA_963605395.1 Firmicutes bacterium CAG:194
CTTCTGATCCCATGCTGTTCCGACAGCAACCGCGATATATCCCGCACTTCGTTCCCCCTGTCCATGGAGCCTAACATGCAGAAGTATCCTCTCACCGAGGAGCAGATGAAAGCCCTCTTGGACAGGGCAAGGTACGCGGTCGTCTCCACGACCGGAGCCGACGGCTATCCCTACGGGACGCCCGTGAACTTCGTGGTCGTCGACGGAAGGATATTCTTCCACGGGAGGAAGGTCGGAGAGAAGGCGTCCAACATCGACAGGGACCCCAGGTGCTGCTTCACCGTGGTGGAGGAGCAGGGGTTCGAGAGATGCGGCGACAACGGATGCAACACCACCTCGCTGTACGAATCGGTCATCATCAGGGGGAAGGTCGTCAGGATCGAGGACGACGAGACCAAGGCCAAGATCCTCCGCGCGACGGTGGACAAGCTCACTCCCGAGAGGAAGGCCGACCCCATCAACCCCCATGCCGTGGGGCCCACCGGCGTCTTCGAGGTCGTCCCGGAGTCCATGACCGGCAAGTACCACAGCGCAGAGCCCGGCCACAAGGTCTGGCACTGAACCGAGGATCCAAGCGCCGGGCCTGCGTTCCAGGGCCCGGCCCATTCCATTACCTGAAAAACGCACATTTATGTGCAGAATTCAGCTGAATTTTGCACATTTTTTCAACGATTTCAGCTGAAAAACGCACACGTTTATATACCGCCCAATCAACTCCGATTCATGCTCAGACGGAAGATGATGGACGAGCTCCTGGAATGGAAGTCCCGCAAAGGCCACAAGTCCCTGCTCCTGAAAGGACAGCGCCAGGTCGGGAAGACATCCATCCTGAAGGAGTTCGGCAAGACGTACCAGTCCTGCATCTACTTCGACCTGAGCATCGACGACAGGCTGTGCGAGCAGTTCCGCCGCTCCGTGGACGTGGACTCGTTCGTGAGGTACGCCGCATCCAGAGGCCCCGAGTGCACGCCGGTCGCAGGAGAGACCCTGATCATCCTGGACGAGATCCAGTCCTGCCCCCGTGCGAGGATGTCCCTGAAGCAGTTCACCCTGGACGGCAGGTTCGACGTGGCCGCATCCGGCTCTCTGATCGACGTGCCGTACAAGGAATTCGAGGATCCGACCGCTCTGATCCCCGCGGGATATGTCGAGCACAAGACACTGCGCGGCCTGGACTTCGAGGAGTACCTATGGGCGATGGGCTATCCCGAAGATGCCGTGTCCGAGATCAGGAGATGCATCAGGGATAAACAGCCGATGGGCGAATCGGTCGCATCCGCATACTTGGACAGGTTCGACGAGTACATGACCATCGGCGGCATGCCTGAGGCTGTGGGATCCTTCGCAGAGAAGAAGGACTATGCCGAAGCGGCAACGATCCAATCCGACATCATCGACTCCTTCTACAGCGACGTGTCGAAGTACAGCAGCGGCTCGGATGCGATGAAGATCAGGAAATGCTTCCAGTCCATTCCCGTCCAGCTGTCGGACACCAACAAGAAGTTCATGTGGTCGCGCCTCGACGGGTCCGGATCCAGGAACGGCCAGCGCACATATGCCGATGCCATGCTCTGGATGGAGAACTCCGGGATGGCCAACATGTGCCATATGCTCAGGTCCGTGTCGTTCCCGTCGGCGATGAACGCCGACCCGTCCAATTTCAAAGTGTACCTGTCCGACACGGGGCTCCTGGTCAGCATGATGGGGCCCGGTGCCCGGACGGCGATCATCGAGAAGGACGACAGGTTCAACCAAGGCACGCTGGTGGAGAACGCCGTGGCGGAATGCATCGCCAAGAGCGGCCGCAAGCCCTGCTACTACATCAACAGGAAGAACCCGGGGAGGATGGAGATAGACTTCGTCCTGGACCTCGGCATGGACGTCGCCGCGATAGAGGTCAGATCGGGGAAGGACCGTGAGGCCGCGTCTCTGAACAAGACCGTCGGGGACCCGAGGTTCCAGCGCTCGATCATGCTTGAGAGGTCGGACATCTCAGTGGATGCCAAGGGCATAGAGCACTACCCGCTGTTCGCGGCCGCGTTCCTCGACGATATGGCTGGAAAGAAAGATGTTGGATCAGAGCTTTGAGCATGTGTGAAAAAATCTATTGCGGTAGATTTTTCCGTTGTCTTTGCGAAAAATCTTCATCGCGATAGGTTTTTTTTATATCCATAGCAGGTTATCGATATCATGAGTGACGGAGCCCGTTTCGCTTTGGGGGTGATCGCATACATCCTGGTGCAGGTCATCCTGATAGTGCTGCTGGTCAGAGGACAGGTCGGGCTGGTGCTATTCCTGGTCCTGGTAGCAGCATCGACAGTCATACTGCTCATCCCGATGCTGAAGACGGAAGGCTCCAAGGCCGAGGTGAAAGACGGCCGTCTGAAGGTCAGGGCGTTCATGGTGAACCTCGACATCCCGCTGAGCTCGATAACGGCTGTGGAATGCAGGGACTCGTTCAAGCCCGGGGTGAAGATGATCGGCTACGCCGGGATCAAGAAGGGCTCCGGAGATTTCAAGAACGCCGAGTTCCCGAGCTACACGTTCGCGGGAGACACCCGCATCGCGAAGTTCGTGCTGATCCGCTACGGGAAGGACAAGGTCGCCGTGTTCAACTCCGTGGATGCGGCGTACACCACGTCGATCTACGTGGCGATAAAGACCGGGACGAACGTCTCCTCGAAGGTCTCCCATGGCACGGATGAGGCAGCCTATTCGAAGTTCAAGAGGAACCTGGCGATCGGCGTCGGGATAGTGGTCGTCCTGCTCGTCGCCATGGTCGCTGTGCTGCTCAACACCGGGCATGTGGACGCCCATCTGGAGGATGACGCACTGGTGATAGATGCCACCATGATGCGCAAGACCATCGCATATACGGACATCGAGTCCGTGGAGCTCCGCGATGAGTTCGATGCGGGCACCAGGGTCGGAGGGTTCGGAGGCCTCAAGGTGGCCACGGGGAACTTCCGCAACGACGAGTTCGGGACGTACAAGCTGGCGATACATAGCGGGATGCGTCCTGTGATCGTAGTTCATTGCACCGACAGCAGCGTGGTCGTTTTCGATGCGGGCAGCCCCGACGGCACTCGCGCGATGTTCGAGGACCTGCAGAGCAGGATCGGTCCGACCGGCTATCAGGACCCGATCTTCCAGCCGTGCGCAAGAGGATCTTCATGCTGACGATCCGTCCCCGGCCTTCTGCGCCCAGGTTCCATCGATGCAGAACGCCGCATATAGGGGAATGCTGTAGAGCCTGTCCTCGAGGCCGAAGTTCTTCGACGAGAGCCTTATGGCAGATCTGGGAGAGATCCTGTTCCTGATTTTGGCAAGGCTCTTGGACCCCGTGCGGTCTCCGGACTTGACCTCGATGGGCACGACCTCTCCGTCCGCGTCCTGGATCAGGAAGTCCACTCCCGTGTATGGATCAGGGTTCCAGTAGAACGTCCGGAAGCCGTTGGCCGTCAACGCCTGGGAAACATAGTTCTCGGCCATGACGCCCCTGAACCTATCCGCCGCCCTTCCGGACACCACCGACTTGAAGGGAACTTCGGCCTTCGAACAGAGGATGCCCGTATCGGCCATGAAGAGCCTGAAAGATGACGGATCTGCGAACCCGGACAATGGCGAAACAGGCTCTATGACCATGTCGCAGCGGTTGACCATCCTGGCGGCGACCAGCCAATCCACTGATGGGGAGTAGTTGGAAGCGCGGCCTCCGGAGGCCACTTTGCTGTATTGGAACTTCAGGTTGTCCTTCATGAGCTGAGAGACCATGCTGCCCCATGTGCGGATCGTCTTGACCATCGTGTCTGAAGAGCCCGAGTGCTTGGCTATATCTCCGACCAGGCTGTCGTTGAGCCCCCTTTGGACAGCCATGACGACGTTCGGATCGCTGGTGCGGACGAATGCGGAGACCGCTTCAGGCATCCCGCCGACAGCGAGATACTCGCGGTACATCTCCAGAGCGGTGTCGTGAAGCGGCATCTCCGACATATCGTCGAAGTGCATGCGCACGGAATCCGTGAGCGCCCTCCTCCCCGTGGCCCAAGCGTATTCCTCCAGGTCCATCGGGTGCATCTGGACCTGCTGGACCTTCCCGACGGGGAACGAGCGCTTGGAATCGGGATCATGACGGCCCACCGTAAGCCCTAGAAGGCCCCCCGTGGTCACGACAGGCTGGCCAGGCAGCTCCTCGGCGAAGTACTTGAGCGAAGTCACTGCACGGTCGCAGTCCTGGATCTCGTCGAAGACTATCAGGGTCTCGTCGGTTATCGTCTCATGAGAATATGCCGACAGCTCTTTCAAAAGCCTGCGAGGGCTCAGGTCCCCTTCGAAGATCCTATGCAGCTCGGGAGATTCCTGGAAGTTGAACATCACGTAACTGTCGAAACGGGCCTTGGCGAACTCCATCACAGAATAGGTCTTGCCTACCTGCCTAGGGCCCATTATCATCAGGGGCTTCCTGTCCTCAGAATCCTTCCATTGATCCATCTTGGATGCGATCTTCCTTTCCATGACAGCCCTCCTTAACAATTAATGTATTTTGAATACATTTTTTATTATTAAAAAATGTTTTTTGAATACACTTTTTACAATATCACACGGATGTAAGATCGAAACAGAAAACAAACACACACGTTAATTGGATTGTACTCCAATTATTTACAAAAATACAGAAAAATTAGATTGTAATCCATAAATATTGAAACCACATCTCGGATACATGGACGAGGTGTACGAGGCATGGAACCGGAAGTTCGTCGTTCGGAAAGGATATCTCGATCTCCTCAAGACGGCGAAGGACAAGACCGACCTGATCAAAGTCATCACGGGCGTCCGCAGATGCGGCAAGTCCACGCTGATGGACCAGTTCATACTGTATCTCAAGGAGCAGGGAGTGCCCGGATCCAACATCATGCACTTCGACCTGGAATCGATCGAATGCAGAGACATATCGAAAGGATCCCAGATCATCGACCTGGTCGTGTCCGGGCGCGCTCCGGGAATGAATTACATCTTCATAGACGAGGTCCAACGCCTCGACGGTTGGGAGGACTGCCTGAACCGGCTTGGAAACGAGGCAGACTTGGACGTTTATGTCACAGGATCCAACGCGTTCATACTGTCGTCTGAGCTCCGCACATATCTCACAGGGAGGGAGTTCGAGGTCAAGATGCTGCCTCTGTCCTTCAAAGAGTTCCTGGAGCTGAACCCTGCGGATGCAGTGAACGATGTTGGCAGGAGGTTCATGGACTACATCACATGGGGCGGTATGCCCGCCGTCGACATGAGGTCCGGAGACAGGTACAACCGCCAGCTGCTCCAGGGGATCTTCGGCGATATCATGTTCAAGGACATCACCACACGCCTGCCGGACAAAGTGGACACGATGAAGCTCCGTGCAACGGCATCGTTCCTGTTCAGCAATGTCGGTAATCCCACCAACACGTCGAAGATGGCCAAGGGCGCGGGAGTGGACATCAAGACTATGGACAGCTACCTGGTAGGGTTCCTGGAATCGTACATGTTCTACTTCGCCCAGAGGTACGACATCATAGGAGGGAAGCTGCTCAACAGCATGGGGAAGTACTATGCCGTGGACACCGGGATGCGCAACGCGGTTCTGGAGAACGCGGCAGGCGACGACATCGGCAGGCCCGTGGAGAACATCGTCTACCTGGAGCTCCTCAGGCGCGGATACACCGTGACCGTCGGCAGCTACCGCGATAAAGAAGTCGATTTCACAGCCATGAGAGACGGGGAGATCGAGCTGTATCAGGTGGCCCTCACAGTCATGGACGACCAGACGTTCGAACGGGAGCGCAGGTCCCTTGTCGACATGAAGAACGGCTACAGGAAGACGATCCTCACACTGGACCGTATCAGGCGCGACCCAGGAAACGGCGTCAAGCATCTCAACATCATAGATTGGCTGCTGGCGGAATGACTGGTCATCGGCGCGTATCATCCAACCGCAGGAAAGTTCGACAGAAGATGGGGTGCCGCCGGATGATCCGGCGGAA
>CAVCVB010000084.1:0-5673 GCA_963605395.1 Firmicutes bacterium CAG:194
AGATGATGTCTTTTCTTTATAGACAAAATATCAACTAAAAAGTATCACATTACCTTCAACGATTTTGCATGGATTTTGGCGGATTTTTCAACGATTTCGCATAGATTTCGACCAAAATTTCAACCAATCCGCACATCAGAAAACCACGATGTCCCTCAATCCGTCGACCACATGCGGGTCCTCCAGCACTCTCAAGAGGTCGTCGAACCCCTCGAACGGCCTCTCTGCCGCCAGCCTCTGGGCGCGCTTCTTGCCGATCCCCGGCAGTGCGGCCATGGCGGACATGGGCATGCGGTTGATGTCGAACGGATAGGTCACTCCGGTTATGGACCTGAATCCCCAGTCCGTGATGTAGATGTCATGGAACTCCTCCACATCCACCTTGTACGGCACACCGACCAGCAAAGGGTACGATCCGATCTGCCTTCCGAAGGTGGTGTTCCCGTCCTGCAGCTCCATGTACACGTCTCTGAGAACGGTTCCGTAAGGCGCCACCCTTCTGAGCATGGCGCTGTCGATCTCCTCGCGCACATCCTCCTTGAACCTCTTGAACCTCCGCTGGTCCACGCGGACGTTGAACTCCCTGCGGACCGGCAGGACCTGGCGGATGTTGATGCGCCTGACCATGAGGCCCTCGTCCCTGATCCTCTCCAGGAGCTCCATGTCCTGCCTGTAGGTGGACGCGGTCTCCCCGTCCAGCCCGCAGATGATGTTGATCCCGGGCAGGAGCTTCGGCATCCCCCTGGGCCCGCGGGCGCCTCCGATGCGGTTGATCATCCGGACGGCGTCCATGACCTGCTCGGAGGTGCTGTTCAGGTTGTTCTCCGAGACCACTATCGGATCGGCGGACTCCATACCCAATGCGAGGACGTTCCCGTCGGTGCACTTCTCTGCTAGGATGGTCAGCACCGCCTCGGACTCCTCCGGATGCGCCGATATCACGGCAGCGTTGGCGTTGTCCACATGGATGGTGTCGAAGCCCATCTCCGCCAGGCCGCCGAACAGCCGCTCGACGGCTTCGGGATTCGGCTTCGGAACCGGAGAGTCGTCCTCTGACCCGTAGGAGACGATGCATGTCTGGCCTCCGACACGGATGTTCCTTATCCCAAGCCCCTTCAGCTTCTCTGCCTCGGCCAGTATGTCCTCCGGGGACCTCATCAGCGGCCTGCCCTTGGAAGGCTCGATGCAGTACGAGCATCCCCCGGAGGCCCACCTGTGGCATCCGCGATAGGATTCTATCTCCGCGATCAGGGGCTGGGGGAAGTCCTGGTGCTGCGTCACGATGTCCGCGCCCAGGAGCATCCACCTGTTCCATTCTTCCAGGGTGCGGTACCTCTCCCCCACCTCTTTCCCTGTCATCCCGTCGTAGAGGGACGCGGCCAGGTCCTTTTTGATGATGAAATCGAAGCTCTCGGCCTCCTCGGTGTCCGCTGCGGACCCCCCGATGAGCCTCCATCCCTTCAGCTTCGGGAACAATGCGGAGAGCTCTTTCGTGGACATTGGCATGGAGCGGAGGTACTTCCCCGGGACCGTGTTCCCGGACATGACCACGCTGACGTCCGCTTCGGGGACCTTCGCGCCCTTGCGGAGCATGTCCGCCGAGAGATACGTGACCCTGTCCGCCCCCGCATCCATCGCGGCGCCGGCTATGGCGCGGATTATAGGGGATATGTAGGGAGGGACCCCCAGCGCGGCGGGGTCGTCTATGTAGCCGTCCACAAGGAGGACGTGTATCTCTCTGGCCATGCACCGCCATGTTGGACCGACGTTATAACCTGAACGCCGTGTAGTTACATTTCGGGCCCGATTCGGGCCTCGGAGTGGAACAAACACATGCATCTTTATAAGGCAGAAACGGCAACTCCGAATCAGAGAGGTGAATAAGGTGGCTGATAGCACATCAGATGGGGTGCCTGAGGAAGAGGACTTCAGACCGTTCGTAAACGACAGGACCCCGTGGACTCCTGAGGACATTGCTCGGCTGGAAGCGTTCTGCGAAGAAGCGCCGCATTGGATCTTCAACGGCACGCCAGACGTTCCCGAAGACGATCCCGAGTTCCTCCGTCGTATGGCCGAGGAGTTCGGTCACAAGGAGTGATGCGGATGGGCTACGACAATGCGCGTTTCCTCCGCTGATGCGAAGATACGATGGCATCACCGGTCGGAACAAGGTAAAGAAGGGTGTTTGGACCGCCGTGCACCGAACGTTGTACACGGCGGTGTGGGAGGACGGCCGGCGGATCGACCGCCGACCTCCCGCCAGATGCACCGATGTCTCAGAACGAGATGTGGTAGATCAGGCGGTTGTCCTCGAAGAACTGCACAGTCATCGTGAGCTTGTTGCAGTTGGTGACGGTCTGGTACGAAGAGCGCCACATCCCGGCCGCCATGAGCTCGTCGAAGGATGCCATCTTCGCAAGCTTCCCGCATTCTATCTGATACTCACGGACCATCTTGTGGATCTCCGGGTCTTTGATGTTCTGGAGGGTGATGAGCTTGCCGTTGATGGTGCTCCCGACATCTTCGGCCACGGTGTCGAACGGGCAGGACTCGGGGTCGACGCAGTACTGGTATCTGACCTGCCTTATCAGGCTGAGCATGTCGGCCTCGCTGTGGACATCCCCCACTCCGGCCATGACCGTGGCGTAACGGCCCACTCCGGTGCCGAACACCGCCTTGTCCTTGTACTCGGGGTTGAGGTAGAAGTTGGCCTGCGCCTGCTGCATGTCGTTCCACATAAGCCTGTTGTCCACGAGCTCCAGGACGCCGTAGTGGCCGGTGGCGTCTGCCATGAAGATGGATCCTCCCCAGTTGTACGTCCCGTTGCTCAGTCCGTAGACGTCGAGCGTCTGCGCCATCTTGACGGCCTCATCGACCGTCGAGGTCCTCTCGCCGAGGTATCTCATGAGGGTGGCGAAGCAGAGCCTGACCTCCGCGCCGGGGTTGGTGCCGCTGCATTCTTTGATGCCGGTGCTCTCGGGCTGTCCCGGCCTCATGTTCGCTTCGAGGTAGAGCCCCTTCTCGTTGAAGACGTCCCCGGTCATGCAGTACACGGTCCACAGCTCCTTCTCGCTCAGGCCGTTCTCCACGACCTCGTCGAAGGTCATCCCGTTGAACGCGTTGTGGGCGATTCCCACAGTCTTGTAGCGGCCAGGAATCGCGCTGCGAACGATGTATCCGGGAGCGTGGCTGTATGTGAGGTCGTATGAACGGCCGACGATCATGTCTCCGCCGTCCTTCTCATCGAGGTGCTTCCCGACCGCGGTGCATCCGAACTCCGCACCGAACTTCCCGTAGTGCTCCTCGAAATACTTCAGAGCGCCCTCGAAGTCGATCTCCGTGATCACGGGGATCTCGATCACGCCGTTCCCGATGACGGTTCCTTTAACGCCCTGCTCCTTGCTATCGTTGTTATTCGGCATATCAACACATCCGCGATGATTTTCACGGCAATGGCGACGACGGACACGGAGCCCGACGGTCGTTCCATATTCTGCCGTGATGTTCCCTCTTTCGGGGATGCGTGTTCGGTAGCTGCAGCACGTCTTATATGTGTCGATTTTCGGGCCGTCTGTTCCGAGAAGGCCCTGCAATCCTTCGATTTCCAGTTTCGACGCTCAATATAAATATCCAAACAATTATGCCAACTCTTAGAATTCGAAGATGTTCTACGAATTTCGTAGAAATGTCGAGGTGTTCAACATGGCTTACGATCAGGATATCAGCGTAGAGGAGCGTCTGGCCAGGGCTAAGAAGCCCGGAGAGGACGCAATGGTTCTTCACAAGTACTATCACGGGAAGATCGAGACCGCGCCCAAGGCGTGCGTCAGGTCCTTCGACGATTTCGCCATCTGGTACTCCCCCGGAGTGGCGGAGCCCTGCAAGGCTATCGCGAAGGACCCCAGCCTCGCCTACGAGTACACATGCAAGTGGAACACTGTAGCCGTGGTGTCCGACGGTACCCGCGTGCTCGGTCTCGGGGACATCGGGCCCGAGGCGGCCATGCCCGTCATGGAAGGGAAGGCCATGCTGTTCAAGTACCTGGGCGGAGTGGACTGCGTCCCCATCTGCCTCGACACCAAGGACCCCGACAAGATCATCGAGACCGTCAGGCTCCTGGCCCCGTCCTTCGGAGGCATCAACCTCGAGGACATCTCCAACCCCAAGTGCTTCGACATCCTCGATGAGCTCAGGAAGGACTGCAAGATCCCCGTATGGCACGACGACCAGCAGGGGACCGCCACCGTCGAGGTCGCGGGCGCCATCAACGCCATGAAGCTCGTCGGGAAGAAGCTCGAGGAGGCCCAGATCACCGTCGTCGGAGCCGGAGCCGCGTCCATCGCCATCGCGAGGCTGCTCCTGGCCACCGGGTTCAAGCCCAAGAACATGTGCATGTGCGACTCCAAGGGGATCCTGAACCTCTCCAGGGAGGACGTCAAGAAGGACTTCAAGCAGAAGTGGGAGATCTGCGAGAAGACCAACGGAGCCGGCAAGTCCGGCGGCATGAAGGAGGCCTTCGAGGGAGCGGACATCGTCATCGCCGCGTCCAAGCCCGGGCCCGGCACCATCCCGCCCGAGTACGTCGACCTGATGGCCGACGATCCGGTCATCTTCGCCACCGCCAACCCCGTGCCGGAGATCTGGCCCTGGGAGGCCAAGGAGCACGGATGCAAGGTGTTCGCCACCGGAAGGTCCGACTTCCCCAACCAGGTCAACAACTCCATGGGATTCCCCGCCATCTTCCGCGGTGTGCTCGACGTGAGGGCCAAGACCATCACCGACGAGATGTGCATCGCAGCCGCCACCGAGCTGGCCAAGTGCGCTGAGGAGAAGGGACTGTCCGAGGACTACATCATCCCGACCATGGCCGAGACCGAGGTCTTCCCCAGGGAGGCCGTGGCCGTCGCCATGAAGGCCCAGGAGCAGGGAGTCGCCGGCCTCAAGCTCAGCAGGCAGGAGCTCCACGACAGGGCCGAGTTCATGATCAACAGGTCCAGGAGCCTCACGGCCAAGATGATGGCCGACGGCTTCATCCCTGACGCAGAGCCTGCGTTCAAGAACTGATTCAAACTTCAACCGGCGGGGCCCGAGAGGGTCCCGTCGGGAAACCCATCATTCTCTCAGGTCCTGCGGTGCGACATCAGGTTGTTTCAGTCGCATCATCACCGTCTCTCCGGCTTCGGAGGCACGGCTCTTCCGGGCCATGTCTCCTCGAACGTCTTCGGCATTCCTCCCGAAACGCGCCCGGTACTATCGGCCAATGTCTGCCGTCCGGTTGCTTCATTCCATATCGGCTTCTACTGGGGCTAGGCAACCGAGGAGTTGGTGCACCTGCCGGAAGCGATTTGTGCGCCAAAAACTTCAATGAAATAGATTCAAAAGCCTCAATGAGGTATAGCCAAAATCCTCAATGGAGTTAGCTAGAAATATAGATCCAGCACATCCAGGCACATGGCATATCTTCCCCGCCTGATAGACTCCGAGCTGAATGAGGATCTCAGCATCTTCGGAGCCATTGTCATAAGCGGCCCCAGAGGGGCCGGGAAGACGACGACCGCATCCCATGTTTCCAAGAGCATCGTCCGGATGCAGGATCCTGATGAAGGCAAGAAGAACATCGACCTTGCGAGGCTCAGCGTGCACGGGCTCCTCTGCCGGGAAGCGCCTCTGATG
>CAVCVB010000085.1:0-5531 GCA_963605395.1 Firmicutes bacterium CAG:194
AAGATTATCCTCTTGAAACCAGGCCGAAGACGAAGGATTCCGGAATCGCATCATGACATCGTGCATGGCATTGAGGTCCGAACATCCTGAGCCTCAGACCGATCCGGATGCATATGCGGTCTGCACGATAAGAAAGAGCACATACCGGGGGAGATCCCCCGGAATGTTGCGTTTAGCTCATTTTGTGATGTCGTCGATGGTCTCTTGGATCTTGTCCCTGAGCTTCGACTTGCTCTTGCGGGCCTTTGAGGAAGCCCCTGCGGAAGCGTCCAGCCTGGTCAGCAGCTCGCGCTCCTCGTCGGTGACCTTCTTCGGCACGGACACCGAGACGCGGACGAACAGGTCTCCGCGCGACTGGGAGCTCATCTTGGGAAGCCCCTGCCCCGGGATCCTGAGCACGGTGCCCACATCGGTCCCTGCGGGGATCCTCAGCTGCACCTTGTCGCCTCCGAGGGTAGTGACCATCTCCTCTCCGCCGAGCACCAGCTTGGGGTAGGTTGTGACCACTCCCGTCCAGAGGTTCGCGCCGTCGCGGTCGAAGGTCTTGTCCTCCTTCACGTGGATGACGACGAACAGGTCTCCGGCGGGGCCGCCGTTGTACCCTGCGTTCCCGGCTCCCGAGACCTTGAGCCTCGTCCCCTCCTGGACCCCCTTGGGGATGTTCAGGGAGATATGGGACTCCTGGTTCACGCGGCCTGCTCCGCGGCACTTGGGGCACTTCTCTGCAGAGGTGGTCCCCCTTCCGCGGCAGTCGGGGCAGTCGCTGACCGACACCATCTGGCCGAACATGGTCTGGCGGACGGACTGGACCTGTCCCGATCCGCCGCATGTGCGGCAGGTCGTGACATTCCCGTCCTTCCCCCCGGTGCCCTTGCATGCCTCGCAGACCACTGAGTGGGGGATGTCCAGGTTGACCTTCTTCCCGTCCAGGACCTCCCTGAGGGTGACCTCCAGGTCGTACCTCAGGGAGTCTCCCTGGGCGGGGGCGCTGCGGGACCTCTGGCGGCGTCCTCCGCCGCCGAACATCCCGCCGAATATGTCCCCGAAGATGTCGCTGATGTCGTCGGCCCTGGTGAAGTCGTCCCAGCTGAATCCGTCCTTTCCGAACTGCTGCTTGACCCCGTCGTGGCCGTACTGGTCGTAGAGCTTCCTCTTCTCCGGATCGGAGAGCACCTCGTAGGCCTCGGAGAGCTCCTTGAACTTCGCCTCGGCGACTTCCTTCGGTTCGGTGGAGACGTCGGGGTGGTACTTCTTTGCAAGACTGCGGTATGCCTTCTTGATCTCGTCCGCGGTGGCGGATTTCTCCACCCCGAGGATCTCGTAGTAGTCCCTCGGCATCTCACATCGCCTCACTGCTTGCCGTCGTCGTCGACGATCTTGTAGTCGGCATCGACGTAGTCGCCGTTGTCGGAGGCGTTCTCCTGGGAAGCCTGCTGCTGGCCCGCGGATGCGCCCTGCTGGGCCCCGGCCTGCTTGGATGCCTCCTGGTAGACCCTCTGGCTGATGGGCTCCATGACCTTCATCAGGGCGTCCATCTTGGACTTGATCGCGTCTGCGTCGTCGCCCTTGTTGGCCGCTTCCAGGTCGGAGATGGCCTGCTCGATGGACATCCTCTCCTGCTGGCTGACCTTGTCTCCCAGCTCGTCGAGGGACTTCCTGACGGTGTACACGGCAGTCTCCGCCTGGTTGTGGATCTCCACGATCTCCATCTTCTTCTTGTCCGCGTCGGCGAACTTCTCGGCCTGCTTGACCAGCTCGTCGATCTCCTCCTTGCTGAGCTTGTTGGAGGACGCGATGGTGATCTTCTGCTCCTTTCCGGTCCCCATGTCCTTGGCGGACACGTTGATTATCCCGTTGGCATCGATGTCGAAGGTGACCTCGATCTGAGGGATCCCGCGGCGTGCCGGGGGTATGCCGTCGAGCACGAATCTGCCGAGGGAGGTGTTGTCTGCGGCCATGGGCCTCTCTCCCTGGACGACGTTGATCTCCACGGAGGGCTGGTTGTCCACGGCGGTGGAGAACACCTGCGACTTCTTGGTCGGGATGGTGGTGTTCCTGTCGATGAGCTTGGTCGCCACTCCGCCCAGGGTCTCGATACCGAGGGACAGGGGGGTGACATCGAGGAGCAGGACGTCCTTGACCTCTCCGGACAGGACGGCTCCCTGGATGGCCGCGCCCATGGACACGCACTCCATGGGGTCGATTCCGCGCTGGATCTTGGGCCCGACGATGGACTCGACGAAGTTCTGGACGATGGGCATCCTGGTGGGGCCTCCGACCATGATGATCTTGTCGATCTTGTCGGAGGACAGGTGCGCATCGGACATGGCCTGCTCGATGGAGGTCCTGCATCTGGAGACGATGGGCTCCACGAGCTCCTCCAGCTTGGCACGGGTGATCGTCTGGATCAGGTGCTTGGGGCCGGAAGCGTCGGAAGAGATGAACGGGAGGTTGATCTCGGTCTGCATGGTGGTGGACAGCTCGATCTTGGCCTTCTCGCATGCCTCTCTGACCCTCCAGAACGCCATGTTGTCCTTGGCCAGGTCGATGCCGGTCTCTTTCTGGAACTCTCCGATGACGTACTTGGTCAGAACCTCGTCCATGTCGGATCCTCCGAGCTGGGTGTCTCCGGAGGTGGACAGCACCTCGAACACTCCGTCGCTGAAGTCCATGATGGTCACATCGAGGGTTCCGCCTCCGAGGTCGAAGACCATGATCTTCTGCTCGGTGCCGGACTTGTCCAGCCCGTAGGCGAGAGCGGCCGCTGTGGGCTCGTTGATGATACGGACGACATCCAGGCCCGCGATGGCGCCTGCGTCCTTGGTGGCCTGCCTCTGGTTGTCGTTGAAGTAGGCGGGAACGGTGATGACCGCTTTGTCGACGGCCTCTCCGAGGTAGGACTCGGCGTCCTTCTTGATCTTCTGGAGGATGAAAGCGGAGATCTGCTGGGGAGTGTACTCTTTGCCGAGCGCCGTGACCTTGTCGTTGGACCCCATCTTCCTCTTGACGTTCTTGATGGTCCCGTCGGGGTTGGTCACAGCCTGCCTGCGAGCAGGCTCTCCTACGAGCAGCTGTCCGTCTTTCGTGAACGCTACGTAGGACGGGAACGATTTCCCGCCGACGCTGGTTCCTTCCGCGCTGGGGATCATGGTAGGCCTGCCGCCTTCCATGACCGAGGCTGCGGAGTTGCTTGTACCCAAATCGATTCCTATTATTCTTGACATATTCACTCACCTTCGTTAGCTTCCTTGCATTCTTCGCTCTCTTCTCTCTTCTTTGTGACTTTGACTTTGGAGTACCTGAGGACCTTGCCGTTCAGCATATAGCCTTTCTGGAACACCTCGGCGATGTCCCCGTCCTCGTCTCCTTCGACCGTGCACAGGGCCTCGTGGCGGTCGGGGTCGAACTTCCCGTCCGCCGGGATCTCGGCCAGGCCGTTGGCCTCCAGGACCTTCATCATGTTGGCCCTGACGCCGCGGATCCCCTTGACGAACTCCGTCTCCTCGCCTGCGTGCTCCAGCGCGCGGTCCAGATCGTCGACGATCGTGAGGAGGTCGCTCAGCACGGACGAGCATGCGAACTTCCTGTACTCCTCGTTCTCGCGCTGCGTCCTCTTGCGGAAGTTGTCGAAGTCCGCCTGCAGCCTGCGGGCCATGTCGAGGTACTTCTCAGCCTCGGCCTTGGCTTCCGCGAGCTCGTCGGCGATGGCCTCGGCCTGCTCCGCGTCCTTCTTTTTAGACTTATCAGTCATAGGTAGCATCTCTCAATCGTTCGATAATCGTGAAATGGGGGCCGAAGCCCCCGGTTTGCTTAATCGGGTTCTTCAGTCGTCCATTCCGGGAGGCATTCCGCCCTCGCCGACCTGGGGCATGGGGCTGGCCTTGGAGGCGATGACGTCGTCGATCCTGAGGATCATGACCGCTGCATCGGTTGCAGAGTTGATGGCCTGTTTTCCGATCCTGTAGGGCTCGATGACGTTGAGCTTCAGCATGTCCTCCACCTTTCCGGTGTAGGGGTTGAGACCGTCGTAGACCTTTCCGGCCTTGTGCTGCTTCCTCATCTGGATGAGGATGTCGATGGGGTCCAGTCCGGCGTTCTCGGCCAGGGTCGAGGGGATGGTCTCCATTGCGGAGGCGAAGGCCTCGATGGCGATCTGCTCCCTTCCGCCGACGGATGCGGCGTAGTCGCGGAGCTGCATCGCGATCTCCATGGCGGTGGATCCTCCTCCGGTGACCATCATTCCGTCTTCGATAGCCACTTTGACGACGGACCAGGCGTCCACGAGGGACCTCTCGACCTCGTCCGCGACGTGGTTGGTTCCTCCCCTGACGAGGACGGAGACGGTCTTGGGCTCTTTGACTCCGGTGACGAAGGTCATCTCCTCGTCCTCGATCTTCTTGAGCTCCACGAGGTCGGCGTATCCGAGGTCGGACTTGTCGATCTCAGCGATCTTGTTGATGATGTTGGCGCCGGTGGACCTTCCGAGCCTCTCCATGTCGGACTTCTTGACGCGCCTGCAGGCGTAGATGCCCTCTTTGGCGAAGAAGTGCTGGGCGAGGTCGTCGATTCCCTTCTGGCAGAAGACGACGTTGGCTCCGGAGGCCTTGACCTTCTCGACCATGTCCTTCAGCATCTTCTCCTCCTCGGCGATGAACTGGGAGAGCTGGTTGGGGTCGGTGATCTGGATCTTGGCGTCGATCTCGGTCTTCTTGACCTCGAAGGGCGCGTCGATCAGGGCGATCTTGGCCTTCTCGACGGACTTGGGCATGTTGGCCTGGACGGGCTCCTTGTCGATGATGAGCCCTTTCACGACGTAGGACTCCTCCATCTTGGCTCCGGCCTTCTTGACGGTCTGGAGGTTCTTGAGGTCGATCTCGTAGTTGCCGTCCTTGTCCTTGTCCACGATGGTCTTCACTGCGTCGACGACGAGGTCGGCGAAGTACTCTTTCGAGCTGTTGACCTGCTTGGAGATCATGGCGGTCTCGGCGATGAGCTTCAGGAGCTTGGTGTCGTCGATGGAGACTTTCATGGCGACGTTCTTCAGGACCTCCTGGGCCTTGTCGTTGGCGAGCCTGTATCCGCTGGCGATGATGGTGGGGTGGACGTTGGCATCGATCAGGTCGGTGGCCTTCTTGAGGAGCTCACCGGCGAGGATGACGCTGGTCGTGGTACCGTCCCCGACCTCTGCGTCCTGGGTCTTTGCGACCTCGACGAGCATCTTGGCAGCGGGGTGCTGGACGTCCATCTCCTTGAGGATGGTCACACCGTCGTTGGTGATGACGACATCGCCGACGGAGTCGACGAGCATCTTGTCCATTCCCCTGGGGCCGAGGCTGCTCCTGACTGCGTCGGAGATGGCCCTGGCGGCGGTGATGTTGTTGAACTGAGCGTCCTTTCCTTTCTCTCTCTTGGTTCCTTCCCTGAGAATGATCACAGGTGCGTTTCCCATACCCATTCTTGTTCCTCCATATCTTCCTTGATTGGAATACTGAGGGACTTTATGTTAGAACTTCTATATAAATTTAACAGTT
>CAVCVB010000086.1:0-5400 GCA_963605395.1 Firmicutes bacterium CAG:194
ACCTCCAAGGGCGAGAAGGCTGTAGGGATAATCAATCAGATCGAGTCGATCCTCGCAAATCGCGGTTGAGACGTCCGATGTAGTCGATTCGTATGCTGATTGCTGGATTGGACGTTCTTGAGTGCACCGTCTTGTCGATGATTCAGCGTCAGATGAGGTTCTTATCAGATTGATAACATTATGGAGATGTCGAAATGGGATTGATAAAAGACTGGGATGGGAAAGAGAAGAAGAACACCATGGAGGACGACATCGACTTCAAGGACCTGATAGATATTTTGAAGGACCAAGAGCAGAAGATGAACAGCGGCGGGTCCAGGAAGATATACCTCTACAGAGGGCAATCGACGACCGGATATCATCTCCAGCCTTCTGCGTTGCGCGAACCCGGCATGACGCAGTTGGAAGCCCTTCATACTGCTATAGATGGAGGCCAGACTGAGTTGTTGGAAGAGATCTTCGGGGACACAGGGTGCCTATCTCAGGATTTCATCAACAACCCTATGAATCAGGCTATGCGCTTGTTCCATGTCATGGCCAACCGTCGCGGTCTTGACGTGCCTTCGGAGAATAGCGAGGGTACATTCTTCAAGGACAAGGTAAGCTTCATTCCGTTTAGTAGCAGCGTAGACAAGACAACCTTTGGAGCATACATCAACTTGCAGGCGATCGCTCAGCACTATCATTTTCCGACGTTCCTTCTAGACTGGTCATTGGATCCGTTGTGCGCCCTTTATTTTGCTGTCCGGGGCGCGCTTGAGAAACTCGCCAGATCGAAGGATTGTAGTAGTCTGAAGGATGAACGGTTCTCATTCTGGTTCTTGAGGGCCGATCCTTTCATCAGCGATGAGTATAAGAAGAATGAGAAGAATGATGATCGGATCAAGATCTACTCATGCAATCACTACAGCAATCTGAACCAGATCGCTCAGAGGGGCGTGTTCACATATGTCTGCCGCAATGATTTGAACGACACGCGTACCATCCTCGACATCGTCGATGGAAAGGAAGCCATCGATGAGCCCCTGGTCACCAGATACAACATCAGGTATGATGAGGTTCTGGTTGCAATGGATTACCTCAAGAGGCGGTTCAAGACCTCGGATGTGTTCTTCCCCGGCTACGAGGGCATCGTCATGGCGATGAAGGACCATGCCAATTATCAGATTGTGAAGCAACGCAAAGAGAATGAGCTCTGAGTCGTGCCCTCATTATCCGGAACAGAAGAAAAGTGGGGCCGGAGCCCCGGAGACAACTGAACTGTAAAAGTAGCCTCGGGGTATTCCCCCGGGGCGGTTTCCGCCATCAGGCGAGGAGGTCCTTCATGTCCTTCTCGACGGTGCTGATCGGCTGTATGCCGAAGTTCTCCACGAGGAAGTTCAGCACGTTGGGGGACACGAACGCCGGGAGCGAAGGCCCGAGGCGGATGCCCTTGATGCCGAGGGACAGCAGGGTCAGCAGGATGCAGACGGCCTTCTGCTCGTACCAGGAGAGCACCATGGACAGGGGCAGCTCGTTGACGGTGCATCCGAAGGCCTCGGAGAGCGCCACGGCCACCTTGATCGCTCCGTAGGCGTCGTTGCACTGTCCCATGTCCATCAGGCGGGGCAGGCCGGCGATGGACCCGATGTCCATGTCGTTGAACCTGTACTTCCCGCAGGCCAGGGTCAGCACGACCGTGTCCTTGGGAGTGGCGGCGACGAAGTCCCTGAAGTAGCTGCGGGACCCGCGTGTGCCGTCGCATCCGGCCACGAGGAAGAAGTGCTTGATGGCTCCTGCTTTCACGCCTTCGATGACCTTGTCGGCCACGGACAGCACGGTGCCGTGCCCGAACCCGGTGGTCAGGGTGCCGGCTGTGTCCACAGTGGACTCCTTGAACCCTCCGAGCTCCAGGGCCTTGGCGATGACAGGCGCGAAGTCCTCTCCCTCGACGTGGGTGGTCCCGGGGAACGCGACGGTGCCGCAGGTGAACACCCTGTCCTTGTACCCGTCGGTGGGGGGCATGATGCAGTTCGTGGTGAACAGCACTGCCGCAGGCACGCCCTCGAACTCCTTCTTCTGGTTCTGCCAGGCGGTGCCGAAGTTGCCCTTCAGGTGGGGGTACTTCTTCAGCTCGGGGTAGGCATGGGCGGGGAGCATCTCGCCGTGGGTGTAGACGTTGATGCCCTTCCCGGCGGTCTGCTCCAGGAGAGCTTTCAGATCTTTCAGGTCATGGCCGGAGATGATGATGGCGGGCCCGGGCTCCACTCCGCGGGACACGGTGGTGGGAGCCGGAGTACCAAAAGTCTCGGTGTTGGCGCGGTCCAGCATCTCCATGCAGGTCAGGTTGGCGGATCCCACTGCCATGACCTCGGGCAGGAGCTCGTCCATCCCGCCGTCGGAGCCGACGGCGCGGAGGCCCTTGTAGACCTCGGCGTTCACGGATGCATCGGTGTATCCGAGCACCATGGCGTGGTACGCGTATGCGCACATCCCGCGGAGCCCGAAGAGGATCAGGGACTTCAGGGAGCGGATGTCCTCGTTCGCTCCCCAGAGCTCGGACATGTCCATGGGCTTCACACCACCGGAAGCTTCCTTCACTTTGGCGATCTGCGCCCTCAGGTCGGCGCAGTCGAAGTCCACGTTGCTCAGGGTGGAGAACATGGCCCTGACGACCATGTTGTCGATTTCGGGAGTGGACTGCTTGCCGTCCAGGGACTGGGCCAGGGCCACGAGGGCTCCGGTCAGCTCGTCCTGCAGAAGGGCGGCCTCTGTGGTCTTCCCGCAGACTCCGGCAGCACCGGTGCAGCCTTTGCCGCCCGCGGTCTGCTCGCACTGGAAACAGAACATCTTGTCGGTCATTTCGATTACCTCACAATCGGTGCTCCACTATAGGTCATGTGTTAAATATAACGGGCTCGTTGTTTTTACAACATGAAGAGAGAGCTGCAGGTCCTGAAGGAATCAACCCTTTTCCAAGGCGTCGACGAATCGGAGATATCCGAGATGGCCAAGTGCATGGGCGCTTACAAAGTCAGATACGCCGAGGGCGAGTTCCTGTTCCGCCGCGGAGACCGCATCGACTGGATAGGCATAGTCCTGGACGGGAAGGTGGAATCTGTGAAAGAAGACTGGTGGGGCAACCGCACCGTCATGGCCGAGTACCAGAAAGGGCAGCAGATCTGCTGCGAGTACGCCTGCTCCCCGGGGGAGAACATCGACGTCAGCATGATCGCCGTGACCCAATGCGAGGTGATGCTGTTCAACATCGGGAAGGTGGCCAATGTATGTCCGACATCATGCGAGTTCCATCAGAAGCTCGTCAAGAACCTGATGATGACCCTGGCGAGAGATTCCATATCGCTGAACATGAGGCTCGACGAGATGTCCAAGAGGTCCACCCGCGACAAGATATGCGCCTTCCTCTCCGATCAAGCGAGAAGGGCCGGGTCCAACGACTTCTTCATACCTTACAACAGGCAGGAGATGGCCGACCGCCTCGGCGTGGAGCGCAGCGCCATGTCCGGAGAGCTGGGGAGGATGCAGAGGGACGGGATAATAGAGTTCGAGAAGAACCACTTCATCCTCAAGTGAGGTTGACCGCGGGGGATCCCCCCGCGGAAAGGAGGTTCAGAGCACCTCTTCCAGCTTGGCCAGCATGTCTGAGGCGTCGCGGGCCAGGAGCCAAACGGTCCTGTCCTTCTTGGCGCCCTTGTCGACGATGAAGTCGGGGATCGCCTTGCACTTCTTCAGGGCCTTCTCGGTCCCCTCGGAGTACTTGTCCTTGCCCATCTCCGCCACGACGGAGGTCATCCCCACTTCCTCGATCACGTCCATCAGGTCGTCGCTGTAGGCGATGCTCATGATGCACCTGACCTTGGGGTCGTGCTTCATCACGGTCAGCAGGATGTAGGACAGGCCTTCGGCCGTCCCGAACTTGGACGGGCCGTTCTTCCTGAGCAGGCCGTTGTGGACTGTGAGCTTCCTTTCGATGGCCGCTATCTCCTCCGGACCGGCGGCGTCCTTCAGGGCCATGGCGATGTTCATCCCGCCCTTGGGGACGAACTCGTCCGGCACGCTGTCCACGATCTTGGCGGAAGCCGCATCGAGCTGGTCCAGGACCTGGAACTTCTCCATGTCGCCCTTGACCTTGACGATCGGGTTCACCACAACATCGCCTTTCCCGATGGCGTACTGCGTCGCTATAGATTCCTGCACCAGCTCCCTGGACTTCATGACGGCGTTGACCACGTCCAATCCCTTGGCCATGTTCGCTGTTATGAACGACGACAGGACGCATCCGCTTCCATGTCCGGCCTTCTTCAGGCGGGGGTACTCGTACTTCGTGAACTCCGAGGACAGGTACAGGTAGTCGGTGACCTTGGGGGTGTTGAAGTGCCCTCCCTTCAGGTACACCGAAGAGCCCTGCTTCCCGATGAGCTCGCATGCGAGCATCAGGTCGTCTTTAGACTTTATCGGCATCTTGGCCAGGACCTCGGCTTCATGCTTGTTGGGGGTCACCAGCTCGCAAATGGGCAGTAGCTTTCTCTTGAGCGACTGCACCAGGCTGTCGTCGCATAGCGACGATCCGGTTCCGGATATCATGACCGGGTCGACGATCAGGGGCATCTCATGGTCCTCCAGGATGTCCGCCACCGTCTCCACGATCTCTGCGCTGTACAGCATGCCTGTCTTGACTGCCTTGATGTCGCAGTCCTTCAGCACAGCCTGCAGCTGCGCCTTGATGAACTCTTCCGGCATGGGGAAGATGCCGTCGACCCCGGTGGTGTTCTGGGCCGTGACGGCGGTGATGACTGAAGCGGCATGGACCCCGACGGCGGACATGGCCTTGACATCGGCCTGTATGCCCGCGCCTCCTATGGAATCGGAGCCTGCCACTGTGAGAGCGGTTCTCATGCCTGAGCTTATGTCTATATTGTATAAAAATGGAGATTGGACTGGCCGTCGGTTCCCCGCGGCATCGTCGCATCCTATTGTCGGGCGCTCGCGCCCGTTCGCGTATCCTTATATACCGAAAGCCCCAATCAGTCGGCGATGAAGGTCTACAGCACTCATTTCATCCTCAAAGGCGATTCCGATTACAAGGACCTTGCAAAGGTCTTCCCGGACATACTCAAGATGTTCCTGGAGGACATCGGCCAGATGCCTGAGGAGGAGGAGCTTCTGCAGATGCTGATAGAGCTCAACATGATCGACCTGGAGCAGAACAGAAAGCCCGAGGGGTACAACCGCAAGGGGAAGGTCCGCCTCATCTTCCCCATGGACAGGAAGGAGTTCTACCTCAAGACCTTCTCCAAGTCCCAGGACCTGGGCCACATCGCCGACAACATCAGCAACATGCTGACCGCGGCGGGGATCCAGTTCGAGATCAAGAAGGACGACAACGTCGCCTTCGACTGA
>CAVCVB010000087.1:0-5142 GCA_963605395.1 Firmicutes bacterium CAG:194
ACAAGCTGGGCGACGGAACCCAGTGAGGCTTTTCTGAAAACCCATTCCCCTGCCCTTCGGGGCAGGGGCCAGACCATTTTTGCAAACGCACTGGGTGCGGCTTGTTCAATTCGATGAACTGTGCGGATTTCCATATAGTCGGTAGAAGGAAATCCATATAGTCGGTAGAAGGTTTTCCAAATACAGTCCTTGTAGGATTCAACAATAGGGCTGAATCTGCTCTGATCAGAAGTCTGAATGGCATCGTTGGGGTTGAGATATGCCGTTACAAGAGGTCCACTACATCCCCAGCATGCTCAAGCACGGGGATGTCGCCGCAGCCCGCCCAAAGCTCTCTGGACCCCGAGCCCGTCAGGACTCCCGCGAAGGACGCTCCCGCGCCGGCAGCGGACTGCCAGTCCGTTATGTTGTCGCCCACGTAGAGGATCTCCTCCGGGCGGACGCCCAGCTCCTCCGCGAAGTCGATCATCGCCTTGGGCGATGGCTTGGCATCGTCGTAGCAGGTGTGGTCCCTGCCCATGACGCAATCGAACTCCCTGAACAACGGTCCGAGGGCCTTGGTGGCGTACTCCAGGCTCCCTCTTGTCAGGAGCCCGACCTTGTATCCTCTCTCTTTCAGGACCTTCAGGCATTCCGCGGATCCCGGGAACGGCTCGGCCTCATCGACGAACTCGCACTCGCATTCCGTAAAAACGACGTCGATCTCCCTGTCGATCGCAGGGAACTCGTCCCCGCGCCCGTGGGCCTCCAGCCATTCCTTGATCGGATGTCTCGGCCTCTTCAGCGACGGCCCGAAATCGATGTCATCGAACGGGATGCCGTGCCTCTCGAGGACGAGGCGGTCGCCGTTGTTCAGCTTGGCGTAGTCCACGCGGGTGCGCATGAACGTGCCGTCCAGATCGAATCCGACCGCCTTGATCCCTTCGATGGTCATTCCTCGTTCCTCGGAGGCCATGCGCCCCAGAGCCTGGGGCCTTCTCTCTCATGGTCCATGGTGCTCACTTCGAGCCCGGGGACGATCATCCTGACGGACGGCACGCCCAGCTCGGGGCGGGTGATGTCGCAGGCGATGACGCTCTGGAAACCGGTGTCCATGAGGTGCTTCAGGACCACTTCGATGTCGTCGAGGACATACGGGGTGGACTCGTCCTTGTAATCGGAGAGGTGGATCTTCTTGCGGTTCTCGCCGAACCAGAGGCGGTTGGCCTCCTTGACCTTCTGGTAGCCCATGTCCTGGGTGACCTTCTGCAGCTGGGCGTTGATCTTGGCCCCGTGCTTGTGGGTGGCCCTGCTCTGGGCGACCTCGGTGATGGCTCTGATGGCGGCGATCTCCGGGTTCAGGTGCGTCCCCACTCCGATGGTCAGGAGCTCGGGGTCCTGGGTGACGGTGTCGTCGGCGGCCGCTCCGATGGTCGGGATGCCGATGTCGCTGGTCAGGTCCTTCAGGTGGATGTCGATGCCCTTGTCGGCGAACTTGGCCAGGAGCTGCGCGGGGACGGAGTCCTCGTCATCGATGATGACGTCCGCGTTGGTCCTCTCGTTGTGCTCGCATATGGACCAGGCATCCCTCTCGATGTCCTCGAAGAGCGCGTGGAGGATGGCCTCCTCCATGGTGTTCCCTGATGCGATACCGTTGGTGTGGAACTTGAACAGCTGGAAGTCCCCGTCGGGATAGTAGGGGTAGAACACGGCGCACGCCGGGACCCATATGGGGCATCCGCGGAACATCTCGAACCCCTGGGTCCATGCGATGGTCTCGTCCATGTACCTGGCCTGGACGGGCAGCGGGAGGATCAGGTCCTTGGGGTCCACGGTCATCATGACGTCGCATGCCTGCGCGTATGTCCCGTAGACGATCTCGTCCGTGTCCCTCTGCTCAGCGCTGTACCTCTCCAGCGATTCCATCACAGCGGATGCCAGAGCCTGCTCTTTGGTCGCCCCTTTGCCGTTGTAGAACTTGGGCTTGCCGAGGGCGGTCTCGTCCCTCTCGACGGAGAACACGGGGATCCCCACGTTGTCCTTGCCGGTGATGTCCTCGGGCTCCTCCAGCCCTGCGGTCTTCAGAAGCGGTATGACCCTCTCGAGGGTCTCCTCGGGGGGCATTATCCTGATTCCAGTGTCTGGCGAGCATTTGGGACAGCGGTTGAGCATCATGCGGTTTCACTCCGTACCTGTTGCGATAGTAGGGTCAGGTGATGGTAGTAGCCCCCTTTCTGTTTCAGGTGGCATTCAACTAATGCGTCCTACCCACGGGTCCCGGGCAGGTCTACCCCGTTGTGCGGACTTGCTCCGATGGGGGGTCGCCGTTTCACCAAATCTCCGGGAGCGTCACCGCCTGGCGGATCATCCTCATAGCCGGATCTGTGTCGTTTCTGTGCCCTTGCCACGGCTCTCGCCGTACCGGATTGCCCCGGTCCATCTCGCCCTTGGAGAGGGGAACTTCCTCAGCTGCCTTGCGGCTACCGTCGGCCACCCTCCATCTCCTGACGTTCCGGGGTAGGATGGACTGTTTGAAAAACCCATCGGTATAGTAGGAGTTAGGGTCGGACCTCACATCAGGTAGTCTGGGAAGTCGCCGAAGTCCATCGGCCCTTTGGGGACGATCTCGTTGATGAATGCGCAGGCGAACAGAGGGTAGTTCTCCACTCCGTTGTTATCGACGAAGATGTTCGTCTTCCCGAATTTGATGCGTTTGTCGAATCTGAAGACGCTCTGAGCCTTGGCGAGCGAGGGGGATTTCTTGCTGCGGCCGGACTTGACCTCGATCGCCACCATGGACCTGTTGCGCTCGATGACGAAGTCCAGCTCCATGCGGTCATCACCGCCTGTCTTCCGGTAGCATCTCAGAGGGAGCCCGTTCCCGATGATCCCGAGGGCTACGGCGTTCTCTGCTACGGCTCCATTGCCGTAGGAGAAGTCGCCTTCATGTGCTGCCAATGCGGCTTCGTGCCCCATCATGCGGATCAGGATCCCCGTGTCAGCCAGGTAGAGCTTGAAGTCATCAGGCTTCACATGGGATTCCAGAGGGTGCACGGGGGACCTGACGTTCCTGCATAGGGTTGCATATCCAGCGCTCCGGACCCATTCCAACGCATCGAAATATCTTGCCCTGTTCTCGTTCGTCGATCCGCTTCCTGTGATGCGGGAGTAGGTGAACCTCTTGCTGTCCATCGACAGCTGCACCGGCAATGAGCGCATGATGCCATGCACCTTCTCGGCATTTATCTTGGAGTTGTATTTGACAACGTCCTTCCGACAGCGGGATATGATGCGGTCCTGGACTTTGAACACTTTCGGGAACATCCCCGTCTCGAAGAATGCGCTGACGGCTTCCGGCATGCCGCCGACGATGAGGTAGTCACGGTACAGGCGGTCGAAGGATTCTATCTGCGACCCGTTCAGAGCTGCTTTCTCACGGATGGAGGCCTTCATCAGGGCGATGGTGGCATCGTCGATTCCTGCCGCCCATAGGAACTCCTCGAAATCCAGTGGGCGGACGGCGAGATCCTCCGTCTGGCCGATCGGGGTCAAAGGGGCGTCTTCTCTTGGACGAAGGACTTTCTCGAGGGCGCTTTTGGTGAAGCCGAGGAACGAGCTCGACGCGACCACATCGTATCTTCCATCCTCGGCGAAGCTCTTGAGGGACAGTTCGGCGCGAGGGGAGCCATGGATACCGTCGAAGATCAGGAGGGTCTTTCCGGGAATCAACGGGATGTCCGGACGCACGAGGCTTAAGTTGCGCACGACAGCGTCGACGTTCAGATTCTCGTTGAACGCTTTCTTCGCAGACTCGTTCCTTTCGAGGTCGATGTAGAAGCAGTGCGCGTAATTCTCCTTGGCGAAGCGTTTCAGGATGAACGTCTTCCCGACCTGTCTCGGACCCCTCAAGACCAGGGGCTTGTGTTCCCTCGATCTCCATTCCATGAGCTGGTCGTAGACCTTCCTCCTGAGCATAGTGCCTTATTGGCCCAGGTCATATTTCATCTTAAGCAAATCAATAGATTCCGTATTTTTAACACTATTAAATCAATAGATTCCGCATACATGGATGCGTAGGCGTTGAGATCTTTGTCGCCCTCTGGCCCGTTGCCGATCATTCTGGATTCGAGCAGGCTCGCACACGAGTGCCTCAGATTGTGTGGAAATGACGCATCGTTGCAATAACAGGGCCATTTTAAGTTTTATATTGTGATAAATGCACGCTCAGCTTATATGCAGTCCTCGGCCTGGTCATTTTGCCAGGAGGGAAGTCTGGACGCAGACTCCCCCAATCTGCTGACAGGCTTTCGTCCTGAGTAATCCTTGGAGGTGAGGAAATCACTAAGAACAAGGAGGACCAGGCCCTTTGGCTGTCGAGGCTAAACCTGGTCCTCGGAGTGGTTCGCCTAATCGTCGAACTCCTCCGCTGAAAACCATTTAGGCCGTCTTCGGACGGCCGTTTCGGTTCAAGATTATCTAGTGGCTACATTCTATATAAGGGCCACGTCGCGGCTATCTCTCGATCCGAGCATCTCATGGCATCCGGTTTGAGAAACCGTTAAACCCCGTCTCCTGTTCCAGATGCTCATGAAGGTCATCGCGCTCAACGGAAGCCCCCGCCCGATAGGGAACACAAGCAACATCCTCAACGAGGTCACGGACCAGTTCGAGAGGGAGGGCGTCGAAGCGGAGATAGTCCATCTTTACGAGTACAGGTTCGTCAACTGCAACGTGTGCCTCACATGCGAGATCCGCGGAGACGGAAGGTGCATGGACGAGGACGACGGTTTCAACGAGCTCCTGGACAAGCTCAGGCAGGCTGATGCAATCCTGCTTGCCGCCCCGACGTACATGAACGCCTGCCCGAGCGTGATGCAGACGTTCCTCGAGAGGGCCGCTTTGGTCCTGTCCAAGGGAGACCAGGGCCTTGCCGGAAAGGTCGGCGGCGCGATAGCGGTCTGCGGGCATGACGGCGCGTCGATGGTCTACAACCAGATGGTCGACTTCATGCTCCAGAGCAGGATGCTCGTGTCCGGGCCGATCCCGATAATACGCGCTCTCAATTCTCCTGCTTACGAGGACGACACCGAGGGCATGAAGCGCGTCCGCTGCCTCGTGGACGATATGGTCTCGGCCCTCATGCGCCTCAACGGCTACGCTTGA
>CAVCVB010000088.1:0-5026 GCA_963605395.1 Firmicutes bacterium CAG:194
GCTTGGCGACCTCCTCGGCCTTGGCGGGCATGGACATGTTGACCATGACCTTGGTTCCCGTGACGGGAACGTACTCCGCGCAGACGGCGGACACCGCCGCAGGCGCCTGGGAGTCTTCGGATCCGGACTTCTTCAGGATGCCCTTGTAGACGGTTCCGGTGGTCCCGTCCACGGTGACGTCCATGCCGTCCTTCATGATCTCGGTGGCGTTGCCGGTTCCGACGACGCACGGTGTGCCGAGCTCTCTGGAGATGATGGCCGCGTGGCAGGTCATCCCGCCCTCGTCTGTGACGATGGCCGCGGCCCTGCTCATGGCGGGGACCATGTCGGGCATGGTCATCTGGGTGACAAGGATGTCGCCTTCCTTGATGGCCTCCAGGCTCATGCTGGTGTCGTAGATGACGACCTTTCCGGTTGCGAGCCCGGGGCTCGCCCCGAGGCCGCTGGCGATGATGTCCTCGCTGGACACGGAACCTCCGACGGACTCGTTGGTCGCGGAGTTCCCGGTGGCGGTGATGGGCCTGGCCTGGACTATGTAGGCTTTGTCGTTCTCGACGCACCACTCCATGTCCATGGGCTTCTCGTAGTGGATCTCGATCTGCCTTCCGATCTCGGCGATCTCCTGGATGCGGGCATCGGGGATCTTCTGCGCCTTGATCATGTCGCCGGGGATGTCCTGCTTCTCGCATCCTCCCTTGGCCCCGCGGACGTACTTCCAGGTCTGGCTGGAGATCCTCTTCTTGATGACCTCCATCTTCTGCTTGTCGACCACGTAGGTGTCGGGCGTGACCTCTCCTCCCACGATGGCCTCTCCGAGGCCGTAGCCGGCCTCGATGACGATCTGCTTGGCCCCGCTGTTGGGGTCCACTGTGAACATGATCCCTGAGAACTCGGAGTTGACCATCCTCTGGACAACCACGGCAAGCTTCACGTCCTCGTGGGCGAAGCCCTGCTTCTCGCGGTACGCGATGGCGCGTGCGGTGAAGAGAGAGGACCAGCATTTCCTGATCTTGTCGAACAGGTCGTCCTCGTCCACCACGTTCAGGTAGGTCTCCTGCTGCCCCGCGAAGCTCGCGTCGGGCAGGTCCTCTGCGGTGGCGCTGGACCTCACGGCCACGAACCCCTTCTTCCCCTTGGGGAAGAGCAGCTTGTAGCGGGACACGATGTCCTTCTTCAGGTCCTCGGGTATCTCGCACTCCTCGAACATGCCCCTGATCGCGGCGGACGCCTCGGCCAGGCTGTCGTCGGAGCTCCTGTCGATGCCGGACAGGGCCTCGTTGATCCTGTCCATCAGCTTAGCGCTCTTGATGAAGTAGTCATAAGAAGCCGTTGTGAGGACGAAAGCCTCGGGAACGGGGAATCCCGCGTTGGTGAGTTCTCCCAGGTTGGCGCCTTTGCCACCCACGATGGGTATGTCTTCCACGTGCAGCTCGTTTACGTCGACGATCTTCTTGTCCATATAAATCACAGCGAATCGAACTCGTTTGAGATGGGCTCTCGGGCCACCATTGATGTTGGGTATTCTTTAGCTCATTTAATTGTTTGTCCGGTGCCGGGGCGCGCGTCCGCGAACGGCGCATGCCAGCGGGCCCGGGATGGTCTCTGGGCATCAGACCAACGCGTTCCATGCTTTTAAGCAGATGCCGTGCCCGGTCCTGCGGATATCACATCCAATCTACGAAATCCGTAGAGAATCCTACGAATAACCCCGATAAAACGAATTAGTTGTTCCGAAAAACAATGCCCAATCACTTGAGAACTACAAAGGGTTTAAATCATCGGCACCATACGGACTCCTTAGTGGTACTAATGCACATGGAAATATGTTGGCATGGCAGAGGTGGACAGGGAGTGGTCACGGCTAACGAGATCCTGGCCGAGACCGCTATCGCCGCCGGTATGTACGTCAAGGCATTCCCTGAGTTCGGGCCCGAGAGGATGGGAGCCCCCATCAGAGGGTTCACGAGGATATCCGACACGCCCATCAGGGTCCACAGCCAGGTCTACGAGCCCGACGTGGTCATCATCATGGACGGAACACTGGTCGGGAAAGTCGACGTGACCAGGGGGATCAAGAAGGACACGGTCATCCTGGCCAACTACACCGGGACGTCCAAGGAGCTCCAGGAGGCCCTCGGCACCGAAGCGAAGTGCTACACCCTGGACGCCATCAAGATCGCCATCGAGGAGATCGGCAAGCCCATGGTCAACACGGTCATGCTCGGAGCGCTCATCAAGTGCGTCGACATCGTCGCCTACGAGAAGCTCGAGGACCAGATCACCAACAAGTTCACGGGGAAGCTCCCCGAGAAGGTCATAGTGAAGAACCTGAGCGCCCTCAAGAGGGGATACCAGGAGGTGCAGTGAAATGGCAATGGCTAACATCAAGGACCTCGTCGTCGGAGGCCGCATAATCAAGGCAGGGAACTCCGAGAACTTCTGCACGGGAGACTGGAGGAGCTTCGTCCCGGTCATCGACCAGGACAAGTGCATAGACTGCTACACATGCTGGATATACTGCCCGGACAACAGCATCGTCTTCAGGGACGACAAGATGTCCGGGATCAAGATGAGCCACTGCAAGGGCTGCGGGATCTGCGCAAAGGTCTGCCCCAAGAAGGCCATCACAATGAAGGAGGAATGAGGATGTCGCACGATATCGCAATCAACGGAGACAACGCGGTCGCGCTCGCATGGAGGCAGATCGACCCCGACGTGTGCGCCGCATACCCGATCACGCCCCAGACAATCATCGTCGAGAAGTTCGCCGACTACGTCGCCAACGGCGAGGTCACCACGGAGTTCGTGTGCGTCGAGTCCGAGCACTCCGCGCTCACCCTCTGCACGGCGTCCGCTTCCGCCGGAGCCAGGACCTTCACCGCCACCGCGTCCCAGGGACTGGCCTACATGTGGGAGATGATGCCCATCACCGCCGCCATGAGGGTCCCCCTCATAATGGCCGTGGCCAACAGGGCCGTCTCCGGACCGATCAACATCAACAACGACCACGGAGACGCCATGTCCGCACGCGACTGCGGATGGGTCCAGCTGTTCTCCGAGAACGTCCAGCAGGCCTACGACAACTCGATCATCGCGCCGAGGATCGCGGAGCACCCGGACGTGCAGCTGCCCTGCATGGTGAACCTGGACGGTTTCATCCTCACTCACGCGATCGAGAGGATGACCATGCTCGACACCGCCGAGGTCAAGGACTTCGTCGGAGAGTACGCGCCCATGTACCCCCTGCTCGACGTGAAGCACCCCGTCTCCCATGGAAACATGGACGGGCCCGACTTCTACTACCCCCACAAGTACCAGAGCGTCCTTGCCATGAACAAGGCCCTGGAGGTCGCGGAGGAAGTGTTCAAGGAGTTCGCCGACCTGACCGGAAGGGAGTACCACCTGGTCGACGAGTACATGTGCGACGATGCTGACTACGTTGCGATCGTCCTCGGATCCTCCTACGGAACGATGAAGGAGACCGTCGACGAGCTGCGCGCCGAAGGCATCAAGGCCGGATGCGCCATGCCCCATGTCTACAGGCCCTGGCCCGAGGCCGCTCTGGCCAAGATCATGGCCGGGAAGAAGGGGGTCGCCGTGTTCGACAAGCACCTGAGCATCGGAGCCTACGGCCCCATGTTCCCCGAAGTGGTCACCGCAGCCGCGGACCTGGACAAGATGCCCAAGATGTACAATGTGATATACGGCCTGGGAGGCGCCGACGCCACCGTGGCCGGGTTCAAGAAGATGATGGAGGAGGTCTCCGCAGGGACTGCTTCCAAGATCACCTATCTGGGGGTGAAGGCATGACATCTCTCTCGCTCAAGGAACTGAACAAGCTGCCCGTCAGGCTCGCCAGCGGGCACAGGCTCTGCGCCGGATGCGCGGAATCGATCATCGCCAAGCAGATCCTGATGGGAACGTCCGACCCCATCGCGGTCTCGGCGTCCACGGGATGCTTCGAGGTCTCCACCACCATCTTCCCGTTCACCGCCTGGAACACGCCCTACATCCACACCGCCTTCGGGAACGGTGCGGCGACCTGCGCCGGTCTGGAGACCGCCTACGTCGCCCTGAAGAAGAAGGGAAAGATCGAGGAGGACATCAAGTTCGTCAACTTCGCGGGAGACGGAGCCACCTACGACATCGGTCTGCAGGCTCTCTCCGGAGCCATGGAGAGGGGCCACAGGATGATGTACGTCTGCCTGAACAACGAGGCGTACATGAACACCGGTATCCAGAGGTCCTCGGCCACCACCATGGGAGCTTCCACCACCACGTCCTGGGCGGGATCCGTCCAGCCCGGTAAGAAGGAGTTCTCCAAGGACATGACCGAGATCATGGTCGCCCACAACATCCCCTACGTCGCCCAGGTCTCCCCCCACAACTGGAGGGACACCGTCACGAAGGCCTCCAAGGGATTCGCCGCGGACGGGCCGAGCTTCATCAATGCGATCTCCCCCTGTCCCAGGGGATGGAGGTTCCCGTCCGACGAGACGATCAACATCGCCCGCCTGGCCGTGGAGACATGCATGTGGCCTCTGTTCGAGGTCGTCGACGGCAAGTACACTCTCACTGCTGAGAGCGCCAGGATCGCCGACGGCAAGGCCGAGAAGAAGCCGATCACCGACTGGATCGCTTCCCAGGGAAGGTTCAAGCACCTCCAGCAGGAGAGGTGGGAGCCCATCGTCGAGGACATCCAGGCGGAGGTCGACAGGCGCTGGAACAAGCTCATCAGGCTGACCGAGCTCTGAAAAACACATTCCGGCCCTTCGGGGCCGGTTTTCACGATAATTTCATCATCATACGGTCCCGGAATCGGCACTCTTTTATTGTCGATGGGCGCTCTCAACAGTCAGCCCCGGGTTTCAACGTCTGTTTGTCATCAACCTCTTAGCTCGGGGCGACTCCTGATCCGTCCGGAGACGGCAATTTTCGACGGCAAGTATGCCACCGAATAATAATGGAAGGAGTGGCTGACAGCGTGTCTGAGTTCCCGTATGCTTGCGCAATACAGTACAGACAG
>CAVCVB010000089.1:0-5014 GCA_963605395.1 Firmicutes bacterium CAG:194
GGACAGGTCCGAGCTGCACCCGGGATCGGGAAGGTTCGGCTTCGTAACCATGAGGCCCATGAGCCTCTACGAATCCAGAGAATCCAAGGGGACTGTGTCCCTCAGCGGCCTTTTCGACGGGAGGCCGTGGGAACATGGGAAGTCCGCTCTTTCCCTCAAAGACGTTGCAGACATCGCAGTCAGAGGCGGATGGCCGGAAGCGGCCGTCAACGGACTCCGTGGGCACAGGTACGCAGACAGGTATGTGGAGTCCGTATGCAGAGGCGGGATCTCGATGACGGACGGTGTGAAACGCAGCCCCGTCCTGGTGCGCGGCATGCTCCGTTCCATCGCCAAGAACGCATCGGCACTGACATCGCTCAAGACGATCACTGCTGAGACGTGCGATCTCGTGCAATCCGACGGCGAGTCGGTGACCTACAGGACTATGTCCTCGTACTACAACGCTCTGAAGGATGTCTACGTGTCCGAAGACGTCCCGCCGTGCGGGCCCTCTGCACGCTCCAGGACCCCGATGAGAGAGTCCGGCAAGAGGCAGCTGGCAGACCCTTCGCTGATAGCATCCCTTCTCGGACTGGATGCAGACGGGCTGATGGCCGACCTGCGGTCTTTCGGATCGATCTTCGAATCGCTCTGCGACCGTGATATCAGAGTCTACGCGGATTCGTTCAAAGGAAGAGTCGGCCACTATCATGACAGCAACGACCTGGAGGTCGATGCCATCATCGAAACGGATGATGGCAGATGGGGCGCCATCGAAATGAAGCTCGGAGGCGGCTACGCCGACGACGGCGCCAAGAACCTCAACCGCCTCGAGGACAAGACCGTCAAGGACGGCGGCAGGCCGCCTGTGTTCAAGATGGTGCTCACGTCGACAGGATACACATACAAGCGCGACGACGGCGTCATCGTAGTGCCGATCGGTTGCCTCGGACCCTGATGATGGATCGACAGTCCGGGGAATCATATATTGGGGTTGAGAAAGCATGGAGCCGCCGATGGGAATCGAACCCACGACCTACGCCTTACCAAGGCGTCGCTATACCCCTTAGCCACGGCGGCATTGTGTAAGTCAGCGTATCCTGAACCTATTGATAAAGGTTACTGTTGAACGTTTCTAAGATGAGGCATCCCAGGCACCGGAACCGATCCGGATGCCCGGGATCATGAAAGGAAGAGGGCGGATGCCCCCTTGTTTTCTCACTGCTCCTGCTCGGAGGGCTCCTCTGCAGCTCTGCGCTTCGCGAGGAACTTGGGGCCCTTCCAGCTCCAGTCTCCCATGAGGTGCATCAGAGCGGGGACCACGTAGGGCACCACGAACAGGGCATCCACCAGGATGGCGAATCCGAGGGCGAATCCGATCTCCTGGAGCATGCTGGACCCGGAGGTCAGCAGGGTCAGGAAGGTTCCTCCCATGATCAGACCGCAGAGGGTGATGATGGACCCGGACCAGGACAGGGCGTTCTGGATGGCCTCGTCGTTGGACATCCCCTTGAGCTTGCTCTCCCTTATACGGGTGGTCAACAGGATATCGTAGTCCATTCCCAGACCGAGGCAGATGACGAACAGCACGATCGGGACGATCCAGATGACGTCCAGGCCGAGGATGGTCCCGAACACGATGTTCAGCATTCCGAGGGTCCAGACGACGCTCATCATGATGGTCGCGAGAGACCTTATGGGCGTGAAGTACACGCCGAGCACGAAGAGCAGCAGGACGTAGATCAGGATGATGACCGCGATCTCGATCAGGTGGAACTCGCCGTTGACGACATCGGAGATATCGTACAGGATGGCTCCGGTACCGAGGACCCAGGTCCCCTGGACCCAGTCGTTGGACTTGGCGAAGTCGGACATGACGTTCCTGGCGGTGCCGATGGAGTCCATGGACTCTGCGGACATGGGCTCGTCCTTGACGATGACCATGATCTTGGCGTACATGCCGGTGTCATCGGGGTTGGCCGCGCTGTAGGAGACGAGGCCTGCTCCGACGTTGACTGCGTAGTCAATGAGGTTGGAAACAGTGTATGTACCAACAACGGCGTCCGACGGAGCCTTATCCCAAAGCTCCGTACCAGTCGTAGTGCCATCAAAGAACTCCGTCAAGCGAAGGGTTATCATGTCGGGAAGTCCAGCATCCTCGATGATAGCATGATTGACAGTACTGGGATCAAGCTCAGTGTAATGGGCTTTAGCATACTCGGTCGCATAGGAGCTTGCGTACTCTTCTGCAGCAACCTTGGCAGAGGCATCATCCATACCTGAGGCAATCGCATTCTTATACGCAGTTTCGTATGCCACGGGGTAGACTTCTTTGTAAATCCCTGCTTCCGCCACGGTTTCATACAGGTATGCCCAAGGAGTGGGTCCAAGGACAACACCCACATTATCATCGGCTGCCTTCAAATCATTGATCAATTCTGTCTGAATCGACTCGATATATTTAGCCCCAATTGGAGTCCAAATCAGTACACCGATACCATTGATTGGATCCAATATGGTCACCTCAGCAATCGACTTATCAAACTTAATCATGGCATAGGTGGGCATGATGTACCCGCCGTCGGTGTTCTCGGTGATCGCGTCGACTCCGCTCTTCGCCTCGGAATCGGGCATGACGCTGATCATGTCGAAGGAGTTCTCGGAGGTGACAGCGACGTATCCCAGAGGGACGGTCAGGAGCACTGCGACGACGACGATGGGCACGGCGTGCTTGGTGGAGAACTTCCCCGCGAAGCCGAAGTACCTCCTGGAGGCCATGACGCAGCGTCCGTAGAACCCGGAGCGCATCTTGCTCTTCCCAGAGTAGTCGTCGATCTTCCTGGGCCAGAAGATCTTGTCTCCGACCAGGGCTATGACTGCAGGTATGAGGGACAGTGCGGCGAGCATCGCCATGACGATTCCGAGCGCCAGCACGATGGCCATGGTGGACACCAGGCTGAACGAGCAGAAGGACATGACCGCGAATCCGATGATGACTGCAAGACCGGATGTGAAGACGGACTCTCCGGCCCACTTGATGGCCTCGGTGAGAGCTCCGCTCTTGTCCTTGTTGTTGTAGATACGCTCCTCTCTGTAACGCGCGATGATGAACACGGAGTAGTCGCATCCGGCACCGAGCATCGAGACGAGGACGATGGTCTTGGTGATGTAGAAGATATCGAGGAACTGCCCCAGAGCGAAGGTCAGGGCGAGGATGATACCGTATGCGGTACCGACCACTATGGGCGGGACCAGGGCCGTGACCAGGGTGTAGAAGAACAGCCCGAGGATGATGAGGATGAGCAGGATCGACAGGGGGTCGATCTTGGTCATATCGGAATCGGCGCCCTTGAGGGTGTCGTATGCGATGGGGACCGTACCTGTGACATATGTTGTTATGTCCAGTTCGGACATGTTGACGGCGGAGGACACGGCTTCCCTGAGGTTGCCGATCTCGTCCATCGCGGAGTAATTGTCTCCGAACGTGAAGGACAGGAGGTACACCCCTTTGCTGGGGTCGTCTCCGTGGAAGGCTCCCATCACACTGCAAGTGACTCCGTCTCCGTAGCAATCGTGCAAAGCCGTTTCCAACGTCGAGACAAAACTGTTCTCGATGTTATCCAGATCTTTGCTGCTGGAATAGGGTATGGCAAGAATTGTCTCTGTGTTCAGACTGGCATCGAAATACTCGTCGACGATCGCCTGACCGTCGCTCGATTCCGAGTCGAGCCCCTTCATGGTGGTCATGTCGTAGTTGAGGACGTCCCCCACCTGCGCCGCGAAAGGCAGCGCGATGACGAGGGCGACGACCCAGATTGCGATGATCGCCTTGGGGTGCTTCTGGACATGCTGAGCGTATTTCTCAAACATGGTTTCATTCACCTTTGAACGCGCTCAAATTTCCGAGCTATTTAAGTATTTTGAACATGCTCAAGAATGTTGACGAAGGATTGGGGCCTAGGGCCCTCGGTGGCGATATATACGGTGCATTCTGATGTGGAGCAGGACATTTACGAGGGAAGACCGACCATGGACCGCGTAGTCACCAGAGAGCGCATCAACGCACGGGCCAAGACCAGGAGCGAGAAGACCGACGAGACCAGGTGCCGCATCCTGGAGGAGTCGATCAAGCTCTTCCTGGAGCAGGGGTACGACAAGACCACCGTCAGGCAGATCATCCTGAAGGCCGGGATCCTCAACGGGAGCCTCTACAACATCTACAAGAGCAAGGACGAGATCTTCATCGACATCGCCGGCGTCGCGTTCAGCGAGGCGTCCGAACTCATGGACGAGATCATCGGGCCCGATGCGCCTCCGGAGAAGGTCCTCTGCTTCCCCGCGTGCATCCAGATCTACGCGTCCTTCAGGTCCCCGAGGATCGCGGAGCTGCTGTCAGTCGCGCATACCAAGTGGGAGATCTTCCAGAGCGCGATGGGATTCTACAAGAAATGGCTGGAGGACAAGGCCCACCTGTGGAGGGGGCTCACCGATGAGCCGGGCTTCGACCTGAAGATCATAGCGTTCTCAGGGTCCATGGGAAGCGTCCTGAAGACCATCGCCGAGGAGCCCGTCCGGATGTCCGAAGAGGAGTGCATGAGGATCATGTGCGCCATGGAGCTCAGGACCTTCGGGTTCGACGATTCGGGAGTGGACGGCTACGTTAAGTCGATCGTGTCCGCCCTGGATTCCAGAGAGATACGCATATTCGACATCGAGATCTGATGGATTTCGCAAACATTGACATTGTTTGCTGATTTTATTTGCAAAGATTGACATTGTTTGCAAATGATGTGCGCCTGGACGCATATTTTCTATCTGGAGCGCAAGATAGAGGAAGAGTTCCTCCGCTGGAAGGAGAAGGGCCCGAAGACTGCTCTCCTCGTGAAAGGATGCCGTCAGGTCGGGCTTATCGGGCAGCCCATACCATCTTCGGGCGCCCATATACACATATTATAGAAGCGGGACGACGGCCCCTGTCCGAACAACCTTTATCTCAATCATCCGACAATCGGGTCCCCATGAAGAAAGAGAT
>CAVCVB010000090.1:0-5010 GCA_963605395.1 Firmicutes bacterium CAG:194
CTGCTGTTCCTCAGGAACATGCTGATCGAGTCCTATCCGGACATGGACGGCATGTCCAACCTCGTGGACGCCTGGGTGATGGCCGGGATACTCGCGATAGTGCCTGTGACGGCCTCCGCCGGATCGCTGCAGACCATGGTCGAAGACAGGTCCACAGGCAGGCTCAGGGACATCCTGGTGACGCCGATGTCCCCTGCGGAGATAGCCTGCGGGTACATCCTCAGCACGTTCTTCGTGGGCTTCGCCATGAGCATCATGTCCATGGCTGTGTGCGTCGCATACCTTGCTGCCACCGGATGCCCTCTGAGCGCTTCGGGGATCGTCGCCACAGCCGCGCTCCTGATCCCTTCTTCACTGTCAGGATCCATCATAATCTACGCCATGACCTCGTTCCTCAGGAGCACCGGCGCATTCTCCGGATTCTTCATGGTGGTCAGCATCGTGATCGGGTTCCTGGCAGGGATATACATGCCCACGGGGACCATGCCCGCCGGGATGCAGGCGGCTTCCGGGATCGTCCCCGCCAGCCACATGGCCTCGCTGTTCCGCGACAGCTTGGCAGGAGATGCGCTGGACTCTGTGTTCGCAGGCGCTCCCGCGGAGACCGTAGCGGAGTTCAGGCACGACATGGGGTTCGACCTGTCCCTCGGAGGCTTCGCGTTCGATGCCGCCTCGAGCATGGCCTTCGTGCTCATCGCGACAGCTGTCTTCTTCATCATCGCCGTCGCCGGGATAAGGCGGCGCCGATCCTCCTGAGCATGGATGCCACGGCCAAGGCGCATATGGCGGCCTGGATCGGAACGGCCATCGCATCCCATAAGGCCCCGTGGAGGATGACAGCGGCCAACGGCACGGTGCAGAACATCTATCCGGCGATGCGCCCGCAACGGTCGTACTCCAAGCGGACATGGCTCAGCCGGAAGAAGACCGAGAACTGCAGCACCATCAGGATGATGTACGCGAGATGCAGCTGCCCGTGCATCGCCAGGACGATGGTGGAGGCCCCGGCCACCAGCAGGTCCGCCAGGACGTCCATCTTCGCTCCGCGCTCCGTGCACGTGCCCTTCGAGCGAGCGGCCTTTCCATCGAGATAATCGGTGGCGAACGCTGCCAGGTACAGAACTATGAACGGCACGGATGAGCCGCCGTCGAGGAAGAAGGCCAGCGCCAGCGCGACGGGCACGGCGAGGACCGCCCTCGACAGCGTCAGCGCATCGGCCAGGGACATCATGCCCTCCGGAACCTCCGCCCCATGATGAACATTGCTCCGAACGACCGCCTTATCTAGTTCCGGCACATGTCCCGAACCATGAGGAAATACGATCTCGTCTGCTTCGACATGGACGGCACCCTGACAAGGGTCAGGAGCTCCTGGTGCTGGGTGCACCAGTGCTACGAAGTGGACAACGAGCCCGCTTACCAGGCGTTCGTCAACGGCGAGATCGACGAGCCGGAGTTCATGCGCAGGGACATAGCCCTGTGGACGGACAAGAAGCCGGACACCAGCCTCAGCGACATCGCCCGCACGTTCAGGGACATGCCCCTCATCGAAGGGATACAGGAGACCATCGCCTGCCTGACGGACAACGGGATCAAGTGCGTCATCGTCAGCGGCGGCATCAACCTGGCCGCCGAGATGCTCGTGAAGGAGTTCGGGTTCGACGACTACGTCGCGGACGAGCTCTGCGCCTACGAGGACGGCCGCCTGACCGGAGAGGGGAAGATGAACGTGGACCTCCGCGACAAGGGGATCAACGTCAGGCAGTTCATCGAGAAGTACGGCACCACGAAGGAGAGGACCGTGTCCATAGGCAACTCCTTCACGGACATAGGGATGTTCAAGGCGTCGGGGCTGTCGATAGCGTTCAACCCCACCGACCCTTACACGTCTGAGGCCGCGGACCTGACGATAGAATCCGAGAACATCTCGGACGTCCTGGACCCCATCCTCGACGACGGGCAGTGACCTCCGAGGGGCTCTGCCCTCGGAAGCATGGAATTGGAAAAAGATCACTCGATGTCGTCGTCATCGTCGTCGATGATGTAGTCCGACTCGTCGAACTCCTCATCGTCGTCGAAAGCGAGGACGTCGTACCTCTTCTTGCGGATCTTCCCGTAGATCCTGGTTATGTCCCTGGCCTCTGCGGAGCCGCGCCTGACCAGGCTGTGCTTGGTCTTGATCGCATGGATGAGGCAATCGAAGTCCTCGAACTCCAGCTGCGTGCCCACGACGAACTCGTCGTCGGGCTCGGCCTCGATCCTCAGAGGGTAGGTCTTCCTGTTGTCGTTGACGGAGACCTTCACGCTGAGGACGTCGAACCTCTTCACCCACAGCTTCCTCACATCGGTGGCCAGGGCCTTCTTGACCTTCTTGCCCTCGTCCACATCGATGTGCGTTATGCACACCAGCATCCCGTCGTCGAGCTCGAACTCGTCGTCGATGGCGACGATGTCGTTGCTCTCGAGGGTGGCGGTCCTGGGCTCGGAGATGTCCCCGTCGCTGTAGATGACGGGAACGGAGATCAGCTCCGGGATCTTGATGGTCTCGCTGGAGACCTTCCCGCAGACGTTGCACCTGAAGGTCCCCTCCAGAGTGGACTTGCCCATCCTGCCTTTCAGTATCTGGTGATCCGTCTCCTCCCCGCAGTCGGGGCACTCGTAGACAATGGTGTCGGGCATCTCCCTCTGAATCATGTTACCACCTTGGTTACCGACTCGTAGCCTGCGCCGTGCTTAAACGTTTCTCCCTGTGTCACGCCATGAACGGGAATCCGTGGCCCGGGACGATGACGTCGGCGAACTTCCTGATGCGGTCCATGCTCTCCTTCGCCAGGCGGGCGTCCGTGTTGAGCGCCGGAGGAACGTTCTTCCTGAAGTTGTCCTCCAGGGGGATGGTGTCCCCTGCGATGACGTACTTCCTGTCGGCCTCCACGAAGACGCTGGACTCCTCGGTGCAGTGGCCGGGGGTGTGGACCATGCGGACGCCGGGGCAGATCTCCAGCTCGTCGGAATCGACGATGGTGGCGCCCGGGATCTCGGTCTTCCCGCCCTTGTGGACATAGACCTTCGCCTTCTTGTACAGGTCCAGGTTCTCGATGTGGTCGCTGTGCGTATGGGTCAGTATGACGATGTCGACATCGTGGGGGAACACGCCGATCTGCTTGAACGATGTCTTGACGGCAGGCTTCATGTACTTCGTGCTGGGGTCGACGACGATCAGATGCTTGTCCGTGCGGATCAGCACCGATGTGGAGTCCGCTTTCAGTATGTTCCCGTCCGCATCGCGCTCCAGAGCGCCCACGCAGAGGATGTCGAGTTGGATCATGCCCTCCGAATCCCGATATGGGATATCCTCCTTTCGCATCCGTCCTGCTCGGAGGTCTGAAATATCCGCACGACAGATTGCATCGGCATGGCGGACGAGGAGGAGAGCGAGGACCTGAAGCGCATGCTCGGAGAGCCGGGCCAGGCCATCCGCTCCATGCTCCTCCCGCTGATCATATCCTATCTGGTCGTCCAGATCAACCTTTTCGCGGACACGTCCTGGTGCTCCGGGCTGGGGTCCGACGCGTCTTCCGCCGTCTCCACCATATCTCCGTTCTACTGGATAGTCTCCGGGCTGGGCACGGGCATCGGGATCGGCGCGGCGACGGCCATCGCCAGATGCCTCGGCAGGCACGACCATGCATCCGCCAACAGGCTGGCCTCGCAGACCCTGGTGCTGTCCGTCATCATCGGGGCCGTGACCACGCCGTTCCTGTTCATCGCCGTGGTCCCGGCAGTGGAGATGATGGGCGCAGGGGGCATCATGGACCTCTGCAAGTCCTACATCTACCCGCAGGTCCTCGCGGGGACCCTGGTCATCCTCGACGGGACCATCTCCGGGGTCATCCGTGCCGAAGGCGCGGCCAAGAGGTCCATGGCCATGCTCCTGGCCGGAGCGGCCGTGAACATCGTCCTGGACCCCGTGATGATATACGGGCTGGGCATGGGCCTCACCGGTGCGGGATGGGCGACGGTCATATCGTCGACGGCATCCGCGGGAATCGGCCTCTGGTGGTACAGGCGCGGGACGCTGTTCCTCAAGCTCGAGATATCGGACATGCGCCCGAACCTCGGGGACATGAAGGAGATCCTGTTCGTAGGGATACCGCGCGCCACGGAATCCATGCTCATCAGCGTGATGTCCATGGTGCAGAGGATATTCGTCATAGCGTGCGGAGGCACGGCTGCGGCCATGTTCTACAACATCCCGTGGAGGTTCGTCTCATTGGCCGAGGTGATCTCCCAGGCCGTGGGCTCGGCGCTCATACCGGTGTGCTCGGCCGCCCTGGGGTCCAGGAACGCAGAGAAGGCCAAGAAGGGCTACCGTTACTCCATATCGCTCACGATGCTCTGGATGATCGTCATAGCCGCGGTGCTGTTCGTGTTCGCGGACTGGGCCATAATCCCGTTCACGTACTCGCCTACCATGGCCGAGCTCCGCCCGGAGTTCGCCCACGTGCTGAGGATCTACGCCCTCCTGATACCGTTCGTCGGGATGATAGACATCGGCTCGTCGATCCTCCAGTCCCTGCGCATGGCGCAGATCTCGATGCTCTCGTCGTTCGCCAGGAACATCCTGATCGTGGTCCTGCTGTTCTTCGGCAGCTCGATATCCCTGGATGCGATCTACTGGAGCCTCGTGGTGGCGGAGATCATCGGAGGGACGCTGATGCTCTGGCTGGCGAAGGCCGGGTTCAGGCACTACTGCGCCGGGAAGCACAGTCCGCAGAAAAGATGACGCAATCGGAAATCCATGAGAATGATGTACCAAGGGCGAGAACGCCCTTGGTTTTTTGCCCGGTTACCCGGGCCTGTGTTGTCTGACAACAAGCGCGCTGTTCACGTGCTTGCCTAATGTTAATCAGAGCCATATCAGCGCTCTTAAACCGTTGCTGAACACCAGCTGGATCTTAGGCCTTGGGTGCCTAGATGAACTAGGGCCTTAGCCCTTTTTTTTTGCATTGA
>CAVCVB010000091.1:0-4767 GCA_963605395.1 Firmicutes bacterium CAG:194
TGTTCCCCTGGAGGTCCGTCAGGAAGAACGTGGAGTTCGGCCTGGAGATCGCAGGTGTCCCGAAGGAGGAGCGCAGGGAGAGGACCGACAAGTACCTGAAGATCGTCGGCCTGGAGAAGTTCGCGGATTCGAGGATCCACGAGCTGTCCGGAGGCATGAAGCAGCGCGTGGCCATCGCCCGTGCGCTGGTCACCAATCCCGACGTGATCCTCATGGACGAGCCCTTCGGAGCTCTGGACGCCCAGACCAGGAACCTGATGCAGGCGGGCCTGCTGAAGATCCTGGACAAGACCGACCAGACGATCATCTTCATCACCCACTCGGTGGACGAGGCCGTCTACCTCTCCGACAGGATCGTGGTCCTGACCAAGCGCCCTGCGAAGATCAAAGAGGTCATCAGCATCGATTGGCCCAGGCCGAGGGACCGTGCGTCCCCAGAGTTCACGGCCCTGAGGAAGAGGATCCTCGAAGAGCTGGAGAGCGAGAACGTCCTCCAGTGAGAATAACGGGTCCGCGGGATCCCTCCCGCTTACCCTTCTTTATTATATTGTATATTGGCGGCTTCAGACCGACTTCCATGCGGGGAGGCCGTCCCTGACCTCCACTGTCAGCTTGCCGGCATCCATCATCCATGCGAGGTACGACCTGACGGTGCTCCCGACCAGGACGTACTGCTCCAGGGTCATGGTGAGGCCGTACCGGACGAACAGCTTCCTGAGGACGTCCTCGAAGGAGGACGCTTCGGAGCAGATGCCGAGGATCTCATCGCCGATCTCCACGGCCCTGTCGATGTTGAGCCTCGCGAGCCCGGAGATGTCCTCTGCGGGGTCGGCATGGGCGGGGATGAACATCCTGGCCTCCATCTTCTCCACAGCTTCGAGAGTGGATATGTACGCGCCCACATCGTGGATGAACGGGATCCCGTACTTCTCCAGGGTCGCCTGGCTGGAGAGGCAGTCCGCCAGGAAGACCACATCGTCCGCCGTGCGGTAGCCGACCATGTCCATGGAATGGCCGGGCAGGGGGACGATCGAGAACCCCTCGGGGAGAACATCGTCCGTCAGAGGCTCCGCCGTGCTGGGCTGGGCCATGAGGAACTTGTGCCTGAGCTCCTTCGGAGGGCATCCGGCATAGAGGGACACGGGCTCCAGGATGGGATGGTTGACGTAATCGCACTCCACGCCCTTGGCGTACACTTTGCATCCGGTCTGCGCCTGGAGGTACTGGTTGCCTCCTATGTGGTCCGCATGGGAATGGGTGTTGTAGATCGCCTTCAGGCTCCAGCCGTTCGCGTCGAGGATCTGGCGGACCTTGCGCCCGGCCTCCTTGTCGTTGCCGCTGTCTATGAGGCACACGTCTTTGTCGTTCAGCTTCACAAGGCCGATCTTGGCCGGGCTCTGGACGTAGTAAGTGGAATCCGATACCTGGATAAGCTCGTACATCGGGGATCATCCTTCTGATGCCCGTATGACGATTGGATAAAGTAATTGCCCCCGCGAAGGGGCGTTTGAAAAGGCCGAGGGAGGGGAGAAGCCCCCGCCCCCTCAGAAAGCGAGTTTCAGCTGGTCGTACTTGTAGACCTTCTTCGGGCAGGAGAACTGGCACCTGTAGCAGGCGGTCCCCAGGCAGTTCTTGGTCTTGACGACGATCTCGTTGCCGTCGGCGACGGTGAGCGCGTCCTCGGGGCACTCCTTCTCGCAGACCTTGCATCCGATGCAGCCCTCCATGTGGCCGCGGAGCTCGGTCCCGATGTCGTGGAGGATGGTGAGTCCCTTCTCTCCGAGGTCGGGGATGTCACGCTGCACCATGCGGTGGACCGTGGGGATCCCCTTGGGCTTAGGCAGCTCCTGGATCCCTGCCATGGCGTTGTTCCTGTTGTACATCTCCATGGGCATTCCCTCGTCGCAGAGGGCCAGCTCCTGGGTGTAGATCTGCTCGAAGATCTTGTCTCCGGCGAACATGATGTGGTTCGCCCTGATGCCGTTGGCGATGCCCTGGAGGGTGTCCAGCAGCTCGGGGTCCCTCAGGATGTCCGTGGCCATGGCCAGGGAGGTGTTCCCGTACTGGTAGATGGTGCCGCAGGACGGCGGGAGCAGTCCGATCTCGCGTGCCTTGACAGCATCCACATAGGTTCCGGAGGCTCCGGCCATGTACATGATGTCCAGGTCGCTGAACTTGATGCCGGCGTGCTCGAGGAGGGTGAAGTGCCCTGCCCTCATGGCTCCGATGGCCTTCAGCGCCTCGGCGATGTCGTGGGAGTCGACGTAGACCCCGTCCTGGAGGTGGAGCTTGCCGTCCGATGTGTCCAGCTTCCCCTTCCTCCACAGGTGGTCGTCCATGGCGGCTGCCACGGCTGCGACCACTCCGGTTCCGGTGATCCCCTTGGCCTTCCCGTGCATGGGGCCGTACTCTTCGATGATCTCGAGCCCGAAGTCGACCTTGTCCCCGTCCTTGGGGATGATGTCGTCGTCCAGGACCTTGCAGATCCATCTGAAGTCGTACTCCAGGTCGGAGATGGCTCCGGGCCCGGCCAGCATTCCGCAGCGGATGGACTGCCCTTCCATGGCGGGACCCGCGGCCGCGGATCCGGTGTAGATGTCGTCCCCGACCTTCAGGGCCATCTCGGCGTTGGTCCCGTAGTCGGTGACGAGGCAGTTCTCCTTCTGCTCGAGGAAGCCGCTCTTGTACATCATGGCCAGAGCGTCTGCTCCGATCTCGTGCCTGATGGCGGGGGGCACCAGGAGCTCGCATCCGTCGCGGACGTTCAGTCCGGCGTCGACTGCGGAGAACACTCCCGCGTCCCTCTTCTGCTCGACGATCCCCCTTGCCTTGTGGGCGTTCTCCCCGGCGAATGCCAGGTCGTCCACGGGGATGTTCTGGAACATGGACAGCTGGATCGGGTTCCCGCAGATGCTCACCCTGTCGACCTGGTTCAGGTCGATGCCCATGCGGGCGATCAGCTTGTTGACCGTGTCCATCAGGATCTTATGGGCCACATCGGTTCCGAAGTTGATGCAGAACGTCAGGTGGTCCATGATGTTGGCACCGGGCAGGGGGTGGCACTCGGTGACGACGGTGGAGATGATCTTCCCCGTCTCGAGCTCGACTGCGTGTCCCCTGGTACCGCTCGTGCCTATGTCCAGCGATATACCGTATCTCATTCCTTTCCCTTCCTGAAACGGTCGAAGAAGGACTTCTTCTCCTTCTTCGCTTCCTTCTTGGCCCTTGCCGCTTCGCATTCCGCGCAGTGGCATTCGCCATCATCATCGTCGTGGTGGTGATGGTCGTGGCCTTCGTGATCGTGGTGGTGCTCATGCTCATGGTCGTGGTCATGCCCGCAGCAGCAGCCGTGGTCATGGTCGTGATCATGGTCATGGTGGTGATGGTCGTGCCCGTGGTCATGATCGTGGTGGTGATCATGGTCGTGCCCGCAGCAGCATTCGACCTTCTCGTCCAGCTCGTAGTCCAGGCCGGTGTCGTCCACGGCGTGGTACATCCTGTGCTTGAGCTCGTGCTCGTCCACATCGAGGACGGCGCACATGAAGTCGAAGTGGACCTTCTCGCAGGGCTCGAGGGTGCCGTGGTGCTCGACGCCGTTCTCCATGTCGGTGAGGTTCAGGGTTATGCCCTTGCCCTCGTCGTCGACGATGGCGGCCTTGATGTGGCCCAGGAGGCATCCGGACTCGTCGGTGACCCACTGGCCGACCTGGAGCAGGGCCTTGGCGAACCTGGCCTCCGCATCGGCGTTGAAGCATGTGATGGTCCCTTTCAGTCCGACAGCGCATCCGCCGGCCTGCTCGATGGAGGTCGGCTCGTGCTCATGGTCGTGATCGTGGTGGTGCTCGTGCTCGCTCATCTCATCATCTCGTAGAGCTTGTCGATGTTCTCGTCGGTCTTGGCGGAGATCGCCATGACGGGCTTCTGGGGGTACTCGGACTTGAGCCATCCTGTGACCTCTTCGATCTGGCCGGGCTTGGCCAGGTCCATCTTGTTGATCAGGATGAAGTCTGCCTGAGACATCTGCATCTTGAAGAACTGCTCCTTCTTCTTGATGAGGTCGTCGAACCTCTGGACGTCGGCGACGCCGATGATGTAGGTGGCGTCATCGTCGATCATGGACACGCGGACGAGCTCCTTCACCTTGTGGGGGAGGGCGAGCCCGGTGGGCTCCACGATGATTATGTCGGGGTCGATGTCCTTTTTGATGTTCTTCAGCGCGGACTGCAGCGTCCCGGACAGGGAGCAGCAGATGCAACCGTCGGGGAGCTCGACAGCGTCGTAGCCCTCGGCCTTCAGAGTGGCTCCGTCGACGCCGATGGATCCGGACTCGTTCACGACAAGTGCGGTCTTGAGTCCGCGTTTCGTGTACATGGAGGCGATTTTCATGAGCAGAGTGGTCTTCCCGCTTCCGAGGAATCCGCCCAGAATGTAAACATACATGGTTGATTCGATTATGATACTCCGATATAAGCTTAAGCGGAAAAGCTCCGAAGTTCATAGGTGTTGAGGGCCTGCTGGCCCCGCTGCCTGAGCCGCCTTCTATAATACAATATATTAGGCTGATGGAATTGGGCCGGATCCGATCCCCTATGCCAGTTTTATTGACGCCTACAACATAATGGATGCATGGCGCATCCAACCTCTTTGGCGCCGGCGGCGGTTCATCATTGCGTATGTTGGATGCACTGGTTTATCCTGATTATGATAATTAACTGGATTCATTCCTTAATGTACTAACTAGTGATTTCTTTAAATAAAAACGGGGTT
>CAVCVB010000092.1:0-4743 GCA_963605395.1 Firmicutes bacterium CAG:194
GGGCATCATCGCTGACGGATGCTTCATCGGCCGGACGGTCACAGCGTTTCCTTTTCCAGGGCCCCATGCATATCTCTGTGTCTGCGGCTACTTATCCGCTGCGGCCGCACGCTCGGCGCATCCATGCTTCGCCCATGATAAGGTCTGCCTGAGTACACGTATATACTCCCCGCGCGAGATTCACCTCCAGCGATAGAATGGAATCCGAAAAGGTCGAGGAGTTCCGCAGGAACATACCCGAGTTCAGGGAAGCGGAGAAGAGGTTCTTCTCCGGAGAGATGTCCGCCAAGGACTACAAGGGCATATCCGGCAGGTTCGGCAGCTATGCCCAGAAAGGGGGCGAGCGCGGCATGATCAGGCTCCGCATGTGCGGGGGCCATATGGACAAGGACAAGCTGGACTTCATCGTCGGGACCGTGAAGGAGCACGGGATCCGCAGGATACACACCACCACCTGCGAGACGGTGCAGCTCCACGACCTGACCGGCGATGAGATCGCCGATATCATGGACGAGGCACTGGACCATGGGATAATCACGCAGGGCGGAGGCGGGGACAACCCGCGCAACGTGTCCGCGACATCGTTGTCCGGCGTCGATCCCGGAGAGCATTTCGATGTGTATCCCTACGCCAAGGCCGCGGAGGAGCACCTGCTCGGCATGATGGGCTCCGTGAAGCTCCCGAGGAAGCTGAAGGTCACTTTCTCCAGCTCTCCGTCCAATGAGACGCACGCCACGTTCAGGGACCTGGGGTTCATCGCGACGCCCGAAGGAAGATTCGACGTCTGGAGCGCCGGAGGCCTCGGGAACGACCCGAGGATGGGGTGCCTGATCGCATCGGGAACGGAGCCGTCGGATGTCCTGTACTACGTCAGCGCCATGGTGGACACCTTCGTCCAGCACGGGAACTACGGGGACAGGAAGCGCGCACGCACCAGGTACATGAAGGACGACATGGGCGAGGATGCCTACAGGCAGGCGTTCCTGTCCAATTACGAGCGTTTAAAGGCGGCCGGAGGCCTTGAGATCCATCCCGAGGCATCGTCGTTCCCCGTGAAAGAGGACGTTCCCGTGTCGGGAGAGCGCATATTCCCGCAGAAGCAGAAGGGGCTGTACTATGTCGCCTACCATCCCGTCGGAGGGGACGTGGAGCCCGAGGCTTTGGAGAGGATAGCCGATACGATCCGTGTCATGGACGGCGCGGAGCTCCGCATCTCGCCCGATTCGACCATCTATATCATCAATCTGAGCGGACCGGAGGCCGAGAAGGTCAGGGACATCACATCCGACGGAGCTTCGACGCTCTTCGAGACCTCCGTGTCCTGCATCGGCGGTTCCGTCTGCCAGCTCGGCCTCAGGGATTCCAACGGCCTGCTGAAGAGGACGATCGCCGCCGTGAAGGAAGCCGGAATCCCGGACGGTTGCCTTCCCAGGTTCCGCATCTCCGGATGCACCTCGTCCTGCGGCTGCCATCAGGTAGGGGCCATAGGCCTTCAGGGCTCGTCCAAAGCCGTGGACGGCAAGAGCGTCCCGGTGTTCAGGATGACCGTCAACGGATGCGGGCTCCAGGGGAGCGAGAGGTTCGGCGACGATGCCGGATCCATCCCCGAGGACAGGATCCCCGGCATGGTCGTGGAGATCGGGAAGGCCGTTCAAGAAAGCGGGAAGACGTTCGATGCTTGGCTCTCCGAAGGCGGGGAGTTCGACGCGATCGTGTCGAGGCACTCCGTCTGAGGATCCTCCGGAGCAGAGAAGCCATGGGGCCCGGGACCTCCGGGCCCCCTGGGGATCATGATCTGGAATCGTCGGACCTGATCTTCCTGCGCATGATCTTCCCGGATGTGGACTTGGGAAGGGCATCGACGAACTCGATGGTCCTGGGGTACTTGTACGGGGCGGTCTCCTTCTTGACGTAGTTCTGGAGCTCGGACTTCAGCTCGTCCGTGCCCTCGAACCCCTGCCTGAGGACGATGGTCGCCTTGACCAGCTGCCCCCTGACGGGGTCGGGAACGCCCGTGATGGCGCACTCCAGCACGGCCGGATGGTGCATCAGCACGCTCTCGATCTCGAAGGGGCTGATCCTGTATCCGGAGGACTTGATGATGTCGTCGTTCCTCCCGACGTACCAGAAGTAGCCGTCCTCGTCCTTCCATGCCACGTCCCCGGTGTGGTGGACCATCTCCTCCTTCAGGATGCGGTTGCCCTCGTCGTTGGCCAGGTACCCCACTGTGATGCCGGGCTCCCTGTGCCATAGGCGGACGATGATCTCCCCGTCCACTCCGGGCGGGACGCTGTTCCCTTCAGGGTCTACCAGGTCCACGTCGAACAGCGGAGAAGGCACCCCCATGGACCCGGGCTTGGGCTCCATGCCCGCCCATGTCCCCACGATCGGAGGGGTCTCGGTCTGTCCGAAGGCCTCCATGAGCTTCAGGCCGGTGGCCTCGTGCCATTTCTTGAACGTGTCCGGGCTCAGCGCCTCTCCGGCAATCCCGGTGTGGGTCAGCGAGGACAGGTCGTGCCCTTCGACTCCGGCGTTCAGGAACATCCTGAACATGGTCGGCGGGCTGCAGAGCGTGGTGATGCGGTACTTCTCGATCTTGTCCATGATGTCGGAGGGCTCGAACTTCTCGAACTCGTAGACGAATATCCCGCCCTCCATCATCCACGGGGCGTACAGCTTGCCCCACGCGCACTTGATCCATCCCGTGTCCGCGATGGTGAAGTGCAGGCCGTCCGGGTTCACGCAGTACCAGTTCTTGGCGGTGACTATGTGCGCCAGCGGATAGGAGTAGTCGTGCTGGACCATCTTGGGGTTGCCGGCGGTCCCCGACGTGAAGTACATCAGCATGATCTCGTCGGACCTGTTGGGCACCCTGGCCCACTCCTCGGGAGCGGACTCCACTCCCGCATCGAAGTCTATCCATCCGTCCCTCCGGCCGTTCAGGATGAACTTCTTCTCCAGCGTGGGGATGTTCTCCGAGATGTCCACCTGGTCTGCGATGTCGCAGGTGGTGGTGCATATGCACGCCTTGATCCCTGCGGCGGCGACCCTGTACTCGATGTCGTGCTTCCTCAGCATGAATGTGGCCGGGACCATGACCGCCCCGATCTTGTGGAGGGCGATGGACAGGTACCAGAACTGGAAGCTGTGCTTCACTACGACCAGCACGTAATCCCCTTTGGAGATGCCCTGGGAGGACAGGAAGTTGGCCGTCTTGTCGGAAAGGCGCTTGATGTCGCCGAATGTGAAGGTCTTCTCGGCGCCGGTGATGCTGCACCACTGCAGCGCCCTCCTGCCGGGCTCCGCCAGCGCGATCCTGTCCACGACGTCGTATGCGAAGTTGAAATCGGACGGGACGTCGAGATGGGCGCGGGTGACGATGCCCTTGTCGTTCCTGACCTCCCTGAGGTAGTCCTTGTACAGGCCTATCAATCGGAACCCTCCTTCTTCAGGACGATCGCCAGGAACGTGCATCCCTCGGGAGAGGTGGCGATCATCCCGTGCCCCTTCCCGGAATCGTAGTACAGGGTGTCCCCCGGGCCCACGTCCACGGTCCTCCCCTCGTGGGAGAACTTCAGCGTCCCGGACAGGATGTAGTCGAACTCCTGGCCCTCGTGGTGGGACAGGTGGATCTCCTTGCCCTGCTCCTCCTCGATGTACGGGGCCATGACCAGGAAGGGCTCTGCCATCTTCCCTTTGAACGTGGCGGCCAGGTGATAGTAGTTGAACCCGGCCCTCCTCTTGATGGGCAGGCCGGTGCCCGCCTTGGTGATCGTGAAATCGGTGAGATGCGGGTTGCTGCCCGTGACGATCTCGATCATGTCGACCCCCAGCTTCTCGGCGCATTTGAACAGGAACGTGAATCCGAAGTCCTGCTCGCCTGATTCCAGCGCGATGTACTCTTCTTCGGTCACGCCGGTGCTTTCTGCCATCTCGGCCGTCTCGAATCCGCAGATCTCACGGAGAGCGCGGATCCTCTCTGCAATCTCTGGGATGCGGGGGTCCATGCATCTGTGATTCTAGCCGGGGATTTATCCGTTTCTCCGGAAGCCTGCCGAATCCGGCGCTCCCTGGAAGTCGGCTTCGGAGGATGCCTTTGATCCGGGGATGCCTGCATCGGCCTGATGGGCATCATCGCCCTGTCGTTGGTTCGTTGGGCCTAGAAACTTCGAACGCCCGGATTATATACAAATTCGATGCACGGCCGGCGAGTGAAAGGACGTCCAGACAATTCCCTGGACCGCTTGTTCGGCGAGCCGAGACGTGCGATCCTTGCGATGGTGCCACCTATAGCGGTATCGCTGCTCGTTGTCCAGATCAACCAGTTCGCGGATGCGTTCTGGTGCTCCGGGCTGGGAGCGGACGCCATATCAGCGATGGCATCCATCGGGCCTCTGTTCTGGGGGTTCGCGGCCATCGGATTCGGTCTCAGCCTGGGGGCGACTGCGACGGTGTCCAGATGCCTGGGGATGCGCGAGCACGCTCTGGCGGAGAAGGCCGCGTCCCAGGCGATCTCCCTGTCAATCATCACAGGGGTCGCCATCACCCCGTTCTTCATCCTCGCAGTCCGTCCGGTCGTGGACCTGATGGGCGCGGATGCCCTGATGCCGTATTGCGAGGCATACGTCTACCCGCAGCTGGTCGCAGGGACTCTGGCCATCATGAGCGGGACGGTCGCGGGCATCATGCGCGGAGAGGGCGCGGCGACAAGGTCCATGGCTATGCTCCTGACCGGGGTGGTCG
>CAVCVB010000093.1:0-4533 GCA_963605395.1 Firmicutes bacterium CAG:194
ATCAGTTCAGGAACATCAGCATCCTGGCCACGGCTATGCGGGCCATGTCCGGGAGCGTCCTGCGCCTGTACTCTTCGGGGAGGCACTCCACGGCGCCCTTGAGCTCCTCCTGGATGAACGACTCCATCTCCAGCGATGCCTTCTGGGAGTAGGTCACGGCGCAGATGTTCATGTCGTCGCGGAGGGAGCGGGTGGTGAACGATCCCGAAGACGATGCGCAGATCCTGCCATCGGCCACCATGACGAAGCGGTCCAGGACCTTGTCGGCGAAGAACACCTTCACTCCGGCCATCATCAGGGGATTGGACGCCGACAGCGAGTTCCAGGACTGGTACCAGTGGCGGCCCTTGCGCGGGAGCAGGACGGTCACGTCCACTCCGGAAAATACGGCCATCTTCAGCGCGGAATAGGCCTCGTCGTTGGGGGTCAGATAAGGGGCGATGACCATCAGGCTGTGCTTGGCGGATGATATCACATGCTCGAAGCAAGCCCTCATGGGAGCGTCGTGCCCCGCATCGGGGCCTCCGGAGACCAGCTGGACCTCTGCATCCCCGGCTCCGACCGGAGCCTCCAGGCCGCATGACGGCTCGGAACGCGTCGCGAATGCCCAGTCCGCGGAGTAGCGGAGCATGGCCCTGTGGGCCGCCGGGCCCTCCACGCGCATGACGGCGCCCTTCCCTATGTACGCGACCTTCCCGTCGATCGCGAGCATGGACCTGAGGTTGCGGTTCGCGGGGCGCATCCCTACGACCGCTATGAGCTTGGAGCGGAACGTGCACACCTCCGCCCCGGCCTTCCTGAGCATCCCGGCCCCGCGGGTCCTGCCGAACCCGGCGGCGGAGGTCATGACCCTCACGTCCACCCCTTCCCTCGCCTTCTCGGCCAGGGCGTCTATCACCGCTTCCGGGTAATCCAGCCAGCGCGACATCAGGCCTATGCGCTCGCCGGCCGAGCGGATGTCAGAAACCATGTCAGCCGAGTAATCATCGGCGGACCATCTGAGGCCAACGTCGTTCCCGCCGGTGCATATGTCGGCTCCGCCCATGCGGAGTATGCGGGCATCCCCCGTCATCACCTTGTCCGATGCGAGGAGGCCGCGCTCGGCATCCTCCTTGCGGGAGAAGATCCTGTCCGAGACGAGGTTGCATCCGAACAGGAGGTACAGCAGCGGGCCTATGAACGGCACCACCACCGTGACGGATATCCAGAATATCAGGGCCCGGGGCTCCAGCCTCTCCCTGAAGATGAGCACTGCTATAGTGACGACATCCAGTATCAGCAACGGCAGCCATACGGGCTGGACCGCGAACACGAACCCCAGGAAAGGCCTGGTGAGGAAGGTCATGCGCCCTTCACATTCCCCAGAACGGCTCCTCTTTGCGCTTGATGGCGACAGTCTCTTCCATCGCCATCTTCTCGTCGTCGTTGAGCTCGAGCGTCTGGAGCTGCTTGTAGCCGGACTCGATGAGGTCGACGTAGATCACGTCGTCCTCGTTGATCTGCCTGCCCACGGTGACCCCCTCGATGGCGACTGCCACCTCTTCGCCCTGCTTGGCCTCCTTGAGGGTGTCCTCGCCGGTGTGGATGCTCTTGATCCTTCCGGCATCGCGGCCGTCGGGCAGTATGAGGTTCTCTCCGGGCCTTATCCTGCCGGCCAGGACCCTGACTCCGACGATGGCGGGCTTGCTGGCGCGGAAGATGCAGTTCGGGAGTATCTTGAACTTGGCGGGGAAGGAGAACTCGGACCTCTTGTCGGTGTCGGTCTTCTTCTTGCTGTCCTCCACCCACTCGATGTAGTCGTCGATGAGCTGGTAGACGATCTGGTTCGTCATGACCTTCAGGTCCTCGTGGTTGGCCAGCTCGGCCTCCGCGTCCTTGGACATGGTCACGTTGAACCCCAGGATGACGCTGTTCTTCTTGTCTCCGTAAGCCGCTTCGACGATGTCCCTGCGGGTGATCTCCCCAACGCCGTACTTGCGGATGGGGATGTCGTGGTCCTTGGCCTCGAAGGCGAGGGCCTCCAGCGATCCGATGGCGTCCGCCTTGATGGTGATCCCCTTCTCCTGGACCTCGATCTTGATGCTCGTCTCTTCGGCGAGAGCCTTCACCGCAGGGTCGTTCGGCCCCTTGACAACGATGATCGGTGCTCCGGCGATGACTCCTTCGCAGTTCTGGCAGGATATCTTCACACCAGCGGCGGCATGGAGCTCCTTCACGGAGTCGAACCTGTCCCTGGGATCGCGGATCTCGTCCAGCGGCTTGGGCTTGAGGATCGCCTTGATCTTGGTGACCACAGGGGCCCCTCTGGTCCCCATGGCGACGGTGTCTCCCTTCTTCAGGGTGCCCGAGTAGAGGATCATGTCCAGGGTCTTTCCGAGGCCGCGCTCCTCCTTGATCTCCAGGATGGTCCCCTTCCCGGGGCCCTCGGCCTTCTCCAGCTGCGTCTCGAGGAAGCGCTGGGCCAATCCGATGAGGACCAGGAGCAGGTCGGGAACCCCCTCCCCTTCCTTGGCGCTTATCGGGACCAGGGCGATGGCCTTGGTGAAATCGTCGATCCTGTCGTAGCGGTCTGCGGACAGGCCTTCCTCGGCCAGCTGCGCGATGACGTTGTAGAGCTTCTCGTTGAAGGCGTTGAGCGTGTGCTCCTGCTGGACCTTCTCGGACAATATGAACGGACGGCCCTCCTCGCTGATCCATCCCTGGATCGTGTCGATCTTGTTCAGGGCGATGACGAAGGGGGTCTTGTACTGCTTGAGGATGCGGATCGACTCGATGGTCTGGGGCATCAGCCCCTCCCTGATGTCGATCACGAGGACTGCGAGGTCGGCGAGGGAGCCTCCCCTTGCCCTCAGCGTGACGAACGAGTGATGCCCGGGGGTGTCTATGAACAGCAGGCCCGGGACATCGAACTTCTTGTTGCCTATCAGCTTGGCGCACACTTTGTAGATGTGCTCTATCGGGACCTCGGTGGCACCGATGTGCTGCGTGATCGCCCCTGCCTCGCGGGCCTGGACGGAAGTCCCTCTGATACGGTCGAGAAGCTTGGTCTTTCCGTGGTCCACATGACCCAGAACACTGACAACGGGTTGCCTAATCGCCATGTCCGCCACCTACAATGTATGTTAAAGGGTTTGGAAGGTAAATGGTTTATCTCTAAATCACTCGTAGATCCACTTGTCGGAGGTCCTGTCGTAGGAGACGAGGTCCTCGGGCTTGAAGAAGATGGAGATCTCCCTCTTGGCGGACTCGACGGAGTCCGATCCGTGGATGATGTTCATTCCGGTGACCATGGCGTAGTCTCCGCGGATGGTTCCGGGAGCGGAGTCGGCGGGGTTGGTCTTGCCCATCATGCTCCTGCAGACGGACACGGCGTTCTCGCCCTCCAGGACCATCGCCAGGACGGGTCCGGAAGTGATGTATGAGATGAGCGAGGGGAAGAAGGGCTTGTCCTTGTGCTCGCCGTAGTGGTTCTCGGCGGTGGCTTTCGGGATGACCATCATCTTCATCGCGACGATCTTCAGCCCCTTCTTCTCGAAGCGGGAGAGGATCTCGCCGCAGAGTCCGCGCTGGACTCCGTCGGGCTTGACCATGAGGTAGGTCTGCTCCATGGCCATGCTCATTCCTCTTTCTTCTCGGCGGCTTTGAGCCTGGCTGCTTTCTCGAGGGCTGCCTTCTCGGTCCACTCGGTGGTCCTTGCGACCCTCTTGAGCTCGATCATGTTCTTGTAGCACTTGTTGGCGTCGAAGAACAGGACGGTGCCGTCTTTCTTGACGAACATCTTGCCGGTTCCGGGCTCGATGGGGGCTCCGCAGAAGGAGCACTTCCTAGTAGTGTCTACCATCGGAATCACCTCATCCCGAGCTTGCGGGCCTCTCTGGATGTCTCCCTGAGCATCAGGATGTCTCCCATCCTGACGGGGCCCATGATGTTCCTTGTGATGATCCTTCCTTTGTCGCGACCGTCGAGGACACGGACCTTGACCTGGGTAGCCTCCCCGGTCATTCCGGTCCTTCCGATGATCTCGACAACCTCCGAGGGGATGCTGTCAGTGTCGACCATTCAGCTCACCTCAGTTCTTCAGCGCTGCAGCAGCCTGGGCGATCTCGTCGCAGAGGGCCTTGCCCTTTCCGACATCCATGATGGCGACGGACGCGGCGGGCTTGTCGAGTCCGATGGCCTTTCCGAGCTCGACCTTGCTGGGGACGTACACGTAGGGGACGTTCCTCTCGTCGCAGAGGGCGGGCATGTGGGCGAGGATCTCCGGGGGCTCGACGTCGGTGGCCATGATGACGATGGCAGCGGCGCTGCGCTCGACGACCTTGGTGACCTCGTTGGTTCCCTTCTTGATCTTTCCGCCGTCCCTGGCCATCTCGGCGAGGGAGTAGGCTTTGTCGGAGAGTTCCTTGGGTGTCTCAAACTTCACAAATACAGACATTTCAATTACCTCTTTCAGACGCTCAAAGGCGCCTTCATCATTCATCGGCTCTTGGAGAGCAAGTTGCCTATCTGGTCGTTCTATTTAAACCCTACTTG
>CAVCVB010000094.1:0-4501 GCA_963605395.1 Firmicutes bacterium CAG:194
GACCTTATACCGGGTCGGGGTGGCCGGTCCACCCGCGGTTCAATATGTTGATCGCGGCGTTGATATCGCGGTCAATCTTCAGCCCGCAGAGCGGACAGTGATGGATACGGACTTCTAGCCCTTTCTTTACCACAGTTCCGCATCTCGAGCATTCCTGCGACGTCCCTTTAGGATCGACAAGGATGATTATACGGTGGGCGCTTGCAGCCACATCCGATATCCTGGCGCGAATCCTCCCTATCGAGGCATCGTTGTACTGGTTGGTCATTTTCCTCGACCTCGAGATTGAACGAAGCTGTCTTATTGACAGTGCTTCCATTACGATTCCGTTGTGGAGGTATACTGCATCGTGGGCGATACAGTTGACCGTGTTCTTTCTTTTGTTGACAAGTCTCTTGTAGCAGTGGTTCAGCCTGGACTTCGCCTCATCGCTCTCGGGCGTGAAGGGAAGCGTCTTAGAGAACCTGCGCTGGAGCTTTTGGAACCTTTTGTGATTCTTCTCATACTCCCGAGTGTTCCTGTATACAGTGCCATCAGAGAACGCTGCCACGTTGGCGATTCCGACATCGATCCCCACAGGGGACGATGTATCCATGTCGAAGTATTCCTCGTCTCTGGTGAAGCCGGGGTCCTGGAGGAACGAAATCGTCACATAGTAATCGAAATGGGTGCCCATGTCCTCTCTGGACACCGTGCACGTCTTTGGGGTGCCCATAGGGAGGCCGGGGCCGTGGAGCCTCAGCTTTTTAGGCACCTTTCCAAGTTTGATGTACATCTTCCTCCCTTTTTTGGAGATTTTGAATTCATGACCATGTACATAGCTGTAAGACGAATAGCTGTTCCGGGTTCTGTAACGAGGATGTCCGCATCCTTCGCTCAAAGATCCGTTGTCAAATGACCCCTTGAGGTTTTTCAGGCATTTCTTGTAAGACCTGAGAACTCTATCTGCCGTGTCGATCATAGTATTGTTGTACATTGCGTGCAAGCACGGCATCTTTTCCCAAATCTTGGTCGAGAACCCTATCAACTTGAACTTGCTGGGTAGCTCTCCGGTGTTCTGATAGTAGAGCCTGCAGTAGGTAACCATGAAGTTGTACACATAGCGGTTTCCCTCTATGTTGGCGGCTATCACCACCTCCTGCTCGGCGTTCGGATTTATCTTCGCTTTGAGCGTGAGATACGTCTTCCCGTCGCAGACCTTCTGCGTCACCTCCGGTCCATGGAGAATAGACGTACTCTCATCATATATAACGAAGCCGAAGGGGATCCTGTGGGTCTGCATTTGCTTTGTTTTATTCAAGAAAGCGCCCTTCATGATTGATCTGTACTTACATGTGTTGCAATCACTTCATTTCTCTAGCATCTGAGACAATATCGGTCTGATTGTTGAGAATGTGAATATGTTTTCAAAGCCGACATCTCTCCTCTACAATCATATATAAGAATCGGAATCCTCGCAACATGTCCGACCAGATCGAGGATACGATCAGGAAATTCGCTCTTCAGAATGCCGTTTTCTTCAAAGGCACCGCCAACCCCAAGGCGGTCGTGGGGAAGATCCTCGGGGGATGCCCCGAGCTCAGGTCCAAGGCGGCCGAGATCACCCCTCTCATCAACCAGATCGTGGAGGAGGTCAACGCCATGGGCCTCGATGCCCAGACCAAGGCCCTCCAGGAGATGGACTCCTCCCTTCTCGTGAAGGAGAAGAAGGAGCGCAAGTACGAGCTGCCCGAGCTCAAGAACGTCGGGGACAAGGTCGTCATGCGCATAGCGCCCGGTCCTTCCGGGCCCCTCCACATCGGGCACACCAGGGTCTCCATCCTCAACGACGAGTACGTCAAGAGGTACGGAGGCGACCTGATCCTCAGGTTCGAGGACACGAACCCCGAGAAGATCGATCCCGATGCCTACGACATGATCCCCGAGGACCTGGACTGGCTGGGGGTCAAGTGCAACAGGACCTACATCCAGTCGGAGAGGTTCGAGCTGTACTACGACTGCACCAGGAAGCTCCTGGAGATGGGCAAGGCCTACGTGTGCACCTGCAACGGCGACCACTGGAGGGAGCTGAAGGAGCAGAGGCAGGCATGCCCCTGCCACGACCTCCCCGTGGAGGAGCAGCTGGACAGGTACGACAGGTTCCTCGCCGGAGAGTACTCCGAGGGAGAGGCCGTCGTCGTGGTCAAGACTGATTTGAACCACCCCAACCCCGCGGTCAGGGACTTCGTCGCCCTGAGGCTCGTCTCCCACCCCCATCCGAGGACCGGGGACAAGTACGTCGCGTACCCGATGATGAACCTCTCCGTGGCCATCGACGACCACGAGATGGGCATGACGCACGTCATCCGCGGGAAGGATCACCTGAACAACACCTTCCGCCAGGAGTACATCTTCGACTACTTCGGATGGAAGAAGCCCGAGTACTACCACTACGGACTGGTGAACATCCCCGACACCGTCCTGAAGACATCGATTATCAAGAAGGAGATCGCCGACGGCACGTACACGGGATGGAACGACGTCAGGACCGGGACCGTGAGGGCCATGGAGCGCAGGGGAATCAGGCCCGAGGCCATCAGGAGGTACTGGGTGGAGGCCGGGATGAAGGCCGTCGACATCCAGTTCTCGTGGGACAACCTGTTCGGCATGAACAGGGACGTCATCGACGGCGTGTCCAACAGGTACTTCTTCGTCCAGGACCCCGTCAGGTACGACATCGACGGTATCGATGTGATCGAGGGGTCCGCCCCCAAGCACCCCGACCACCCCGAGAGGGGCAGCAGGGAGTACAGGCTCGAGGACCCGAGGACGGTGTTCCTCGCAGGCGAGGACTCCAAGCTCTTCGCAGAGTCCAAGCAGATCAGGCTCAAGGACCTCTGCAACCTGGAGTACGGGCTCCCCGCCAAGTACGCCGGGAACGACGTCTCCGTATTGAAGCACGGCGTCCGTGCCGTCCAATGGGTGGGAAGGGACTCCGTGGATGCCGAGCTCCTCATGCCCGACGGGACCGTCCAGAACGGCCTGGTGGAGAGCGCCATCGTCTCGGAGACCGCGGACACTGTCCAGCTCGAGAGGATCGGATTCGCCAGGATCGAGAAGAAGGACGCCGGAAAGGTGTCCATGGTCTTCGCTCATCGTTGATAAAACTAAAACCGAGGGGGCATCCGCCCCCGTTCCATATTGTTATCTTTAGCACTCGAACTTATAATACCTAGGTCAGGATAACGCCGTTTTCTGAACAGCAACGCCGCCATCCTTCTGCTCATCTGGCCTGTGTCTAGTCCCAAAAGCAATCCGCCTTCCGGGCTGTGCATCTTTCACAGACCGTTCTGCTCCGTTCTCCCCCCAAACGGGTTTGGAGGCCCTCCCCTCCGATGCCTTTCCAACTTGCCTTTTCAGGCAGGCTCCGGCATCCGGGAGGAGGGCCCCTCGGAGCAGACGTCCGATCTGATGTCGCCCGGAAAGCTTCAGAATCTGTTTCCCTCAGCCCTTCATCTTGCGCACGGCGACAACGATGACCGCGATGACGATCAGGATGACCAGGACGATCAGAAGGTAGTCGGTGGTCTTCATGCCGCTGTTTCCGTTGTGGCTGTCGGCCTCGACTATGGCGACCATGGTCTGGGCCTCGGTTCCGAGCACGACGCTGGTCTGGGCGGCTTTGGTCTCGTCGGTGCTGAGGTACCAGCTGACGAACTTGCCGTCCTTCACGACGGGCTCGAATGCCTCGACTTCGGTTCCGGACTGACCGTAGACGGTCACGACATCGGCTCCCTGGACCTGGAAGACGACGCTGCTGAGGTCCTCGAGGATGGCATCGTCGACGGATGCTCCGGCGGCGACGTATATCAGCACGGCATCGACGGTTCCCTCTCCGGAGAGGGCGGCGGCGGCACCGGTGGATATGCCCTTCATGGCCGTGGCGGTGGTTCCGACGTAGATTGCGACGGCATCGATGGTTCCGGTCTCCTCGACGGCGACGGTTCCCTGGATCTCCAGGGCGACGGCGGTCAGAGAAGCGTTCTCGGGGACGGTGACGGTCCCTGCGACGGACAGCTCGGAGAACACGACGTCGCCGGACAGAACGAGGTCGGCGCCTTCGGCGATAGTGAATGCCTCGAGCTTAGAAGCGTCGAATCCATCGACGGCGGTGAAAGTGCCGGAAACGGTGACCGTTCCGTTCATGAAGGCCAGGGTGGCATCCTCGGCGACAACGACTGCACCGGAGACCTCGAAGTTCGGGGCCTCGATCTCAGTGTCGGGGATATCGACATCATCGGCTGTACCGACGCTCATAGAGCCGGTCTCGGTCACAGTGAGCTCGTCGGTGACGGTGATTGCAGAGGAGAGCTCCACGGTCTTTCCGTCAGTAGCTTTGTCTTCGTACTCTACGTTCTCGCTGTGAGCGATGATCAAGTCAGCGTTCTTGACGACACCGGAGACGTCCAGGTAGGAGACGAGGGCGGTGGTCTTTGTTCCACTGCTGTAGACAGTGTGGGAC
>CAVCVB010000095.1:0-4495 GCA_963605395.1 Firmicutes bacterium CAG:194
GGGTCAGCTCAAGGTGTCGATATGATGCCGACCAGCATCAGAACAGATAGAACCGCTATAATCGGATTGAGGATAACGGGCATCAGTATGATGTGATCATCGGGCCAGTTGCTGACGATAATGTTTACGAGACATTATTCAACTACTCCATTGGCAGGATAACCAAAGAAGAGGCAATCTTGGAGCTAAAGTCTGTAACTTTAGATGGTCAAATCCTATTCCATACAGATAAATCGCTGGAATACGTGACGTTCCTTGGATACAAGGAGGTGAGTTGATGGACCAGGGCACATTCGAGTACATAAAAAGAAATCTGGCAATGGGTGTTGTAGATAACATCATGAAATCGAAAGGCTGGTCAGAAGATGAGGCAGTTTGCAGGTTCATGTCGTCCAAAGTCTATGAAGGACTAAGGGATGAAACAACCAAAGTTTGGCACTTCAATGTCAATCAATTGTCTGATCTATTTAATGATGAGTTGGAAGGTGATCTCGTATGGCCAGAACATCCATGAACCAGTCTGAGACCATGAGGTTCAAGGTGCACTGCATTGAAGAATACAGCCAGGCTCATAGCATCTCACCGGAGGAAACGGTCAAAATCTTCGATAGATATGGGGTACTTGACTTCCTCAATCTCCCAGCGATGCGGTGGCAACCATTGTCTGATTCTGTCTATGACATAGACGAGTTTATAGCAGCACGTTCCTGAATGGGATTCTACGTACAGCTTCACTCGTTCCGCAATCGGAAACTTATTAGGCCCGCTTTCGCGGGCCTTCAGATTATCTCTGCTTCCACCAGGTCCTCTCCGAGAGGGCACTCCATGGGCTTCCCCAGCCTGACGACGGTGAACTTCTGCCCGTCGGTCTTCCCGGGCACATGGCATCTGCCGTAGTTGGGGCAGGACACGACATCGCATGCCTTCTGCGCATAGGTGAGCGTCACGCCCTCCATCGCGCCCTTCTTGGGCACCGCGAACGGCCCCGAGACCTTGTCGACCACCACTGCGACGACCTCTCCCTCGGATTCGGCGCATCCGTGGCGCTGGCCGCGCACCTCGGAGACCCTGTAGCGGGACCCCTGCTCCAGGTTGAAGCAGACCCCCTTGAGCCTGCAGTCCTTGCATTCGGTCTGCGGGCCGAGGAAGTAGAACTCGGCTCCTTCCCTGGCCATCTCCTCTCCGATCAACGTTATCAGCGTCATGTGAACCTCAGATTACCCCTGTGGTCTTGGCGACCGTCTCAGCGACCTCTTCGCTTATACCGCCGTTCCCCAGGATCGTGAACCTGTCGGAGCGGATCTCGTGGGCGTGGGACAGCGCGTAGATCGCGTCCTCGGCGGTGATCCCCAGCTCCTTGGCGGTGGTCGGGGCCCCGATCATCTTCAGGGCGTCCCTTATCTGCTCCCAGTCCCCTCCGTGGAGGTACATCGTCATGATGGACCCGACTCCGCACTGCTCTCCGTGGAGGGCCCTTCCGGGGTGCATCAGGTCCAGCATGTGGGAGAACATGTGCTCCGCGCCGCTGGTGGGGCGGGAGCTCCTGGCGATGCTCATCGACAGCCCGGAGATGATGATGGGCTTGATCGATATCCAGACGCTGTCCTCCAGGCCGGGCTTGATGAGCTCGGCGTTGTCCATTATGGACTCGGCGGCGTATTTCGCGAGGAAGTACGCGGACCTGCTGAACTGGACGTTCTGGAGCCTCCTGGCGAAGTCCCAGTCCTCGATGGCGGTCAGGTTGGATATGACATCGGCGCATCCGGACGCCAGCAGCCTGTACGGCGCCTTGGCGATCACCTCGGTGTCGGCGATTATCCCCATGGGCGACGCGGACTCCACGGACTTCGAGCCGGTGTCCGATTTCAGCGAGGCCCTGTTGGACGCGATACCGTCATGGGCCGCGGAGGTGGGGATGCTCACGAAAGGTATGTTGAGCTCGTTGCAGACAACCTTGGAAGTGTCGATCTTGCTCCCGCCGCCCACCGCCAGCACGAAGGTGGACCCGAACTCGCGGATCCTCTCGATCGCCATGTTGACGTTGTCGATGGTGGCATCGCCTACGTAGCAGACGTCCATGTCGTACCCGGCCATGTTGTCCAGGACCTCCTTCCCTGCGGCCTCCATGGTCTTGGAGCCCGTGATGATGGTACCGACCTTGCCGGTGTGGTTGTCGTCGCACATCTTCTTGACGGTGCCCAGGACGCCGTGGCCCGCGACTATGTTGCGGGGGAACTCGACGAACTTCACCTTGGTGAAGTCGTCGCTGTCAGTCTGCTCCATGGACACCCAATCCCCTGTTTGACCTTTATATCTGTTGTTGGACGATACATATGCATGGAAGATTCCGGACAAGAGCACAAGGCGCTGCTGATATGCGGCGGGGTCCCGGGAGGATGCACCTACGAGATGTGCGATGCCGCCGCGGAAGCGCTGCTGTCGGCCGGATACGACGTGGACCAGGTGCTGCCGTCCGAGATGGACATCGCCCACTGCACAGGCTGCCAGGAGTGCGCCGGCGGCTCGGGATGCGTCATCGATGACGACATGGGCCTCATCTACCATCTGTTCACCGAATGCGAAGGCGTCATCCTGGCCACGCCGCTGAGGTTCAGCGGCCCTTCGTCCATAATCAAGGCGGTCATGGACCGCATGCAGGTCTATTGGGATTCTCCGGACATCCCCAGTCCGAAGTGGATGGCCATGCTGGCCTGCTCCGGATCCGATGACCCCGATTTCTCTCATCTCAGGTCGATCATGAGGGCTTTCTCGATAACGTTGGGCATGGAATGGCGCGGAGAGGTCTACGTCACCGGCACCGACTCCGGAAGGGGCCACATAAAGAAGGTCACTGAAGAGTCGATGGCGCGCCTGTTCCCTCCGGAGCAGCGAAGGGGACGATCGTCCTCATTCCGGCCATGGCCTCCGTGGCCTTGCGCACGAACGGGATGGCGCGGTCGGGAAGATGCTCCCATCTGTCGTCGGGAACGGATCCGTCGGTGTCCACCACGACCATGTCGCCGAACCCCAGGGAACAGAGCCTGTCCGCCACGCGGTCCAGGTCATCGAATGCTCTCCCACGGGCCATCGCCTTTCCGCCGGAAACGAATATCGCCGGCACGAAGCAGTCCGACACGGAATGGATGTCCTTCAGGTCCATGTCCGACGAAGAGGCGTGATACGGCCCGATCACCGTCTCGGCGGTTGTATTGAAAGAATCGAAGAGGTCGTCGGCGTTCTCCACCCACGTCATAAGCCATATGTCCCTGCCCCTGGCCCTCATCTTCTTGAGGACGTCGGGCTCGAAGGCCCTCCTGCGCAGGCTGTCCGAGTCCACAACGACCAGGTCCGTCCTGGTCTCTGACCTCGGGAGCGATCCCACGGCCTCGGAGAAGCGCATCCTGCCGTCGCCGGAAGGGACGGGCACGGCGCCCCTGAACCATCCTCCTTCGGAGAGCAGGGCGTCCTCGGAAGCGGTCGCGAACAGCGCGGGAATCGTCGGCATGCGCGGTGCATCCCCGAACCCCCATATTACCGTATCCGCGAGTACACGGGGCTTAAAGGATAATCGGCGTTAAGAAATCTTTATATCGTCGCACGTCCAGAGCACCCGCAGAGAGGTCTAACATGTCTCAGAAATACGTATGTTCCAATTGCGGCACCGCAGTCGAGCTCCTGTACAAGGGCGGATGCATCCCGTCCTGCTGCGGCTCCGTCATGCAGGCCGTGGAGCCCAAGACCGAGGACTTCGTCAAGGAGAAGCACGTCCCCTACATCGAGAAAGTCGACGGAGGCGTCCTGGTGAAGGTCGGGAAGGAGACCGCCCACCCGATGACCGAGGAGCACTACATCGTCTTCATCGAGATCTGCGCCGACGGCGTCATGATGAGGAAGTACCTCAAGCCCGGAGACGCTCCCGAGGCGTTCTTCGCCACCGACGCGAAGGACATCAGGGCCTGGGAGTTCTGCAACAAGCACGGGCTCTGGAAATCCAACCAGTGATCCCGACGGATCCCTGGAAACCCCTTCCCTCTTTTTCTATCCGCGTCGATTCATCCTGCCATGCTTCGGGTGCCCGGGAGCTGGAACAGGAAGCACCATATGTATGAGGACGGACATCCGCGCATCCATATCCGAGAGACAGGCTCCGGAGCATCGCATGAGCACTCATCTCGGAAGAAGGGAACCATATGGATTCCGGAAAGATGCAGAAGAAGAACATCGTCACGGTCAGCATCGTCGCATGCCTGATAGTCGTCCTCCTTGGATCGATGATCGGGAGCAGCGGCATTCTGGACAAGGACCCCGATGCGGCGGACACCGTCGTGTACGGGAAGATATACACCTCCGACGACGGCCGGTACGTCGAGGCGTTCGCCGTGAAGGACGGAAGGTACGTCTACGTCGGCGACGAAGAGGGCGCTGAAGACTATATCGGCAAGAACACCAAGGTCATCGACTACAGGGACAAGGGCCTCATAATGTCCGGAGCCAC
>CAVCVB010000096.1:0-4451 GCA_963605395.1 Firmicutes bacterium CAG:194
CGGCCGTCATCGCGCTGCCCCTCGGTATAGTGGCTGGGGTATGGCTCGCGATGTACGCCTCCGACGGGAGGATATCATCGTTGGTCAGGAACGCCATAGACGCCCTGAACGGGACGCCTTCCATAGTTTTCGGACTGTTCGGCATGGCCGTGTTCGTGGTCATGGCCGGATGGGGGTACTCGCTGATAGGCGGGTGCATAACGCTGGCGTTCATGATCCTGCCAGTGATAATCAGGACAACCGAGGAGGCCGTTCGTGCAGTCCCCGGCGACCTTCTGGAAGCTTCGATGGCGATGGGCGCCAGCAAGTGGCAGTCCATCGTCAAGGTCATCCTGCCCGCAGCCATGGGCGGCATCATGACCGGGTCCATCCTCGGATTGGGCCGCGCGGCCGGAGAGACCGCGCCCATCATGCTCACGGCGACGGTGGCCATCTCCACCACCGTGGGCGTAAACGGGCTGTTCGAGCCCGTCATGGCATTGCCTTACCACCTGTACTATCTGGCGATGGAGGTGCCCAACTCCACGACCGCCCAGTACGGGACCGCTCTGGTCCTGCTCATCCTGGTCCTGGTCATGTTCGGGATCGCCTCGCTCATCAGGTACAGGTGCTCGAAGAACATGAGGTGGTGAATCATCATGGATGAATCTAACGCCATGGAGGTCAGGAACCTGAACCTCTGGTACGGCGAGAAGCAGGCTCTCTTCGACGTGAGCATGCCGATCAAGAAGAACAGCATAACGGCGCTGATAGGGCCCTCCGGGTGCGGGAAGTCCACGCTCCTGAGGACCCTGAACAGGATGAACGACCTGGTCACCGGGTGCAAGGTGGAGGGGACGGTAGAGTTCGACGGGAAGGACATCTTCGCGCCGGACTGCAACGTCCTGGAGATGAGGAAGAGGGTCGGGATGATCTTCCAGAAGCCCAACCCGTTCCCGATGACCATCAGGGACAACATAACCTACGGGCCCAAGCTCCACGGGATAACCGACAGGCAGGAGCTGGACGCCATCGTGGAGGAGTCCCTCAGGAAAGCAGCTCTATGGGACGAGGTCAAGGACCGTCTCGGCTCTTTCGGCCTGGCGCTGTCCGGGGGACAGCAGCAGAGGCTGTGCATCGCAAGGGCCATCTCCGTCAACCCGGAGGTCATCCTGATGGACGAGCCCACTTCCGCCCTTGACCCCATCGCCACGTCGAAGATCGAGGACCTGGCTGTGGAGCTCAAGAAGGACTATACAGTCGCGATAGTGACCCACAACATGCAGCAAGCCTCCCGCATCAGCGACTATACCGGGTTCATGTACCTGGGGAAGATGGTCGAGTTCGGGGAGACCGAGCAGATCTTCAGCAAACCCAACGAAGAGCTCACCGAGCGCTACCTGACCGGAAGGTTCGGATGATATCATGAGGAAGTTCATAGAGGACATAGACGAGCTGGTCGCCGAGACGATCAGGATGTGCGACTACGCCTGCAGGATGATCGACAGCTCGGTCACGGCGATAGTCGACGGCAATGCGGAGCTCGCCGATTCAGTGGAGGCGGACTTCAAGCAGCTGGACGCGCTGGACGAGGGCATAGAGGAGGACGCCGTGAGGATCCTGACCATCTACCAGCCGACGGCCATCGACGCGAGGACGGTCACGACCATCCTGAAGTCGATAACCTATCTGGAGAGGATAGGGAAGTACAGCTACAACATCGCCAAGGCCACCAAGTACCTGGTGGACAAGCCCATGTACCCTCCGGTCAACCTGATCCAGCCCCTCGGCGAGGTGGCTGTGAGGATGGTGAAGCTGGTGGTCGGGGCCTTCGAGACGAGGGACATCTCCGGGCTTGACAGGATATCGGAGATGGACGACTACCTCGATAGGAACATGCGCAAGGACCTGGACGAGATCATCGCCTTCATCAGGCAGAACCCCGACAGCGCCGACGTGTGCACCTACTACATCTCGGTGATCAAGTTCCTCGAGAGAGTGGGGGACCACAGCTGCAAGATGGCCGAGAAGGTCCACTTCATGGTCACCGGCGAGCACGTCGAGATAGACTGACGAAACGCATTCCCGCCTGCCTCGGAAGGAACGCACGGGGCGGGCGGCCCTTATACACATTGCATCATGGAAGTTGGTCGGACCGCCCCGGAACCGGAGCGGCCCTGGAAGAAGTTGATGCGGGATCAGCTGGAGAAGCTGTCCCTGTTGACGCGGATCCTGTTGGCCATGAACACTCCGATGAGGAACATCACAAGGCCCAGGGCGAACAGCCCCCTGTCTGCTATGCACATCGCCAGCGCCAGCAGCGCCGAGAGGGTGCACAGCACGAAGCTGGCCATGAACATGACGCGCCTGCCGGAGAGGAATCCGGAGACGACCGCGCACGCTCCGCTCGCGATGAAGATGGCTCCTACGAGCTGCGCCATCGACCTGAACCCGTCCAAAGTGAGGCCGTAGTACTTACCGTCATCGTCAGCGAGGTTGTTCCAAGAGCCGTCGATGGACATCGACGAGACCATGCACAGCACTCCGAAGATCAATGCGATGATCCCGTAGGCAAGGATCAGCTTCGGCATAGGGCCGAGGTTGTCGGGGCGCTTGCCGTACCCCTGCCTTCCGTAGTACACTGTATCCACGGGAGAGGCTCCGAACCCCTCGAAAGGCTCTCCGCAGGAAGGGCATTTCGAAGCGCCGGCAGGGACCATCGTCCCGCAGTTCTGACATCTGCTTCCGCTCATGCCATCACATCGTGAACACGTCGGAGCTGTTCTTTAGCACGTACGTCATGATGGCTCCGATGAGGAAGCACGGGATCGCGCAGTAGATGTAGTCGGTGAACACGCACAGGCCCAGTATGAGTACGGTGGCCGCGAGGCACAGCTGGACGGCGGTCTTCCTGGGGCCGGTCTTGTAGCAGTAATAGTAGCTGCCGAGGGCGGCCAGGGGGCTCAGGGTGCCGAACACGGAGGCGACGATCATGAGGTTCTTCATGGTTTCGCTCCACTCGGGGAAGGTCTGTGTAGGTTCCACGCCACTGTCAATGAGGTACTGGTTGAAGTTGTCGATCAGCTCCTGGTATGCAACGGAGTCGATCGAGATGGAAAGCAAAAGCGCGAAGACGCCTATGAGCAGTCCGAAGATCCCGTAGAGGAGGATGAATATCGGGATGACCGCGCTGCCTCCCTTCACGGGGCCTGCCGCCCTCATGCCGGACGGGTCCCTCGGAGGAGCATCCCCGTTGACGGACATGCCGCATTCCGGACAGAACGTCGCGTCTGCTGGGAGCTTCGCTCCGCAGGCGACACAGAAGTGGTTCTCATCGTTCATGCTCCGCGGATTGCCATGCATGGTTTATGATTGTTCCCAAAGCTGTCCCGCGATCATGCCGTCCGGGCAGGATGCGCTCAGACATGTTCATATACCATGATAGCCTCGGGGAGGTCACGGAGTTCAGGTTCCGGTGTTTCGCCGGTTCTCTGCCGTGGAGGGAATTTCTCCCTCAGGCCGTACGGGCGCCATCGGGGCGGAACGTGCGGGATTTGATGGCCGATTGGCCAGTTGTATTCTCCTTCTAGCAACGCTTATATACCCAATCCTGATACACGGTCCTGTTATTGCTCCTGCGTCCACGATGTGGGGGCGATGCGAGGTATCAATATGGTAACCGTCTACGACGTTCCTGCCGAGCAGCTCATACTCAAGACGGCCCAGAAGCTCAAGGAGAACCCCAACATCGTTCCCCCTGAGTGGGCTGAGTTCGTGAAGACCGGCAGGCACACAGAGAGAGGTCCTACACAGGACGACTGGTGGTACAACAGGGCCGCCTCTATCATGAGAAAGCTGTACGTCAAGGGACCCATGGGCTCTTCCAGGCTCGCCGCCGAGTACGGCGGATTCGCCGACAAGGGATCCATGCCCAACCGCGCCGTCAAGGGAAGCCGCAACATCGCCAGGAAGTGCATGATGCAGCTCGAGGCCGCAGGCTACCTCGTCTCCAAAGACAAAGAGGGCCGCGCCATCAGCCCCGCCGGACAGTCCCTCCTGGACAACACCGCCAAAGAGGTCTATGACGAGATGAGGGCCTGAAGGAGGCATCAGCATGGAAGACCCTGAATTGGAAGCGATCAGACAGAGAAGGATGGCCGAGCTCCAGCAGCAGGCCCAATCCCAAGCGGCTCAGGAGGACCAGGCCAGAAGGATGGAGATGCAGAAGCAGAACATCATGAGGCAGATCCTGACGCCCGAGGCCAGGGACAGGCTCGCCAACATCAGGCTCGCCAATCCCCAGATGGCCGAATCTGTCGAGATGCAGCTCATACAGCTCGCCCAGAGCGGCAGGCTGCAGGGAGTCATCGACGACACCATGCTGAGGAACATCCTAGGGCAGATCGTCCCTCAGAAGAGGGAGATCACCATAGAGAGGAGATAATCATGTCAAGCACAAAGGCCCCCGCAAT
>CAVCVB010000097.1:0-4450 GCA_963605395.1 Firmicutes bacterium CAG:194
CTACTATGGAGTGGTCCGCAAGGCTCCGATCCTTCCGGGCCCCGTAGGACCGTATCTCCGCATGCAGGACATCATCAGGGACCATCTGGAGTCCCGTTTCGTCCTGTTCTGTATGGACCTTATCAGCAAGAGCTACAACGTCGGATCCATCGGCCGCTGGTGGATGGACGATCCCAAGGAAGATATCCACGAGGACATCGACATCGTCGCCCGCATCGGAATCGGCACAGTCCGCTACGACCTCTTCGTCGAATGCAAGCTCACGGCGAAGCCCGTGGGCTTCCATCAGTACAACGACCTGGCCCGCAGGGCGTCCAGGTTCTCGGACAGGTCCAACCCCCTCCTGATGATCATCTCCGAAGGAGGCTTCGAAGAGGATTTCGAGGAGTTCGCAAGGGCCGAAGGCGTCCTGCTGGCCGGTCCCGAGGAGATCCACGGGAACCGGCCGATGCCCCGGCCCTGAGAAGGCTCACTCCTTCGCCATCTCCACGATGGAATCCAGGTCCAGCCCGGCATCGACGAACATCCTGCCGAGCTCCTCTATGTTGTCCAAGTAAGCCGACCTGGCGTCGCACCCTTCCAGCTTCCCTTCGGACTTGGACAGGGAGTCCTCTTCGGGGAACCTCAGGTCCGCGAAAGGCAGCACGCCCAAGCACTTCATGCCGGTGAGCTCCTCGATCCTCCTTATCCCGTCGGACAGGATGGATGCGTCCCCTCTGAACCTGTTGATGACGAACCCTTTCAGCAGGGGCCTGACCTCGTCCGGGATAAGAAGCCATGTTCCGTATATGGCGGCGAACACGCCGCCCCTCTCGATATCGGCCACCAGGACGGATGGAAGCCCCAGCGCCCTCATCATCCCCACGTTGGCGATGTCCTTCTCCATCAGGTTCAGCTCCGCCGGGGAGCCGGAGCCCTCGCAGATGACGATCCCGTGGGACGAGGACAGCCTGTTGTAAGCATCGACGGCCGTGGCCATTGCCTTGTCCCTGTCCATGGGATGCTCGCGGGTTATGTCCTGCGACGGCTTCCCGTCCAGGACGAGCTGAATCACCCCTCCTCCCGACGGCTTCAGCAGCACAGGGTTCATGGCAGTCTCCGGCTCAAGGCCGCAGGCCCAGGCCTGGAAGGCCTGGCCGATGCCGATCTCCCCTCCGTCGACTGTTGCATAAGAGTTCAGCGACAGGTTCAGCGCCTTGAACGGCACCGGATCCGATCCTCTCTTGGAAAGCAGGCTGCACACCGCAGCGCAAACGGTGGTCTTCCCCGCATCCGAGGAGGTCCCGAGGAACAGCACTCCGCCCATCAGGCTCCCTCCACCAGTCTCATGATGGCATCCACGTCGATGCTCTCCTCGAACACGTCGGCCAGCCTGTCGATGTTCTCCTCCATGATCTCATCGTAGTCCTTCGTGGAAGAGGTGTCCACCTTCCTGTCCCCGTGCTTCACGAACGACAGGAAGTACTTCCTGAAGGGCTTCCTGTCCATCACCCCGTGCAGGTACGTTCCGAAGAGCATCTCCTCCTCCCTGACGGAGCCTTCGGGCTCCGGCTTCCTGCCGAACCCGCCCCGGATCTCGAACAGGGGCTTCTCGTTCACCGTGGACATCCCCATGTGGAGCTCGTACCCGGTGACCTCCCCTCCGTCGCCGACCAGCATGTCCGCGGTGTCGTTGACGATCCTCTTCTCGTACTTGCCCCAGTAGGACTCGTTGTCGAAGAACCCCAGCCCGGGGACCTCCGTCCCGGGGACCCCGCCTTCCAGGCCCTCGGGGTCTTTCAGAAGCATCCCCATCATCTGGTAGCCTCCGCATATGCCCAGTATCGGCACCTTCCCGCGGAGCCCTCTGATCCTGTCGGCTATCCCTCTGGACTCCATCCACTTCATGTCGTTGATGGTGTTCTTGGTCCCGGGGAGCACCACGGCGTCCACGCCGTCAAGGTCCTCCGCCTGCTCCACGAACTTCACGGACACGTCCTCCAGGAACAGGGGGTCGATGTCGGTGAAGTTGGCTATCCTGGGGAACTTGACCACTCCGATCAGGCATTTCCCGTCGCCCTTGGAGCGCAGCCCCCTCAATCCCTCGGAGTCCTCCGACGGAAGGACTACATCGGCATGCGGCACAACTCCCAGCACGGGCACTCCGGAGAGCCTCTCGAACTCCTCCGCGGACGCTTTGAACCCGTCGGTCCTGCCGCGGATGTTGTTGAATATCACGCCCTTGATCATCCCGCGGTCCTCCTCCGGGATGAGCTTTACTGTCCCCAGCGCGTATGCGAAGGAACCGCCCCATTCCACATTGACAACGAGGATCACATCGGCGCCGGCGATCTTCGCCGCGCCCATGTTGGCGATGTCCCTGTCGTAGATGTTTATCTCCGCCGGGGAGCCCGCTCCCTCCATCACGACGCAGTCGTACCTCTTCAGTAGGAAATCGACATTCTCCCTGACGATCTCAGTGCCCGGGCCGGGCACGAACTCGCTGTAATAGGACTGCACATCGTAGTCCGCGAAGGGCTTCCCGCAGACCATCACCTGAGAAACAGTATCTCCCTTGGGCTTCAGGAGGATGGGGTTCATGTGGCTGTCCGGGTTCTTGAGCCCGGCGGCCTTGGCCTGCAGGGTCTGTATCATGGCGATCTCCGCCCCGCCGCGGGTGACCTTGGAATTGAGGCTCATGTTCTGGCTTTTGAACGGCGCGACGAGGAGCCCGCGCCTGTGGAGGATCCTGCAGAGCGCTGCGACTGTGACGGATTTACCGGCGTCGGACGTCGCGCCCACCACCATCAGCGCCTTGCCGCGATGCTTGAACATGGAGAACGTCTCGTCGCGGACCCCGGCTATCCTGGGGTCGGAGGCATCGGTTATCCCGATCTCCCCGAACCTGGAGACTATGTGCCTGCACACGTGGGTGCGGTGTATCAGCAGGCAGTCGGAGCAGCTCCAGATCTTCCGGCCGTCCTTGGCATGGACCCATCCGCCCAGGTCCTCGTCCTCGCAGGGATAGAACGGGCAGTAGCAGAAGGTGCAGTCCTGCCCCTTGAAATGGCAGGGGTTGTAGTCGCATCCGGTGTCGGAGCCTATCCAGCCCCTTTTAATTTCCTCGTTCACCTTCTTCTTTATGCAGTCCATGTGCCCACGTGGGTTGGATGCATTGTCCAGATAAAATACGTTCCCGGAAGATGACGCTGGCCGGAGGCCGCGTCACTCCCCGTCGGGGCCGGCGGCGGGGGGATATCTCACGTATGCGACTTTGATGGGGAAGCATCCGGGATCGCGCTTCCTGGCCGAGACATGCCTCACTAGGAAGTACGCGCCCCGGTCCATGGCGATCGCCACCTCATTGGTGAACTGGGGCTTCCTGAAATAGCCCGTGCTCACATCGCATACGACGAAGATGGTCAGATTGTTATCGGGCCGGACCACTCCGTCAAGGCTGTCGGACCAGAACGCAACGAAGAGCACATTGTATCTCGGAGCGATCTCCGACAATATGGCCGATATCCGGTCTTCGGTGACCGTCGACCATTTCCGCCTGCTGAACCACTTCCTGAACTTCATAGTATTACAACCGTATACCAGTATTAGCTTGCTATGGTGGTCATGTCCTGAACGGTGACAAGGTTGGGTGCATCACAATAGCGGTAAAACCGTCATATGGACGATTCTTAATTAAGGGAAAACCGTCAAATTAGACATTGTGAACTTCGGGAAAGCTGTCAGTTATTGTTTTTTGAATAGCGGGAAAACAGTCATTTCAGGGTTATTGAATTCAGGGAAAACCGTCAAATTTTACATTTTGAATAGAGGGAAAATTTACTTATATATACTGCCCCTATGCGAACAGCATGTCGGAGGCTGTGTTCAGGCGCAAGGCGTACGAGACCCTGAAGCAATGGAAGGCCAGGTCCAAAGGCTCTTCGGCGATGCTGGTTGAAGGTGCAAGGAGGGTCGGCAAGTCGACTCTCGTGAGGGAATTCGCCGAGAAGGAGTACGCATCCTGCATCATCATCGATTTCACGGTCGCCACAGAGGATGTGAAGCGGCTGTTCGACAGCCTCGACGATCTGGACACGTTCTTCCGCGATATGCAGGTGAAGTTCAAAACCGATCTGGTCCGCAGAGAATCTGTCATAGTCTTCGACGAGGTCCAGCTGTTCCCCAGGGCCAGGCAGTCGGTGAAGCATCTCGTCAAAGACGGCAGGTTCGACTACATCGAGACGGGTTCGCTGGTGTCGATCAAGAGGAACGTGAAGGACATCGTGATACCTTCCGAAGAGGAGCGCATGAAGCTCCATCCGTTGGACTTCGAGGAATTCCTCTGGGCCAGCGGCAACAACACATTCGGTCTGTTGCAGGATTATTACGAACGGAAGGAGAAGATCGAGGATGCCGTCCATCACAGGATGATGAAGCTCTACAGGGAGTACATCGCCGTCGGCGGCATGCC
>CAVCVB010000098.1:0-4307 GCA_963605395.1 Firmicutes bacterium CAG:194
GCCCGGTACTGCCCGACCCTGTATGTGGACACCAGCCTTGCTACGGAGGTGTGCTTCAGCGCCTTCGTGTCCGGCGTCATGCCGCTCTCGTAGGCCTCAACCAGGCCTTCCGTCGAAACGGCGAAGAACCTCTCGACGAACAACGCGGAAAGATCCCAGAAGAAGTCGTATCTGTGCTCCTCTGTGCTGATGTCGGCCTTCAGCTGCTTCTCCTCTACCTCGCAGACCGGAGGGAGCTGCATGTGGTCGCCCAACAGGGTGACCGGGACGCCCAAGGAGAAAACCCCGAGGAGCTGCAGGGCGTTGCAGTATCCTGCCTCGTCCACGAACACGCGGTCCACATCGAGCTTCGTCCTTCCGGAGCACGCGTCCGGCCCGAAGGATATCAGGAACTTGGAAAGGGTCATGGTGACGACCTTGCACTTGTCGAGATCTGCCTTGGGGTCCGAGTCACGGAGCTTGGCGATCTCGGAATCCAGCCTCGCCAGCTGCTCGCGGAGCTTGTCGTCTGCGAGAGCGGTGACATCCCCCTCGAAGAACTTGGAACGGTCCCGCTCGTAGATCATCTTGCAGATAGGCTCAGCGAGCTCGCGGACGGTCCTTATGTTGACCCTCTTGGCATTGAGGTCGAACCTCCTGTCTCTGTTCATCACGTCGAGCAGCGGCTTCATCATGCCGTACAGCTTCTCTGCGGATGCCTGGCTGCCGTCCATCTTGGCCAAGAACCTCATCGCATCGTCGACGGAAGCCTTCAGGGCATCGTATGCGCGCTCCGATATGACATCGTAAGGTCCGAACGGACCTTCTTGTCCTCGCATATCGACGGGAACTCGCGGATGAACTCTGCAGTGGGGGTGCCGATACGGACGAGGTCTTTCTTCGGATCTATGATCTTCTGCTCGCCGAAGGACTTCATCAGGCCCTTGAGGACCTGCTCCAGGGACTGGTTGGTGGGCGCTATGACCGCCACCCTCTCGCCCCTGCGGACGCATTCGTTGATCGCAGTGGCGAGGACGTACTGAGTCTTGCCGGAGCCGGGAACGCCCCACACATAAGACAGGGGCTGCGTTAGGATCATCTTCACGGCTCCGATCTGGTCGTTGGACATGTGCATGAAGTTCGAAGACAGGAGAGCAGAAGATGCGAAGACCTCAGGCTTCGGAGGGAACCTCACCAAGCTTCCGTAGTCGTCGAAGAAGCTGCCGGTCTTCTGGACCAGCCACTTCATGTCCGAGTACAGGCTGATGGTCGAGCCTTCCTTGATGACGTCCTGAAGAACAGGACTTGGGAACATCGTGACCTTGCGGGTGTTCTTATCGTACCCGCTGAAGTTCACGAGGCAGCCGCTGAACTCCTGACCGTCGATGATGACACCGGTGGAATCGTCGATGGGGATGTTGTTCTGCAAGGTGAGGATGTAAGCCCCGCCCTTCACGGCATAGGTGGTCTCGACGATCGACCTGGACTTGCTGTACTTCTCCTTCTGGACCTCGGACAGGCTCGCGTACATCCCGGCACAGGAGCGCATGCAGGCTTCACGCAGATCGTACCCGATCGCCGACGGGGAGGATCCGGCCAGGGTGACGGTAGGTTCTGCTTTGACCTCTGCTATCATCGATTCCGAGGCTGCTGCGGGCTTCACCACAGGGGCGTCCTCCTCCCTGACAGAATCGTACAGGTCCTGGAGCTCGGGGCCGATCCCCAGGCCAAGAGCGACGTCCAGCTGGATGAGCTCCTTGATGCCGTCCTGAGCTTCCTTGACAGTGTAACTGAGCTTCCCGGTATGGCTCCGGGAGTTCCTGACAGCCTTGGTGTTGTAGAGAGCGGAGTTGCACTGCTTCCTCTGCTCGGCGGAGAGGACGTCGGAGTTCTTCAATATCCAATAGCAGACTGGGATGTCCATGAACCTGCGAGCATCCTCATCCTCGATGCATGTGTATGCCCTGGCCTCATCTGGGATCTCGACCTTCGGCAGAGATGCCACATAGCCCCACCAGTCCAGGTTGTGCTTCAGCTTCATCTGGGCGATGATCATCGACTGCAGCTCGGTCTGCACGGTGTCCAATGCCCTTCCCACAAGCTCCTTGTTGTTCAGATGGTATCCGGTGTCTGCCATGGTATCACAGGGTGATGGTATTGGAACATTAAACCTTTATCTGGAGGCATCTGGCTCGCCTCCAGCCGAGCTCCCGGAGGAGTAGATCCTGACCGCTCCGAGGATCGGCGGGAAGAGGTCGTTCCTGAACCGGCAGCCGAAGCTGTCGACCAAGGCCACCTTGTTATTGAGGGTCCAATCGGTCGTGTGCACTTTCCCGATGACCTCCGCCGAGCCGGACAGCTTCTCCCCCGGAGACTGAGGGACTATCGCGATGCCCCTGCCCTCCAGGTTCAACATGGCAAGGTCGGTCCTGTTGCGGATGAAGGCGCTCAGCTTCTCCAAAGAATCCTTCTTCTCCGGCGCATAGTAGATGTCGCAGAGGTAGTCCGACATCTCCTTCATGGCTCCGCGGAAGTCCACGGACTTCTGCCTCTCCGCCTCGTTCCTGCAATGGGCCACGGTCTGCTCCGAATCGAGCGCCTCGTTCCTGAGACGGCGGTTCTCGGCTTCCAGCAGGCCGATCCGCTTCTTCAGAGAATCCATCGATTCGATACTGAGCTTCTCGGAAGCTTCCAGCTCGGCGATGCGCTCCTGCATCGCCTTGACCGCCCCGGACCTCTCTATCCCCTTGGGCATCGAACCCGTGCTGACGAAGAAGCGGGAGATCTGGACGAGCGCGCCGCGGAGAGATACTTCCACGACCTCTGCTCCGGATCCGCTCGTCGCGTTGGGATCGTAGGCTTCCAGCCTTGCGCCGCATCTGACGCATACCATGCGAGATGCGTCCAGCCGCCCGGTCGCGTTGCGTATCTTCGGCCCTTCCGGGCATGTGCATGCGATCCGGTACCATGTGGGGGGCGCGGCCATCAGTCGCACCTCTTGGCCGTGGTCCCGTAGGCGAGCTTGTTCCCTGCCCTGTCCCTGACAGTGATGTCCACGATCCCGTTAGAGTCCAGGGCCATCTCGGGCCACATGGCGAAGGATGTGGCCTTGCCGAGGTACTCCGGCGGGACCTGCACTGTGACCTCCAGGCCGTTGTACGTCTCCCCGTTGCCGAAGGGCATCCAGGGGCCGTCTCCTTCCGGAGCCTCCGATTCGTACACCCTGAAGCTCACCCGGGTCTGGTCGTCCTTCAGGGCGATGAAGGACGACTCTGACCTGACCGAGATCCTGCCGGTCTCCCCGAAGGAAGCTCCCTTGTAGATCAGGTTGTAGATCATGTCCTCCACGCCGTCCTTCCTGGACTCGAACCCGTAGGAGAGGGTGGCGATGTCCAGGACCTTCGGGCCCTCTTGAGAGCCGTTGGCGGATGCAGCGAGCTTCGCATAGACCGCCGCGCCCTTGGCGATGGCCTTGGAGGGCTCGAAGACCTCCACGAAGCCCTCCTGTCCGAGGGGGCAGAACTCCTCTGCGAGCCTCTCGCGGATCTGGGGCATGTTGCTCCCTCCTCCGACGAGGACTATCCTGTCCACATCGGAATCGCATGAGTCCAGGGTCCTGCGGACGACATCCACCGCACGCTCAAGGAGCTCCTCCGTGCATCCGTCGAACTCCTCGCGCGTGACCTTGACCACATAGTCCTCGTCGCCGTCGTCGAACATCATGCCGGCCTTGTCGGACATGGTCAGGTTCTCCTTCAGCTTGGTGACCTCTCTGCGGAAGGAGGCCTCGTCGAGCTTGGAGCTGAAGCTGTCCTTCCCGGCCTTCTCCATGACCAGCTTTGCGAGGCAGGCGTCCCAGTCGTTCCCTCCCAGCTCCAGGTCCCCTTCCTTGGCCTTGATCTCGTAGGTCATGGCGGCGGGGTCGTGCTCCACGACTGTGACATCCAGGGTGCCTCCTCCCAGGTCGAAGACCAGGACTGTCTGCTTCCCGTCGTAGTGCTTCCTGATGTCTGCGCTGTACAGGTAGGATATCGCTGCGGCCACGGGCTCCAGGACCACGGAGATCCTGTCGGCGTCCAGGCCTGTGATCCTGCCCATCATCTCCTGCAGGAGCTTGTTGTAGTCGGAGGCCATCATCTGCCCCTTGGCGATGCCCACCGGGGCGGTGACCGCCAGGGCCTCGATCCGGTCATCCTGGAACTCGCCGCTGTCCATGGCCCCCTTCCTGACCTTGGCGACCAGGTACGTGAGGAACTTCTCGATGACCTGGGCGACGGTGTACTCCTGGCCGCCGCTGACGATGGTGGTCCCGAGGCTGTCCGGGTCGG
>CAVCVB010000099.1:0-4015 GCA_963605395.1 Firmicutes bacterium CAG:194
GTTGAGGGTACTTTCATTGGGTGAGTTGAGGGTACTTTCATTGGGTGGGTTGAGGACTGATTGCCGCCCGCCGCATCTATCCCCCGTTCTGCTGGACGATCCGCCATACCCAACAATGATATCCCCGTTCCATGATTCACCCCGCATGTCGAAGGTAGTCCTGAACCACGGGGCGGGCGGAGAGCTCATGCAGGAGTTCCTGTCCAAGCACATCACCAATCATTTCCCTAAGATGAACGCGGACGTCCCGCTCGATTCCATGGACGACTCCGCTGTCGTGGACGATGTGGTGTTCACCATCGACGGCCACACCGTCAAGCCGCTCTTCTTCCCCGGCGGAGACATCGGGAAGATCTCGGTGGCCGGAACGGTCAACGACATCTCCGTCATGGGCGCGTCGCCCATCGCCCTCGGATGCTCAGTCATCATGGAGGAGGGCCTGGACATCGACGTCGTCGACAGGGTCATGGACTCCATGGGGAAGACCGCCGCAGGATGCGGGGTCCCCATCGCCACCGGCGACACCAAGGTCGTCGAGGCCGGAGCGGTGGACCAGATGGTCATGGCGACCTCTGCGATAGGCAAGAGGTCTCCCTACCTGGACTCCGACCTTGCCAAAGCCGCGGAGTACAGGAAGGTGGAGAACAGATGGTGCACAGACTCCAGCGTGAGGCCTGGAGACACCATCATCGTCTCCGGGCACATGGGCGACCACGGGATCGCGCTCCTCTCGTTCCGCGAGGGATACGGGTTCGAGAGCGAGGTCCAGAGCGATGTGGCGCCCCTCAACAAGATGATCGCCGAGGGCCTGAAGGCCGGAGGGATCGTGGCCATGAAGGACCCCACCCGCGGAGGCCTGGCCAACACGCTCAACGAGTGGTGCTCCAAGTCCCATGTCGGGATGGAGATCGACTACAGCGCCATCCCCCTGAGGGACGGCGTGGTCAACGCCTGCGACCTGCTCGGGATCGATGCCCTGAGCATCGGGAACGAGGGGAAGGCTGTCATCGGAGTGGTCCCGGAGATGGCGGAGGAGGTCCTCAAGGCCATCAGGAGGACTCCCGAAGGGAAGGACGCGGCCATCATCGGACATGCTGTGGACGGCCCCGAGAGGGTCGTCATGAGGACCGAGGTCGGAGGCAGGAGGATCCTGGAAGCGCCGGCCGGAGACCCCGTCCCGAGGATCTGCTGAGGCGGTAAACATGAAGGTAATATGCGACGCGATAAAGGACGGCTGGATCGAGGACAGGTTCGGAGCCAAAGGCGATGTGGTCGTCCACGGCATGCCCGGCCTCTCGGTCCCGCTGAGGATAGAGGACGCTCCTGAGGGCACGAAGAGCTTCGCCGTCATCATGGACGACTACGACGCGGTGGCGGTCAGCGGGTTCAACTGGGTCCACTGGACGCTCTGCGACCTGAAGCGCACCGAGCTGAAGGAGGGCGAGTCCCACAGGTCCAAGGACTTCACAGAGGGCTGCAACAGCTGGCACAGCATCGCATCCCGCAACACCGTCGAGGAGGCCACCGGATACGGCGGTCCCGCCCCGCCGGACAGGGAGCACAGGTACACGCTCACCGTGTACGCGCTCGACACCGAGCTCGGCCTGAAGAGGGGGTTCCTCCTGAACGAGCTCCACTTCGCCATGATGGGGCACATCCTGGCGCATGACACGGTCATCGGGCTGTACAGCCCCAAAAACTGATTCCTTCTCACGGTTCCTGAGGCTCTCGGCGGAACGGCCGAGGGCCTCGGACCGACGGCATATCAACTCAGATCAGCCAGCATCCCGAGACAGGCTCGGCTTTGCAACTCGGATATAAATGTACGCCCGAAATGCAAGTGGAACAAACAGGGATTGTTTGAAATGCGGGACGGTCCGTAGGAACCCTGCCGTAAGGCGGGAATTCCTGTGCTAGCCGTGATTCCCTCTCGCGGCTAGGCGGGTACCGTCCCGGCAGGAGGTGAGAAGGATCATTGTGATCCTCACTGAGCACCGTAACCGCGGTCTCCGTCTGACCATCGTGACCCCTTGGGGCACGATCGTCATTGACATCCCATAAGGGATGCCAAGGGCTGATGCACCTCACGCATCCGGCCCCACAAGAGGCCGTGACTCCTGGATTTTCAATCGCGCCGCTTGTTAATGAACCTGCCGAATGACCTCATAGGAACATCGTCATGTAGATCGGGATGTAAACGACCTTGCCGTCAACCCTCAGGTTCTTGGAATGGATGACATAGGCTCTATCCACCTTGCGGCCATATGTCTCCATGAAGACATCCAGAGACTTGTGGCTAGATGACTTCTCCCCGAACTCGACAACCACGCCGATTTCTTGGGAAAGTATATCATTCTGCTGCGCTTGAGTCAGAACTGGACTTCTGGTCATGGTTTGGTCACTTTTGTCCATGAAGTCCGCTATCCAATCCTTCTGGATTTCCTCGTGAACAGCACGCAAACGCGCGCGTTCATATATCGGCATTACATCGGACGGTCAGAGGTCAGTCGGACATGGTAACGTTCCAGCCTTTCCCAGGATACCGGCCCAGCATCAGGGCAGGAGAACACGTCGGAGACCGCATCTCCCCGCCCTATGACGTCATAGGGCCTGAAGCACTGAAGGAGCTCCAGTCCAAGGAGCGCAACGTGACGAGGCTCACGCTCCTCCCCGATGCGGACAAGAGGTACCACAGCGCCCGTGCCGAGCTGGACTCGTGGATCGCCGACGGGAGCCTAAAGCAGGACCCCGACTCGTTCTACATCTACGAGCAGACCTTCGATGACAAGGGAACGACGCGCGTCCGCAGGGGCATAGTCGGGATCCTGAAGACCGAGAAGTACGACCAGGGCAACATCATCCCCCACGAGGAGACGTTCTCCAAGGTCAAGGCGGACCGCCTGAACCTGCTGAGGGACATGGAGGCCCACCTCGAGTCCATCTTCGGCATCGTCCCCGGGCTGTCCCCCGAGCTCAACCGCGACGTGAGGAACAACGAGTCCCTCGTCTACAGGTACGTCGACTCGGACGGAGTGGAGCACAGGTACTACAGGCTCTCCGACCCCGCGATAACGTCCAGGATAACAGAGGAGCTGTCGGACCAGAAGATGCTCATCGCCGACGGCCACCACAGGTACGAGACGGCGCTGAACTATGCCCTCGAGAACCCAGACGACGAGAAGAAGCAGTACGTCCTGGCCACGCTGGTCCCCGCAGACGATGAGGGGCTGGTCATCTGGCCCACCCACAGGCTCGTGAAGGCAGGGGACATCTCCGAGAAGAACGCCATCAAGGGCATATCGAAGTCCCTGGCCCTGACGGAGGCCTCCCGCGAGGACATGCTCGCCCAGCTGGGAGACCACATGATGGGGCTCGTGTTCAAGACCGGCGCCTGCTACCTCGCGGATTACGACGGCAAGGACGACCCCATGTGGACCCTGGACACCTATGTCGCACAGGAGAAGATCCTCAAGGGCGTCTACAAGTCGGACGAGGGCAAGGCAGATGTCGCTTACGACGCGGAGACGGAGTCCGCGCTGGCGAAGATGGATGCCAAGGAGTACGACCTGGCCATAATCCTGAACGCGCCCAGCCTCCAGAAGATCTGGGACCTGTCCATGATCGGCAAGCGCATGCCCAAGAAGACGACGTTCTTCTTCCCGAAGATCTGGTCCGGGTTCGTCTTCTACCGCATGGTCTGATCTGAAACCCTGCCCCTTCGGGGGCGTTTTTCTATCATCAATCATCATTGTTTTTGATTACATTATGTAATCATTTTCAGGTTTGACTTAATTCACTTCCCAGATTATGGGAAGTTTGTTTCCCAGATTATGGGAAGTTTGTATCCTCGAATCTAAGCAATCCACGTCTCAACCGCTTATGCCGTTCGATGGGAAGTTGCTCAAAACATGAAGGACGAGCATGAATAGACCCAATCGGACAACGAATCGACAGTCCGGAGAATCATATATTGGGGTTGAGAAAGCATGGAGCCGCCGATGGGAATCGAACCCAC
>CAVCVB010000100.1:0-3701 GCA_963605395.1 Firmicutes bacterium CAG:194
CCGTCGTGCCCGGGCAGCTTCGGGGGATCGACGAGGATCCTGTCGAGGTGCCTTATCTGGTCCTTCTTGAACAGGCTGCCGTCGGAGTTGATGAGGATGTACCCGCTGATGGTGCCAGACCTGCGGTACTCGGTCACATAGACGGCGCAGTCCCCCTTGGATGCGGCCATGCCGACCACCGGTCCGCTGGCCACGCCGATGTCCAGGACGTCCACTCCTGCGGACAGGAGCCCGGCGACGAGGGCCTCTTTCATCATGGTGCTGCTCTTCATGAGGTCTGTGGCGATGACCACCTTATGATAGTCCATCGCCAGGGCGCGACCTAGGAGAAGGCCCATCTCGGGCCCGGTGTTCTCGGTCTCGGAAGACCTCAGGAGAATCCTGTTCGGGGGATCCATGCGCTCTCCTAGAGTGGCTCCATTATTATGCCTTTCCCACTTCGCCGCAGGTATTCATTATTTGGTCGTATAACCTTATATTATGATTGCCAGAGCACAATATTGAACAAAAATATACATTGGATGAATCTGGCTCAATAATGCGATATGCGTTTGTCAGGGATACCCAGACATCCAGGGTATTTAAAGAACTTTTATATATAACACATTAAGATACAATCGTCGAAAGGGGTGCAGCCATGATGGAGCGCATTGATTTGAAGAAGGCACAGGCCATCGCAAAGAACAAGGGACTCAAGCCCGGAAAGGTCAAGGGAACCGAGGGCGTCCAGTTCACCAAGGGAAAGAACAACAGGCTCGACGTCATCACATGGGAAGAGTTCGAAGCCATCCTCGCCAAGAGGGGTCTCGCGATCTACGAGTCCGGCGGATGGATGAAGATCATGAACGCCTGAATGGCGTGTCCGCGTAACTGATAAATAGAGGGACGCAATCCTCCGTCTCAGGCTCAATGCAAGGGTATCCGAGCCTGGCCAAAGGAGATAGGTTCAGGGCCTATTCTCGTAGGAGTTCGAGGGTTCAAATCCCTTCCCTTGCACCAATTCCCAGCACCGAGCTTTCTGGTGCTGGGCTGTTTAATCATCATCGTCCATGGCCGTGAGGCTGTCGGGTTCAGAATCGGATAAGGGCAACCGTGCCTGTTCTCTCTGGTGTGTCTACGCTTTCCGTTTCAGATGGACAGCAGCGCCCCGGTCGCCGTGATGCATATCAGGACGACCGCCACGGCAGCCCAGCGCCAGTCCTTTTGGATGACGAGGGACACGGTGGTGACTATCACGCCGAGGAACGGCGAGACGATCAGCACGAGGATCCCCAGCCAGAGCACCCCGTCGCCGTTGCCCGTCATGGACAGCACGAGGCCGACCAGCGATATCGCCAGTCCGGCGTAGATGCCCGCCCTGAGCGTGACAGATGTGGAGCGGTTGATGTCCATCAGATCACCCCGGCGGTCTGCAGGAGGACCAGCGTGGCCATGAAGAACAGGACCACCGAGAAGTACTTCCTCAGGTGCTTCGCGTTGAGCTTGCGGGCGAAATGCGTTCCGAGGACGGATCCTATGAACGCCCCGATGGCGACTGCCGCAGCATAGTCGAGGAGGACCTCTCCGGCGAAGAAGTAGGTTATCGCACCGGAGAACGCGGTTATCCCGATCATGTAGCTGCTGGTGGCGCTGGCCGCTTTCATGGGAACATGCATGTACAGGTTCATCAGAGGGACCTTTATCGCGCCGCCCCCGACCCCTGTCATGGACGATGCCATCCCTGCGAAGGTGCATATGGCCATCCCGCCCTTGACGTTCTGGATCTCATAGTCCACCGACTCGCCCATGGCCTCGTCATTGTAATGGAAGCACCGCCAGTTCCCGGAGCCCTCCGTGGGCTCGATGACCTTCTCCGGGTTCAGGATCATCCTGATCCCGCTGTAGAACATGATCGCGGCGAAGATCAGCACGAGGATCCAGTCCTGGAGGTACGTGGCGACCACCGCTCCGATGATCGCTCCGGTGGCGGTGGTTATCTCCAGGAGCAGGCCGAGCCTGATGTTGGACAGCCCCTTCCCGACGAACACGGTGGACGCGCCCACGGAGCCCGCGATGATGCCTATGAGGCTTATGGCGACGGCTTCTGTCGGCGCCAGCCCGAACACGATCATCAGGACCGGGACGAAGATCACGCCTCCTCCAAGGCCGAACAGCGAGCCCAGTATGCCCGCTCCGGAGCCCATTATCAGAAGCCCTATCAGCGTGATCGGATCCATGCGCCGTCATTCTGCTTTTAATCTATATCCGTGTCGGTTCCAAGTACAGAGTTCGGCAATTATTCGGCGATTCGAATCGTCGATCCTTGACCGGATCGAGAGCCGTTGCAGTGGCTCCATCCTTCCGCCGTCGGCCCTTCTTTCTGCCGATTCACTATAAGGTCTTAAATCCCCAGTGGAAATTTTTCAATGAAAATTTATATATTAGAATTTTTTAATATTTCAACTTATCGAAAGTGTAAAATATGATTAGATTATTTGATGATTGCCGGCATTTTCAGATGCTGGCTATCGGAAGAAGGGGTACTCCCCCCGCGACGTACCAAGCAACGGGGGAGGCCACCTGGAAAGTGATCAGATGGCAAAGCAGAACAAGCATCAGGTGTACTTGAATACTACGAGAAGACTGACTCCCTACGACGTGAAGGTCGCCGGGACTTTCGCCGAGAAGCCGAGGTCTCCCAAAGAGGCTCCGAGGCTTCCAACGAAGGCGGAGCAGCTGGCCAACAACCATGCTATGGAGGACCTCTGCCGCGGCATCGGGGACATCACGAAGTGGATTCCGGTGTTCGAGAGGGACCTGCAGCAGATGAACGAGGGCAAGGTCGGCCGTCCTTTCGAGTACTCCGACGCTCTGATCATCTGGATGATGGCGACGCTGACAGCCGTGGACGGCAAATTCGATGCCCTCGCAGGGTTCCTGCAGGGGATGCTGGCCGCCGTTGGCGTCAAGGCGCCGTCTCCTACAAGGCTCCTCGAGAGATCCAACATGCTGGCTGCAGAATACGCAAAGAACCCGGACAAAGCGCTCTCCAGGCGCTACGGGAAGAGCGTGTACATGGTCGGCTTCAACACGAACGTCATCGGAAGGGCCAGGAGGTGCGGGATCGACGCCACCGGGCTGTCTCTGTCGTCGATAAACCGCTGGAGGAAGAAGAAATGGGACACCGAGCCGAAGGACAGAGGCTGGCTCCACCTCCATTGCTTATCGGACGTGGACACCGGCGAGTTCATCGCCTACGCCGTCACAGACTCTTCAGTCGGCGATGCTCCCATGCTGAAGTGCCTTGTCAGCACGGCCCTCGAAGCGGGCCACAGGATCGAGAAGGTGTTCGCCGACGGCGCATACTGCACCGACGAGAACTGGATCTTCATGTGCGCGGGGAAGAAGCTCCAGTTCGTCACGAGCTTCAAGGTCAACACGTCCCCGACCAACAACGGGTGCCTCGCCAGAGGCGAGGCGGCCCGCCTCTGGTGCTCCCTCCCTTACGACGAATGGGTCAAGGTGTCGGGATACGGTACCAGATGGAAGTGCGAGTGCTCGTTCAGCGACTTCAAGCGCCTGTTCCCGGAGACCATCACGGCCAGGAGCGAGCTCGGGGTTCTGCGCCAGGTGATGTGCAGGATCGACTTCTACAACATGTACAAGGACACCAGAGCAGGCATCATGAAGGTCACCGGGAACGGGATAATCGTCGCCTGAAC
>CAVCVB010000101.1:0-3695 GCA_963605395.1 Firmicutes bacterium CAG:194
GTCCCGGGATCGTCCACAAGATGATGCCCAACGTCTTCGGCCGCCTGCTCTACGGATCAAGGTTCCACGCCCTCAGGCAGTCCAGGGGACAGCAGGGTATCGGGATCTCCGCGACGGTCATGTACGGGAACATCACCACCGGCAAGCCCGCCCACGTGATGTCCAGGATCGAGGGGGAGGACGAGGTCGCATGGGGAATGGACATCGTCATCGACACCAAGACCAACCGTCCGATCGTGACCAACGACAAGGCGTTCGAGTGGGCCGGCAAGGAGCACGGGACCAGCATCGAGTACACCATCAAGGGCAGGTACATCACCGGGAAGCAGTCTGTGTTCGAGTACCTGAAGGACACCGCCATCGTCAATCCCCACGCCCAGATAACATTCCACGACCCCGACGGCACGAAGTACGTCTTCGAGAGGGCGACGGACATCATGCCGCCCAGGCCGAAGGAGATCAAGCCCCACCCCGAGGGCATGGAGATCGGGGACCTCATGAAGTACGCCACCAACTCGGCCCAGAAGTCGATGAGGGCGTTCCTCAAGAACGACTTCTCCCGCATCACCGACAGGCTGGCCACCGAGATCCTCGAGAAGGCCAAGGTGGACGGCGACAAGAAGCCGGAGAAGCTCACAAGGGAGGAGGCCATCCAGATCCTCGCGGCCATCAAGACCTGCAAGATCATGGCGCCTCCGACCGATTGCCTGTCGCCCATCGGCGACACGCTGATCAAGAAGGGCCTCATGCACGTCCTGGACGGCCTCAGGCCCGATTACTACGCCACCCCGGTCACCCGTTCTCCCAAAGCGGTGAACGGCAACCCGTTCGTCGTGGAGGCCGGAATAGTCTACGGAGGCGACATCCCCTCCGACGGACAGGTCCAGATCCTCAGGTTCGCCAACAGGGTGCCCCTGCTCTACCAGCAGGGCGCATGCGCCATAACGAAGGCGATCTCCGAGATGGACTGGAGGAGGTACGGACTGGAGCAGAGGGGCGGGAAGGGAATCCCCTACGGGCCCGCCATCATCCTCGTGCACGTCGCTTCCACCAAGGTCCCGTTCACCTCCGAGGGAAAGGAAGCAGTCGCTTCTTTCCCCGAGCTGCAGAGCGAGATCGGCCTGGCGCTGAGGCTCTGCGCCAGGAACCTCAAGAGCCATCTGAACAAGATGGAGAGGAAGAAGAAGACCCATGCCAAGTTCGAGATCGTCCAGGAGATCCTCCCGGACATGGCCGAGAAGGCCGCCCATCACCTCGGGCGCCCCGTCCCCAACCTGGACATGACCATCACCCGCATCATGAACGTGGTGTGGGTGGAGCCCACCGTCAAGAAGGAGAAGAAGTCCAGGACGGTCAACTACACCATATACAATTACACCACCACGCCCAGGACGCTGATGCTCCATGCGGCGCTTCCCAAGGAGGCCGTGAACCTCACGCTGTTCAGCAACGAGCATTTCGTCGAGATGAACGACGAGGGCAAGGCCAACTGGGAGATCAAGGACCTGCAGCCCTCCAAGCACGTGGACATCAGCTTCGAGCTGAAGGGCGACATGGCCGACACCTTCGATGCCGACGACATATTCTTCTCCGGGCTCAACCCGGCGATGGTCATGGGAGCGGACCAGCTCCCCGGAGACTGGGGCATCAAAGGGATGGAGATAACGCAGTCCGACGAAGGGGACTTCGTGGAGGACGAAGAAGAGGATACAGAGGAGGTCGAGGACCTTGGCGACGAATGACAGACAGAAGAAGGCCCAGGACAGCCTGACCGGGGTCGTCGAGAACATATACGACCAGCTGGACGGAGGGGAGATCCCCAGCATGGAGCTCCCCCTGAGGTCCAAGAGGAACATCGAGTTCGACCCCCAGCACAACGTCTGGAAGTACGGGGACCTGAAGACGTCCCGTACCGCCAAGACCGTGAACGGGGCCACCATGATGCTCAGGACCGTGTACACCGCGGACTTCATCAACGAGATGATCCGCGAGAACAAGTCGTCCACCTTGAGGGAGATGTACTACATCTCCGAAGGATGGCACAACGCCAAGTTCCACACCCAGGACGAGAGCAACCTGCTGGCCGAGGACCTGGAGACCATCACCTCCTGCATGAGGGAGGACTTCAAGCTCCGCCCGGAGGAGTCCGGGGCCCACGTGTACGGCGATGTGAACTTCACCACTCAGACCAAGAAGGGCATGAAGACGCTCAACTGCATCGACGATGTGTCCGAGGCAGGGTTCGCCGTCCCCTACAAAGTGGAGGAGGACACCTTCCAGATCGATCCCGGGAACGCCAAGTTCGTCATGGCGATCGAGACAGGAGGTATGTACGCCAGGCTGATCGAGAACGGGTTCCCCGAGAGGTACGGCTGCGTGCTCGTGCACCTCTCCGGACAGCCCGCAAGGAGCACCAGGCGCCTGATCAAGAGGCTCAACGAGGAGCACGACCTGCCTGTGACTGTGTTCACCGACGGGGACCCCTGGTCCTTCAGGATCTATGCCTCCGTGGCGTACGGCGCCATCAAGACTGCGCACATCTCGGAGTACCTGGCGACGCCCACGGCCCAGTTCATCGGCGTGACCGCATCGGACATCCTGAACTACGACCTGCCCACCGACAAGCTCAACGACAAGGACGTCGGCGCTCTGAACGCCGAGCTCTCCGATCCCAGGTTCACCGACGAGTTCTGGGTGAACGAGATCCAGGCCATGCTCGGCATGGGCAAGAAATCTGAGCAGCAGGCTCTGGCCAAGTACGGTCTCGACTATGTGACGGACACGTACCTGCCGGAGAAGCTCACCGACATGGGCATCCTGTGAAACAAATGCACGGGGGCCTCCGGGCCCCTGTGCGCTTTTCCCTTTCTATCTTATATTCTCTGTATAGGGCCATGGATTCCGGCCTTTCCTGCCGTTGGACACATCTTCCTACGTCTCGATTTCTTAATCCTGTATCTTCTGTCCAGGCGCTCCGTAAATCTGTCTTGGACATGTTGAAAAACAGTGAAAATGGATAATTATGGATATTTGTCTATGATAAATTTCTATAATGTTCATTTGTCTAATGATAAGGTATTTTTATTAGATTAATATTGGACGGAACCAAGATGCGTCGAGGACATCCCGATCCGGTTGCCTGTTTCCAGGTTTATATAATGTTCCCCTAATTCGCATTCTAAAGAAAAAGTTTAAATACTCAACTTTTCAACAGATACCTCAAAAAAGATAGTTTTATATAGAATTGATTTCAAAGTTCCTATGGATTAGGAAGTTTAATATACTGTGATGTTGATTATTTTTTCAGAGCTGACGGAAAAGACCGCCGGCTAGGGATGCGTTGGACGGATCCCGAAAAAATTTGGAGGAAGCGAAAATGGCAAACGAAGCAATTCTGGCAGACCTGAAGAAGGCTGTCGAGACATGGGACATCAAACTGGTTCAGTCGGCCACTCAGGCCGCTATCGATGCCAAGATGGACATCGGAACCATCATCGGAGACGGACTCGGAAAGGGAATGGAAGAGGTCGGAGTCAGGTTCGACAAGGCTGAGATCTTCCTCCCCCAGGTCGTTGCCGCATCCAAGACCATGGAAGCCGCGCTCAAAATCCTCGAGCCCCTCATGACCGCCGGAGCCGGAGCCCTGAAGGGAACCGTCGTCATGGCAACCGTCGAGGGAGACATCCACGAGATCG
>CAVCVB010000102.1:0-3673 GCA_963605395.1 Firmicutes bacterium CAG:194
ACATGCCGTCCATGTCCGGATAGGACTCGATCAGCATGTTCCTGAGGAACAGCAGATAGAGCATGATTACGATGATGACCGCCATCAGCGAGAACACGACCGCCGAGCGGTCCCTGAAGAAGCACAGGATGTTCCTCTTGGCCAGCGCGAGTGCCCTGTTCATTCCCTATCGCCTCCGGTTATGGCGATGAAGGCGTCGTCCAGCGTCCCGGACCTGACCTCGAACGACAGGATGAGGGAGTCCAGGGCCTTGACCATCGGGACGGCATCGGATGTGGAGGCCAGGTCCACGGTCACGACGCCGTGCTCAACCTTGTATCCGGCCCCCATGTCGTCGAGGATGGCGGTCGCCTTCTCCATGTCCGCGGGCTCGAAGGTCATCCTGTCCTTGCAGAACCTGTCCCTCAGCATCGAAGGGGTCCCGTGGGCGACTATCGATCCGTGGTCGATGATGACTATGTCGTCAGCTCCAGAGGCCTCCTCCATGTAGTGCGTCGTCAGGAGGACGGTCATCCCCTTGGAGCGGTTGAGCTCCCTGACGGTGCTCCAGATCCTGGAGCGGGTCTGCGGGTCCAGGCCGGCCGTGGGCTCGTCCAGCAGGAGCAGCTTCGGCCTGTGGACGAGGGCCCTGGCGATGTCGGCCCTGCGCCTTTGGCCTCCCGACAGCTTCCCGTACATGCGGTCTGCGAACTCCGTCGCGTCCGCGGTGGCGAGGGCGTCGTCCACAGCGCCTTCCAGGTCATCATCTGGGATCCCGTACATCGAGCCGCGGATGCGGATGTTCTCCCTGACCGTGAGCCTGCCGTCCATCATGGGGTCCTGGAACACGACTCCCATGTCGGACCTCATCGCCGGGTCGGAGACGTCATGCCCGAACACGGACGCCTCTCCCGAATCTGCTTTCAGAAGCGAGCATATGATGGATATCGTCGTGGACTTCCCAGCGCCGTTGGGCCCGAGGAACGCGAAGAACGTGCCTTCGGGCACCGAGAATGAAATCCCTTTCACGGCTTCCAGGTCCCCGAAGCTCTTGCGGAGGTCCTTCACGGCGATAGCATCCATAGTGCATTATACGATTCAAACGATATAACAGGTCGCGGTGGCCCGGCTCAATCCTTATAGCACGGCTACCATACACGGGGCATGATCACGATCATCGGCACCGGACACGTCTTCAACCTGGCGGAGCCCGTGTCGTTCATCGTGAAGAACACCTGGCCCGACGCCGTGCTGATCGAGCTGGACGTGTCCCGTTACCAGTACCTGATGAACCGTCAGGAGAACCCGGAGCAGGAGGACAGCGCCGCCGGCGCATCGGCGATCTACAAGCAGACCGCCAAGTATCAGCAGAAGATGTCCGAGGAGAACGGGACCCAGGTCGGAGGCGAGTTCCTGGCGGCCGTGAACACCGGCCGTCTGGCAGGAGCCGAGATAATCCCGATCGACACCAACGCCATGCAGGTCCTGGACCAGATGTGGGACGAGATGTCCTTCAAGGAGAAGGTCCGCTACAGGCTCTCCGGCATATCCGACAGCATCGGAGGCATGAGGAAGGTCGAGGACGTCCAGACGCAGTTCGCGCAGGACGAGGAGCGCTACATCGAGGGCATGCGCCGGAAGTACCCCACATTGGTGCGGAAGCTCATCGACGAGCGCAACGAGCACATGGCGGAGCAGATCAACAAGGCTTCGGAAACGCATTCCAACATGGTCGTGGTCGTCGGAGACGCCCATGTAGAGGGGATTTGCAAGCTCCTCAAGGACCCTGAGATCAGGAAGATCCGTTTGGCGGACCTCAGGGACAGGGAGAGGATGGACAAGGTCAGGTCCATGGTTTGGAAAGGAGAGGGAGAGGAATGAAGGTCATACTGCTCGCATCGACTCAGAACGCGGACGCTATATGCGCGGCAGCGGGGAACTCCTGCTACTCGTCGCGCCCGTCCTACGAGATAGCGGAGGACGTGGATTCGGAGAAGATCCTGTCCAGGATCGTCGGCATGGGCCACCATTCCGTTCTGGAGCATGCCGTGTTCACGTTCTCGGTGGAAGGCGTCTCCCGCGCCCTCACCCATCAGCTCGTAAGGCACAGGGTCGCATCGTACTCCCAGCAGAGCCAAAGGTACGTTTCCATGAAGGATCCGTCCTTCGTCACCCCCCATACCATAGAAGGGGACCCGGAGGCCCGGAAGGTCTTCGACGAGACGATGGATGCCATCTGGAAAGCCTATGCCGAGCTAGAGTCGATGGGCATCCCCGCGGAGGACGCGAGGTACCTGCTTCCCAACGGATGCACCACCAACATCACCATAACGATGAACGCCCGCGAGCTCCTGCACTTCTTCTCGCTGAGATGCTGCAACCGCGCCCAGTGGGAGATCCGCGAGATGGCCGACGAGATGCTGAGGATCTGCAAGGAGGTCTCGCCTGTGATCTTCAGGGATGCCGGCCCTCCGTGCGTGAGGGGCCCCTGCCCCGAGGGGAAGCTGACTTGCGGGCATCCCCGCAGGTGACCCTGCGGTCCGGGACGAAGCTTCTCTCCATCCTTGTTTATATGCATGGTCCGATGGATTCTCCATGAGCAGTTTCAACGATCTCTGCAAGCTCATGGAATCCCTGGACCCTGCCACCTACAGCAAGGTCATGGTCGAGAAGACCGCCGACGTGCTGGTCGGCCTCAAAGGGATAACCTGCGACGGCCTCGATGCCCTGGCGATCTACACGGACTTCATCCTGTGCTCCGTGGCAGCGGACGGCAAGCTCTCCGAGGAGGAGTTCCTGCTGGTCAAGCCCGTGCTGGACCTGATCGCCGGAGCCGACGTCTCCTACGAGGAGGCCAAGGCCATCTTCAAGGCCGCCGGACTGGACAAGCCCAAGGAGTACAAGGCCGCTATGGACAAGACCGTGGACCTCCTCGGACTGGTGTCTCCTCAGCTGAAGGACGACATAATCCTGATCTGCATGCTCATCTGCGCCGTGGACGGGAAGATCTCCTTCAAGGAGAAGCGCTGGATAAAGAAGCTCATCGACTGAGCCCGGCAAACCGCGGCCGTGCGGGCATACGGTTCCCGCACGGCCTGTCTTTCCTGACGGCTCCTGTTTTCCGACGTGGAGCGGTCTGAGCCTCTAACCAATCTTTAAATACAAAATCCCCTTAATCGGGTTTACTCGGTGAATGATATGGGAAGAATAAGACCCACCTACATCAAGAGAGTGTCCGTCGACCTCGTCAACAAGTACCCTCAGGCCTTCAGCAAGGACTTCGAGGCTAACAAGGAAATGGTCAGCACGCTCACTGATGTCTCATCGGTGACAATGAGGAACAGGATCGCAGGCTACATCACCCGCTACCTGTCTCACCCTGAGGCATAAACGCCTTAAACCCAACAATTTCCGCAGCTTTTGCCCGCGTGGGGTAGCTTGGATATCCTGTGAGATTGCGGATCTCTTGACCCGGGTTCGAATCCCGGCGCGGGCACCATTCCTTATGGTCGTTTGGTGTCTATCGTCCGTCATCGGACGGTCATTTCATCGCTCGGATGCCGCATGCGCGGTCCGATTCCGTGCAGAAAAGGAACGGGGCCGAGGCCCCTAAATGATTTCAGCAGTTCTTCTTCGTGATGTCCGCGATCCCGCCGATGACCATGAGCAGTGCGCCGACGATGCCGATGTAGGC
>CAVCVB010000103.1:0-3573 GCA_963605395.1 Firmicutes bacterium CAG:194
GCCCCGGCATAGGGATCAGCTGCGACTACCGCAACGGGATCCACATGTGGGACGACTACATCTACTTCGAGATAATCGATCCCGTCACCGGGAAGAACGTGCCCGACGGCACCGTCGGGGAACTGGTGATCACCACCCTCAGGAAGGAGGGCGCCCCGCTCATAAGGTACAGGACCCACGACCTCACCAGGATCATCCCCGGCGAGTGCCCCTGCGGTTCCAGATTCCCAAGGATCGACATCATCGTCGGAAGGACCGACGACATGGTGAAGGTCAAGGGAGTGAACATGTTCCCGGCCCAGTTCGACGAGGTGCTGTCCTCCCTGGAAGGAGCGAGCAGCGAGTACCAGGTCATGATCGACCACCTGATGGGCAAGGACGAGGTGACGGTCTATTTCGAGACCGGCGTCCCCGACGAGGCCGTCCCCGAGCTGGAGAAGGAGCTGGTCAGGATGATCAAGGACAGGATCAACATCACAGTCGTCCCCAAGGCCGTGCCCATAGGGTACCTCCCGAGGAGCGAGAAGAAGACCAACCGCTTCTTCGACAACAGGTACTGAGGCTTTTCCATGAGGGAGTCGGATCTCATACAGGACGTGTTCCGCAGCATCGCGCCCGCGGTGCTGAAGGGAGACAGAGAGGTCAGCGAGAAGGAGACCGACCTGAAGGTGTACGATGTCGTCACAGCTTCGGATGTCAGCACGGAGAAGTACATCCTGTCCAGGATATCCGAGGAGTTCCCCGACCATTCCATCGTCTCGGAGGAGACCCATCCCGATGCCGTCGAGGGGGAGCGCTGCTGGTTCATCGACCCCATCGACGGGACCATGAACTACGCCCGCGGGATACCCTTCTACGGATTGCAGGCCGCCCTCGCCGAGGACGGCGTGCCGATAATGGCCTGCATCTACCTTCCCGTGTTCGACGAGATGTACGTCGCCGACGAGCACGGGGCGAGGCTCAACGGCGTCCCGATGCGCACCGCGTCCCCCAGGCCGCTGAAGAAGTGCCTGATCTCCACCGGGGACTTCAGCCGCAGGGCGGAGGAGTACCGCGTGGGGCAGGCGAGGCTCATGAGCGAGTGCTACGACCTGGTCGGGAGGTTCAAGATGTTCGGAGCGTCCTGCGTCGATTACGCATACCTGTCATCCGGCCGCACGGACATCCATTTCAGGTTCATCAACAAGAAATGGGACTACCTGCCGGGGCTGTTCATGTCATCCAAGGCGGGAGCGTATTTCGACAGGGACCTCGTGAAGGACCACAGGCTGCTGATGCTGTGCTCCTCTCAGGAAGTCTCCGACGAGGCCGTGGAGAAGCTCGTGCCGAGCATCCTCGGCAAGAAGTGATCATCTGGCCTTTCCGCCGACCATCACAAGGTAGGCGAGGAACACTTCCAGCTGTATCCTGGAGTTGCTGCCCTCGACGATCCTGAACTCGACCTCTCCGCACTTGTCGATCATCTTGACCTTGTCGTAGTCGGACACCGTGAGGTCGAAGATCGAGGAATGGATCTGCTTTATGACATCCTGCCCGGAGAGCCCGTTGGTTATCATGAGGTCGTCCAGCTGGCTGCGGGCCTGCATGAAGTTGCCGTCCAGAGCGGACTCCATCATCTTCTTGACCGCGTCGGGGTTGGCCATGCCGGCGGTCTGATACACAAGGTCGAGGTCGACCTTCCTTCCGAGCGAAGCGGCGACCTGCAGCGAGTTGACGGACCTCCTCATGTCGCCCTGGGCGATGAATATGAGGCCGTTCAGGGCATCGTCGTCGATGTCCACCTTCTCTGCGGCCACGATCTTCTGGATGAACCCTTTGATGTCCTCGGAGGTCAGGGGCCTGAACCTCATGACCGCGCACCTGGACTGGATGGGCTCTATGATCTTGGAGGAGTAGTTGCAGGAGAGGATGAACCTGCAGATGCCGGAGTACTTCTCCATGGTCCTCCTGAGAGCGGCCTGGGCGTCGTTGGTGAGAGCGTCCGCTTCATCAAGGAAGATGATCTTGAAATCGGCTCCTATGGGCGCGGTGCGGGCGAACTCCTTGATCTTCCCGCGGACCACGTCGATACCCCTCTCGTCGGAGGAGTTGAGCTCTATGAAGTTCCCCCTCCAGTTCTCGCCGAAGAACTCCTTGGCGAGGGCGAGGGAGCATGTGGTCTTCCCTGTTCCGGCGGGGCCGGTGAAGAGGAGATGCGGCATGCTGTTCGAACGGACGTATGATTCGAGCCTCTCGGTCACGTGCTTCTGGCCGACCACTTCTGCGAGGGTCTTCGGCCTGTACTTCTCCGTCCAAATCTCATTCATGGGAACCGATTCGGGCTATGCGTGCAAGGGATAAAAAGGGTGGGATGGGCGTTTGCAGTCCAACGGAGCCGGCTTCCGGGATGATGCCGCCAGTATTGAAAGGGGATCGGACAGAACCTCGTCCTGTCCGATCCTTTGGTATCAGTTCACGATGAAGACTTTCGCGGTGTTGTACTTCTGCGGGATCTGTCCAGCCGACCATCCCGTGTTGGTGGTCTCGCAGTAGTAGAACTTGTGTCCGTTCTTATCGTAGTACGTTCCGCTGCAGTCCGTCAAGGCCACTCCGACGGCCACATGGTCCTCGTACCACAGGAGGGCCACATCGTAGCCCATGTCCTTCATTATCGCCGCATAGAGGATCGAAGTGTCTTCGCAATCCCCCTTGCCGTCGTACAAGGTCTCCAGCGGATACTTCCAGTACTCGCTTATTCCTTTAGTGTCTATGTCGTAGGCATACGGAACGCCTTCTTGCACGAACCTCAGGACGAAGTTGGCCCTTTGGGTCGGGCTCATGCTGGACGATTGCTTGCTGAGGTAATCGGCGATTGCCACGACCAGCTCGTCGTCGTATGTGACGAAGTGAGTGTCCCATGATTGGGTCTGCTGGGAGCGGCGCTTTCCCTCGTCCGTATGCTTGTATTCCTGGTAATCGTACAGGCGCCCCGTTATCGTGAAGCCGTAGGTCTTTCCGTTGAAGGTCCAATTGTAAGTCTTTGTGTAATGCGATCCCGTAACCACATCCGTCGTGTACGAGTAGGACTTGCCATTGGAATCCGTCCCGGTGACAGTGGCCGTGCATGACCTGTTCTCAGGGAGCTTCACTACGCAAGGGTTCCCGGTTCCAGTGGCGAGGATGCTTTGGTCTGCATCCTCTTTGACGACCCACTGGGCGTTCCTGACATCATCTGGAGCGCAAAGGCCGTACTCGTCTTCGCACAATGCATAGAATGTGATGTCGCTCGACACATCCATTGTGAACGTGCGCTCGTCGGTGAACACGGAAGCGCCGTCGAACGACAATCCTCTGTACGTGCCGGAGGTGCTGTTCACGGAGATCGTGACGCTCTCTCCGACCTTGTACGTCCCGGTGCCGGAGACCGAAGTTACCCCTGAGCCTGTGGCGATCCTGACAGTCGCGGTGTCCGCCGTTCCGATTTCGGCCCTGTCTTTCAGAGTGAGGGTCATCGCCATCCCGCTGATGGTCATCTCGACTATGTATGGGGTGCCGGTGCTGTCGCTGTACATCACCTGCACTGAGTCGTCTTCC
>CAVCVB010000104.1:0-3421 GCA_963605395.1 Firmicutes bacterium CAG:194
CCTGTTTATGATAATTAATTGGATTCATTCCTTAATGTACTAACTAGTGATTTCTTTAAATAAAAACGGGGTTTCTTTATATATTAGTATATAAAGAAATGAAGATTTTTATTGATGGATGTAACATTTTATAAACAACACTATATAATCATTTTTACAGAGTATTTAAACTATGGATACAACATCCATCCTCGAAACTGATTAAATACCCTCCGGGCCGATGGTGTGATTGCAGGAAACGGAGAGCAACCGGGACCTGCGAAAAGGAGGAAAATAGATGATTGACTACAAAGGAGTGGATTTCGCCAAGATCCTCAAGCGCTACGACGTAGAGGCTCAGAACGAGACCAGCCCTGAGGCTGTTGCCAAGAAGATGCTGCCGTCCGATCCCGTCCTCAAGAAGGTCGCCGAGACTGTCCTGTACATGAAGTTCAAGGATGTAGGGCCCGCCACCGCTGAGGCTCTCAAGACTCACAAGCCCCTTGACATCATCAACAACGGACTCGTCGTCGGAATGGAGTGCGTCGCGAAACTGTACGCGGAGCACATCTACTACCTGCCCGAGATCATGATGGCCGCCAAGACCATGGAGATCGGAATCGCCCTTGCCGAGAAACAGATCCCCGGCGGAAGGGAGACCAAGGGAACCGTCGTCATGCACGCAGCCGAGGGAGACCCCCACGACATCGGAAAGAACATCGCCAATGTCATGCTCAGGTCCTCCGGATACACTGTCATCGACATGGGTAAGGACGTCGCAGTCGTCGATGTCGTCGCCAAAGTCGAGGAAGTCAAGCCCCTCATGGTCACCGGTACCGCTCTGATGACAACCACAATGACCGCATTCCCCAGGGCTGCCGAGCTGCTCGTCAAGGACGGAGTCAACATCCCGTTCATGGCCGCAGGCGGTGCAGTGAACAGGGACTTCGCGGAGTCCTTCGATCTCGGAATCTACTCCGAGAAAGCGCCCCAGACTCCTCCGATCGCCGACAAGGTCCTTGCCGGATACGACTGGAAGAGAATAAGGGAAGAGTGGGACAACATAGTCGGAGGTGCTTGAAATGGCAGCAACCAGATACACAAAAATGGCGTACAGCAGTGCAGACGAGATGGTCTTCGGGACCGCAAAACAGCCCGTGTCCTACGGATTCGGCATCAAAGTCGGAGCCGGAAGGGTCATCCCCGAGCTGAACTACGCCCCCAGGCCCGGAAAGGAGAAGGACCCCGAGTCCCTGAGGAAGGAGTACGTCGACTACATCTCCAAAGATGTGCTGACCAGGGCCGTCACCGTCGGATTCCCCGACGTCCAGCTCGAGACCGAGTGGGTCTCCCAGATGGGTAACCCCAAGATGTCCACCCCCGTCGTCGAGGGACAGAAAGCGATCTGCGAGAAGTTCCACGAGGAGTACGGAGTCAACTGCGCCGTCAGGCAGACCATCCCCGACCAGCGTGAGGCTGAAGAGGGATACAGGCCCGGAATGGGCGGAAAGCACGCCTACCCCGAGGCACTCTTCGGATGCGCGGAGATCGCCTGTGAGAACGGTGCTGATGTCCTGTCCTGTGAGACCCTCGGCGGAAAAGAGCTCGCCGACTACGCCGTCACCAACGGAGACATCGTCGCCTTCCTGTTCGGTGTCGGATACCTCGGATCCATCGACATGGAGTACGTCTGGTCCCAGTTCGTCGACATCGCCAAGAAGAACAAGTGCATCGCTGGAGGAGACACGAACTGCTCCGGAGCGAACACCTCCATGTTCATGGCTGGCGGATACCTCGACAACGATGTCCAGAGGACCTTCTCTGCAGTGACCAGGGCCATCTCCGCCGCGAGGACTCTCGTCGCTTGGGAGGCCGGAGCATCCGGACCCGACAAAGACTGCGGATACGAGGGAGTCATCTGTAAGGCCGTCGCCGGAAAGCCCACCGCCCAGGAGGGAAAGAACTGCCAGTGCGCACACTGCGACCTGCAGGGTAACCTGATCGCCCAGTGCTGCGACCTGTGGTCCAACGAGTCCGTCGAGTACCACCCCGAGTTCGGAGGAACCTCCGTCCAGTGCTGGCTCGGATCCATCGGATACGAGGCTTCCCTGATGAACACCGCCATCCAGTGCGGCCAGGAGAAGACCCTCAGGGACCTGTACATGATCTCCGACAGGGCACGCGGACCCGAGGGATACATCCTCGCCTACGACAACGCCTACAAGATCGGAAAGGCCATCGCAGACAACGGAAACGACCTGTACCTCAGGTCCAAGGCCGCTGCTCTGACCGCCGCCAACATCATCAAGGACGGGTACAACGCGAAGGAACTCCAGCTGACCAACAAGCAGTTCGAAGTCCTCGGTGGAATCATCAAGGACCTCGAGGCTCTGCCCGACAGCGAGGACAAGTTCTACGAGTACTGCGACAAGAAGTACTCGGAGCTCGTGCCCCTCTACGACAAGAAGAACTACGGCCTCTGAGCCCGGTTCCGATTGAAAACCTTTCAAGGCAGGGGTTCTCCCCGAGCCCCTGCCCAACTTCTTTTTTCAGATACCTTCTTTGTTCCCGAGGCCGCCGCTCATCGGCCTCGGATCCCGGCACCCTTCCTGCGTTCTGCGGAAGGGTGCCGAAGATCTTCTCCCGGGCACCGCAGCATTGTTTTCGTTGGATGTTTCTGTTCATCCGCATCCTGGTTGCATAATCCATCGGGATCGGCGGGAAACGGCCATAGCAGGCAAAAATGTCCATGTGAAATTTTATATAAAAGAGGCTGAAACGGTTCCAGAATTGCTCAATTATGTGCACTGTAGCATCAATCCATGTTGGATGAATGATTTTACGAAATTGAATAACTATATATAGAACTGGATAACAGACCTGAGTTGGACGGGTTTTAAAATTTTTATTTAAATACTATTTCGGTTAAATGTATGGATATATCAAACATCCATCGAATCCGCTATATACCCCCTTGATTTTACGATTGATTGTAAGGGACCTAGAGCCCTTGCAGAGGAGATAGAATGCTTAGTTGCGAAGGTGCAGACTTTTCAAAAGTACTGAAGCGCTACGACATCGACCTTCAGGTCGAGATGACCCCCCAGGAGATGGCTGAGAAGCTGCTCCCCACCGACCCTGTTTTCCACAAGGTCGCAGAGGAAGTCATGTACATGAGGTTCAAGACCGTTGGACCCGTCGTTGCACAGGCGATCAAAGAGAGGGCCCCCCTCGACGTTATCAACAACGGACTCGTTGCTGGAATGGAAATCGTCGCCAAACTGTACGCAGAGCACGTTTACTACCTGCCTGAGATCATGATGGCCGCCAAGACCATGGAGATCGGAATCGCTCTCGCTGAGAAGCAGGTCCCCGGAGGAAGAGAGTCCAAGGGAACCGTCGTCATGCACGCAGCCGAGGGAGACCCCCACGACATCGGAAA
>CAVCVB010000105.1:0-3376 GCA_963605395.1 Firmicutes bacterium CAG:194
ACCCGCGGTTCTTCACCGTCTTGGCCTTCTCGAGCATCCTCTCGGAGCACAGCATCACTGCGATGCCGGGGGGCAGCGCCAGCGCCTTCTGGGACCCGAAGATGACCGCGTCCGCGTCCATCTCCTTGAGCTTCAGGTCCATCGCGAAGGCAGAAGTGACCGCGTCGACCATCACGAGCGCGTCGGGGTTCTGCTCCCTGACGGACTTGGCCAGCGCCACGGAGTCGCTGAAGACCCCGGTGGAGGACTCGTTGCTCACCCAGTGGACGAGCTCCACGTCCTTTCCGATCTTCCCGTCGATGTGCTCGGGCTTCATCGCCTTGCCCCAGGGGACCTCGACCTTGTCGACGGCCTTCCCGTTGAGCTCCGCTATCTCGATGGACCTGTTGCCGAAGGACCCGTTGGTGATCCCGAAGGTCTTCTCGGAGGCTCCGTTCCTGATGGCGCCCTCCAGGAAAGCCGAGGCCGACCCGGCCACCATGAACACCTCCATATCGGTGTCCAGCGCTTTCCTGACCTTCTCGACGATGGACGCGTGCAGCTCTTTGTACTCGGGAGAGCGGTGCGTGATCATCGGCTTGGTCATGGACTGAAGGGTGTCGGGAGCCACATTGACTGGTCCGACCGTGTAAAGCATTCTGCTCAAGATGATACCTCTTTGCCCCGATGGGCGGACTTCGTTATCCCTCGGCTCTTATTAACGTTTGCGCGCGCTCGCGCACACGAGAGCCCGCACGTGCGCAGAAAGGATGCGGGATGCTGTATGGATGACGAGGGGAAGGGGCCGGGAAGGCCCCTGTTGAAGGTTTGAGAATCTCAGAGCTGGGACAGGGTCTTCTTGATCCTGTCGAACCCTTCGCGGATCTGGTCCTCGGAGGTCGCATAGGACACCCTGAAGAACCCTTCGCCTCCGGGCCCGAAGGCCGTTCCGGGGGTGACCGCCACGTGGCCCTCCTTCAGGAGGACCTCGGCGAGCTTCGCGGAAGGCATGTCGACGTCGTACTTCGGGAAGACGTAGAACGCTCCCTTGGGGACGTTGCACTCGAGGCCCGGGATCTCGTCGATGAGGTCCAGTGCCAGATCGCGGCGCTTCTTGAACTCGCGGACCATTGCGAGCTTGGAGTCCTGGGGGCCTGTGAGCGCTTCCACGGCAGCTTCCTGCACGAAGGAGACGCAGCAGGAGATGGAGTGGGACTGCAGCTTGTTGATGTCCTTGATCATCTGCTCGGGGGCGATGGCCCATCCGAGCCTCCATCCGGTCATGGCGTAGGTCTTGGACAGCCCGGACACTATGATCGTGTTGTCGAACATCCCGGGGAAGGATGCGATGGATGTGTGCTTCCCCTCGTAGATGATGCTCTCGTAGATCTCGTCGGACATGACGAGGATGTCGTGTGCCATGGCGATGTCCGCGATCTGCTTCAGGACCTCGCCGGGGATGACGCCTCCCGTCGGGTTGGACGGGGTGTTGAGGATGATCATCTTCGTCTTCGGCGTGATGGCCGCCTCGACCAGGGCGGGGTCGATGACGAACTCCTCCTCGTACTTGGTGGGGATGTACACGGGCACTCCGCCGGCCAGGCGGATGCATGCCTCGTAGGAGACCCATGAAGGGTCGGGGAGAATGACCTCGTCTCCGGGATCGATGTAGGCGAGGGCGATCATGAAGATCGCCTGCTTCGTCGGCGTGATGAGGACGTTGGATGCCTGGCACGGGACGTTGTCGGTCTCGCGTGTGACATCCGCCACGGCCTTCCTGAGAGCGGGTATGCCGAGGGACGGGGTGTAGTGCGTGAACCCTCTGTCCAGAGAGTCGCAGCATGCGCCTATGATGTTCTGGGGCGTCGTGAAGTCCGGCTCTCCCATGGAGAACGAGACGATGTCGACACCGTCTGCTTTCATCTGGCTGACCAGATTCGAGATTGCTATCGTGCCCGACGCCGGGATCTCCTGAAGCCTCTTGGATACCATCGCAGATTCCTCTGAGCAGTCCATGCCCTCACGGATATTAAGATTTGCAGGGGAGCAGGTCAGTCCTTCAGGCATCCGAGGGGGATGACATGGACGCCGTCCTCGCGGGTGTAGGCGTATCCCGACGCGGTTATGACCGCCAGGAACGCAGGGGGCCTGGTGATGTCCCCATCTACCTTGCCAGCTAGCTTCTTGAGGTTCTTCGCAGCCTCGTCCGCCGCATGGGCGCCCAGCTTGACCTCGAACGCTCCCCAGCGGCCATGGTCCAAATGGACTATGGCATCCGCTTCCAGCCCGTCCGCGTCCCTGTAATGATGCACCGTGCCGCCGAGCTTCTGTGAGTAGATTCTGAGATCTCTGATAACCAAAGATTCGAAGAGTAGTCCGTATGTGTTCGGATCCGCTTCCAAATCTTCTGGACCCGCGTCCAAGAAATAGGCCGCTATGGCAGGGTCAGACATGTGCCTGACATCAGAAGTCCTTATCGACGTCTTGGAGCGCAGTTTCGGATTCCACGCATTCAGGTCTTCCACGACATAGATGCTCTTCAGTGCAGAAATATAATCAGAAATGGTGTTTATCGTCGACCCGTTCGCAGATGCATTGATGTCAGCCATTATTGTCGTATTGGGAACACTGGCCGCAGTATGCCTTGAAAGGGATCTGAGGATTTCTCCCATCCGCACCCTATCACGACGACGGCCTTCGGGCAGATTGATATCCGAATCAAGAACCGACTCGCAATAGCCCATGATTATGTCTTTAGCCTCTTTCTCCGTCTTTCCGATAGATTCAGGCCATCCTCCACGAACGAGGACTTCCGCCATAGACTCATAATCCAGACGAGACTCTCCAGAGATATCCGAATTGCCATTGAACAAATCCAGCAACGAAACCTCACCTGTCGAATCTCCAGATTCGAAAAGGCTCATGGTCCTCATGACGACCTTCACAATCCTTCCGGTTCCAGTGTGCATCACGGATTCTTTTGATGGTGTGACTGATCCTGTGAGCAGGAATGCTCCTGGTCCTGCTCCCTGATCGACAGCGAACCTGACTGCATCCCACAACCTCGGAGCCTCTTGCCATTCATCGATCAGCCTTGGTTTGCTGCCTCTGAGGAGCACAGAGGGCTTCTCCTTCACAGTCGCCTTGTACAATGATTCCTTGTCGGGATTCTGCATAAACAGGGCGCTCTTGGACAGACGCTTCGCGGAAGTTGTCTTTCCACACCACTTTGGCCCCACTATGACGACTGCGCCAAAAACCTTCATTTTACGCTCGATTTCGTCGTCGACCATACGCGGATAGTACTGCGCCATGAATAGAAAAAATACATCATCATTTATATTCATTGGGTGAGTTGAGGGTACTTTCATTGGGTGAGTTGAGGGTACTTTCATTG
>CAVCVB010000106.1:0-3316 GCA_963605395.1 Firmicutes bacterium CAG:194
ATGTGGGGATTGTAGGATTTCTGATGTGGGGATTGTAGAATCCAGAAGAATGGTGAGCGAGGCCCGGGCGCTCTCTGAGAGAGCGCCCTCGGGCCTCACCCGATGAGTTTCTTGATGGCGGCGGACAGCAGCTCGTTGGCCTGCTTCCCGTCGATCTTCCCGCGGAGCGCGCCCATGACGGGGCCCATCAGCGGGCCGATGGCGCCCATGCCCTTGGACCTGACGAAGTCCGCGCGCTCGTTGACGATGCCCTCGATGATGGCGGCCGCCTCTCCGGCGTCCACTGCCTCGAGGCCGAGCTTCTTGATCGCATCCTCCGCGGATGTCCCCACGGCCATCTCCCTCAGGATCGCGGGCAGGGCCTCCTTGGCGAACCTGCCGTCCTTGAGCATGGCGAACACTCCGAGGATCGCATCGTCGGTGAACACGTGCACATCGATGCCGTCGTGCTCCAGCTCCCCGTAGGTGTTCAGGAACATTGTGGCCGCGACGGGCGCCATGGCGGAGTCCTTGGCGATCCTCTCGAAGAGCTCGTCGTTGCTCTGCCGGACAATCTGCCTGGCCTGCTGGGCGTTGATGCCGTACTGGTCCATCAGGCGCTTCTCGATCTGCTCCGGGAACTCGGGCATGTTGTCCCTGATCGCCTTCAGCCTCTCCTCGGTGATCTCCGTGGGAGGGACGTCGGTCTCGGGGTACATCCTCGCCGCTCCGGGCAGGGGCCTGGAGTACTTCGTGGTTCCGTCCGGGAGCGGGTCGCGGGTCTCCTCGGGGACCCCGTCCAGGGCCTCGTTGGCCCTTGCGACCGCCACTTCCAGCGCGTCCAGCGCCTTCTTCTCCTTGGCGGCGCAGATCACGAACGCGTCGGTCTCCCCGGTCATTCCGAGGAACGACTTCAGCGCATCCACCGTATCCTGCTCGATCCCGTAGTTGGGGAGCTCGTCGGAGTGGAATATCCCCTTGACGCCGCGGGTCCTGGCCCTCTGGGCCATCTCGGAGCCGAGCCTCAGGGTCTTGTTGTCCCCGTTCATCACTCCCGCGAATCCGGGCAGGCGTACGGCGATGACCTTTCCCTTGTCGTCGAGGGCGCCCCTTATGACCTTGGACTGGCAGTCCTTGAACACCTCGGTGACGTCCACGGGCTCGAAGGGCACGGCGACGGTGCCCCTGTCGTTCAGGATGCCTTTGATCCTGATGAGCATCTTCTGCCTGTTGACCTCGTTCCTCACGTAGTCCGGGATCAGCTTCAGGTCCCCGACCCCTTTCAGCTCGATGCGGGCCCCGCCCGGGATCGAGATGTTCAGGTCCTGGCGGATGGTCCCTATACCCCTCTTGACCCTGCGGGTAGCCCTCAGGAGCGTTCCGAGCCTGTACGCGACCTCCATGACCTCCTCGGGCGTCCTCATGTCCGGCCCGGTGGCCACCTCGATCAGCGGTATCCCCAGACGGTCCAGCCTGTAGAGGATCTCGTCCCCTTTGGTCTCCACCTTCCTGGCGGCGTCCTCCTCCAGGCACACGGAGAGGATGGAGATCTTCCTGTCCCCCACCTCGACGTACCCGTCGGTGGCCACCAGGGCGGTCCTCTGGAACCCGGAGGTGTTGGACCCGTCCACGACGATCTTCCTCATGAAGTGGATCTCGTCGATCACGTTTGCGTGGAGCATCTCGGAGAACGTCAGGGAGATGGCCAGCGCATCGGCGTTGACGTCGTGCGGGGGCTCCTCGTCCAGCTCCACCAGGCAGCTGGTGCCCTTGCAGCACTGGTACCTGTACCCCATGTGCCTCTGGAACTGGGCCAGGGCGGCACGGTCGATCTCCCCCATCTCGGAGGTGGTGGGCCTGAGCCTCCTGTAGACCGCTCCCTCTCCTTCGTCGCACAGGCGGCTCTCGCAGTCGCAGAACAGCTTCTTGGTGTCAAGCTGCTGGTGGATCTCGATCCCGCACATCATCTCGTAATCTTCACTCATCGAGGAGCCTCCTGTCGGACATCTCGTTGCAGACGGGCGTCTGCATCAGCCTCTTGGCCTCTTCCACGGACCCTGTGTTGGCCAGGGCCCACATGAGCTTCACGTATGCCGTCTCCGGCAGCATGTCCAGGACGGTGATCGCGCCGGCGGACAGCATGTCCCTCCCGGTGTTGTACACGTTGAGGTTGGTCCTCCCGTTGAGGCACTGGCTGGTCATGACCACGATGGTGCCGTTGTCGCAGGCCTTCTTCAGCAGGGGGATCATGTTCTCGTTCACGTGCCCGAGCCCGGATCCAGCGATGACCACTCCCTTGGACTTCATGAATATGTCCTCGAACAGCACAGGGTCCATGCCGGGGTAGTACTGGAGCAGGACGCAGGCCTTCTCCATGCCGGTCTTTGCGACAGCCTTCCCGTTTGAGACCTTGGGCCCGTCCGTGGCGACCTCCATCCTGCCGTCCCTGTCCAGGTGGGCGGCGGGGGCGCAGTTGATGCTGTGGAACGCAGACCTCTCGGAGGTGTGCATCTTCCTCACGCGGGTGCCGAAGTGCACCGCGAAGGAGTCGTCTCCGGACGTGTCGTGCATCACCACGTACACTCCGGCGCGGTCGGCCTTGGTGCAGAACCTGGCGCATGCCATCAGGTTGCTGCTGGCATCGGAAGACGGACGGTCGGAGGACCTCTGGGCCCCGACCAGGACAACGGGCTTCGGGACGTCGCCGAGCATGAAGGACAGGGCGGCGGCGGTGTACCCCATGGTGTCTGTGCCGTGGGGGATGATGATGGCGTCGGCTCCGTTGTTGATCTCCTCGGCGACGGCTTCGGCGAGCTTCTGCCAGTGCTCCACATCCATGTTCTCGGAGAATATCGAGAACAGGACGCGAGCGTCGATGTTGGCCAGGTCCCTGATCTCGGGGACGGCGTTGACCATGTCGGAAGTGGACAGGGCGGGGTGGACCGCTCCGGTCCTGTAGTCCACGTAGGACGCGATGGTCCCGCCGGTCCCGATGAGGACGATCTTGGGGAGCCCTTTCTTGGACTCCACCTCGGACTCCTTCCTGACCCTCTCCGCAGGGGCCTCCAGCAGGGCCACCTTCGTGGAACCTGTGATCTTCACGCCGACGTTGTACCCGGATTTCATCTTCAGGATCAGGACGTCCGGCGCGCTGAACTCGTGATGGGGCATGAGTGTGCCCACGAAAGACCTGCCGTCCTTCTCGACGGACAGTCTTGCACCTTCGCTGGCTCCAATGTCCGCGAGGGTCTTTGAAAGCGATTCGGAATAGCTCATGCTTGTCGGAATCGCGTATGGAGCGGTGGTTTATCACGGTTTCTTAGAACGCGTGCGCGAG
>CAVCVB010000107.1:0-3269 GCA_963605395.1 Firmicutes bacterium CAG:194
AAGCCGTTCGCGAAGTGCGGCAACGCGAAGATCATAACCGGAGTGAGAAGGTCAGGCAAGTCCACGATGCTGAAAGAACTGGACAAGATCGTGGACGGCCGCATGCTCCGCATAGACATGGAGCTGTGGGAGAATCGCAGGTTCAGGGATCCGGAGACCGTCTACAGGCACATACGTGACTCGATCGCACAGGGCGTGGAGATCGTGGCCATAGACGAGGTCCAGGACATCGGCCAATGGCATGAGGTCGTGAGGTCCCTGGTGGCGGAGGGCGACTGCGACATCTACATCACCGGTTCCAACTCCAAGCTGCTGTCGGGCGAGTTCGCGAGCATGCTGACCGGGAGATTCAACCTCTTCGACAACTTCACGCTCACGTATTCGGAGTGCTGCATGTTCGCAGAGGAATACCAAGACTCTGGAACAGAAGTGCTGTCCAGGCTGCTCCGTGTCGGAGGGTTCCCCTCGGTCTGGAGGAACCGCTACGAGGAATCCGATGCCGTTTCGGAAGTGAGCGACATACTGAACTCCATAATGATGCGCGACATCGTCGCACGCTACGACATCAGAAAGCCGGACCTGCTGCACAGGATATTCAGGTACTTCTGCGACAACATAGGGAACAGGACATCAGTACACAACATCTACAACGCCCTGCTGGCAGAAGACAGGAAAGTGTCCAAGGACATCGTCTACGAATACGTGGACCATCTGGAATCGGCCTGCCTGATCTACAAAGCGGAGACGTACGATGTCAAGGGAAGGCGTATCCTCACATCGGCCTACAAGTACTACCTGGCGGACATCGGCCTGAAGAACGCCGTCTGCGGGTTCAGGCCGGAGGACATCCAGGGATACATCGAGAACATCATCTACCTGGAGATGAGGGCCAGAGGATACAACGTATGGGTGGGCGACTTCTCGGGGAAGGAGGTGGATTTCGTATGCAGGAGGGGGAACGAGACCCTGTACATCCAAGCAGCCACCCGCCTATCGGACGAGAAAGTGGTCGAAAGGGAGTTCGGCAACCTCCTCAGCATCCCGGACAACCACCCGAAATACGTCGTTGTCATGGAACAATCGCCCCTGGATGCGAACGTAGACGGCATAAAGTGCGTTTTATTAGAAGACTTCCTCAGGCACGAATCTGGAGAGATCGTGTTGGACCAACGATCGCTTCTGAGAGCGTGAGAACGGATCGGAAAAGTCGAGGGAGGGGTTTCAAGGCCCCTCCCATCGGTTTCACTCGGACATCATCCTTCTCAGGACGTACTGCAGGATGCCGCCGTTGGCGATGTAGTCCACTTCGGCCGGGACGTCCACCCTGCAGAGGGTGTCGAACTCCAGCTTGCGGCCGTCCCTGTAGGCCACGACCCTGACGGTGCCCTTGGGCTCCAGGTCGGACAGGTCGATGTCGAAGGTCTCGGTCCCGTTCAGGCCCAGGGTCTCGGCGCTCTGGCCGGGGAGGTACTGGAGCGGGACGATGCCCATCCCGACGAGGTTGGACCTGTGGATCCTCTCGAAGGACTCGGCGATGACCGCCCTGACTCCCAGGAGGAGGGGCCCTTTCGCGGCCCAGTCCCTGCTGGACCCGGTGCCGTACTCCTTGCCGGCGAGGATCACGAGAGGGGTCATGTCCTCCTCGTACCTGCAGGACGTCTCGAATATCGTCCCGACGGTGCCGTCGGGATAGTAGACGGAGCAGCTTCCCTCGCTTCCGGGCACCAGCACGTTCCTGAGCCTGACGTTGGCGAACGTGCCCCTGACCATGACCTCGTGGTTGGCCCTGCGGGACCCGTAGGAGTTGAAGTCCTTGGGCTCCACGCCCTTGGCCATCAGGTACTTGCCCGCGTCGGTGTCCTTTCCGAACGCTCCGGCGGGGGAGATGTGGTCTGTGGTGATGGAATCGCCGAGCTTGGCGAGGCACCTGGCCCTGCTGATGCTCTTGATCTCCGGCTCCTCGTAGATCTCGTCGAAGAACGGAGGGTTGCGGATGTATGTCGAGTCCTCGTCCCAGTCGAAGAGGGCGGTATCGGAGCACTTGATGTCCTCCCACGCCTTGGATCCCTTGAAGATGCTGCTGTACTCGTCCATGAAGGTCTGGCGGGTGACGTACTGCTCGGTGAGCTTGGCGATCTCCGCGTTGGAGGGCCAGATGTCCTTCAGGAACACCTCTTTCCCGTCGGAGGCGACGGCCAGGGGCTCCTTGTCGAGGTCGATGTCCACGCGGCCGGCGATGGCATAGGCCACGACGAGAGGCGGGGACGCCAGGTAGTTGGCCTTCACGAGGGGGTGGATCCTGCCCTCGAAGTTCCTGTTGCTGGAAGCCATGGCGGCGACGGCGAGGTCGTTGGCCCTGATGGAGTTGGACACCTCGTCGGACAGGGGCCCGGAGTTCCCGATGCAGGTCATGCATCCGTATCCGCAGACCTGGAACCCGAGCTTCTCGAGGTAGACCAGGAGGCCTGAGTCGCGGAGGTAGTCGGTGACCACCTTGGACCCGGGGGCCAGGGACGTCTTAACGTAGTCCTTGGGCTTGAGGCCCAGGTCGGCGGCCTTCTTCGCCACCAGCCCTGCGGCGATCATGACCGAGGGGTTGGCCGTGTTGGTGCACGAGGTGATCGAGGCGATGACGAGGGAGCCGTCTCCCAGCTGTCCCGCCACGGGCTTCCTCTGCTCCTCGACGCCGAGTGCTTTCAGCGATTCGGCGAACTTGGCCTTCATCTCGCTCATGGGGATGAGGTCCTGGGGCCTCTTGTGGCCTGCCAGGCAGGGGACGACGGTGGAGAGGTCCAGCTCGAGGGTGTCGGTGTACTCGGGGTCGGACTCGTACCAGAGGGTCTGCTCCTTGCAGTACTTCTCGATGGTGTCGATGTGGTCCTCGGCCCTTCCGGACAGGCGGAGGTACTCGATGGTCTTCTCGTCCACGGGGCAGAACCCGGTGGTCGCTCCGTACTCGGGGCCCATGTTGGCCAGGGTGGCCCTGTCCGCCAGGGACAGCTCCCTGTACCCGGGGCCGTAGTACTCGACGAACTTGCCGACGACGCCCTTCTTCCTGAGCATGTTGACAACGGTCAGGACGAGATCTGTGGCGGTGACGCCCTCGTTGAGCTTGCCGGTGAGCCTGAACCCGATGACGTCGGGGAGCTTCATGTAGCTGGGCTGGCCGACCATGGCGGCCTCGGCCTCGATCCCTCCGACTCCCCATCCGAGGACTCCGAGACCGTCGATCTGGGTGGTGTGGGAGTCGGTCCCGAAGCAGGAGTCGG
>CAVCVB010000108.1:0-3103 GCA_963605395.1 Firmicutes bacterium CAG:194
GGAACGAAGTGCGGGATATATCGCGGTTGCTGTCGGAACAGCATGGGATCAGAAGTGGCGCCGAGGGAGAGATTCGAACTCCCGAGGATTACTCCAGCGGTTTTCGAGACCGCCGCCATACCGGGCTTGGCTACCTCGGCTTAACCTCCCCAATTTTATCACGATATAAAAAGGTTCTATGGGCGGGACGCCGTTGTGAACATATATATCAAGAATGGGCGATGGCTGGACGATGTCCACGTCAGATGTCGTCACGGAAATCCAGAAAGCCAAAGCCGCCTCCATCGAGCTGTCCGCATTGCCTTCGGACGTCAAGGACCGCGCGCTGAGCGCGATGATCTCTGCGCTGGACGGCAGCAGGCAGGCCATCCTGGAAGCCAACGCCAGGGACCTGGACGATGCCAAGAAGATGCTGGATGCCGGGGAGATCTCCGGGTCCATGTACAAGAGGCTGAAGATCGACGACTCCAAGATCGACGGGATGATCGACGGCATAAGGGACCTCCTGTCCCTTCCGGACCCCGTGGGCGAGGTCATGTCCGCGCTGGACCTTGACGATGGGCTCACCCTGTACCAGATTCGCTGCCCCATAGGCCTTCTCGGCATGATATTCGAGTCCAGGCCGGACGTGGTTCCGCAGATCATGTCCCTCTGCCTGAAATCAGGGAATGCTGTCGCTTTCAAAGGCGGGCGCGAGGCGTCCGCATCCATACGCGCATTGTTCGACATCCTGAAAGGCGCCGCTGTCGGCGCAGGGGTCCCCGGGGACGCGTTCGTTCTTTTGGAGACAAGGTCGGACATCAACGCGATACTGGACCTGGACAGGTACATCGACCTGCTCATCCCCCGCGGCTCCAACGAGTTCGTCAGGTACATACAGGACAACACCAGGATCCCCGTCCTCGGGCACGCGGCAGGCATATGCCATGTGTACGTGGATTCCGAGGCGGACCTGGACATGGCCGTGTCCGTGGCGCTGGACTCCAAGGTCCAGTACCCTGCGGTGTGCAACGCCGCAGAGACGATCCTCGTCTCCTCCGCAGTGGCGGACAGCTTCGTCCCCCGCATGGTCTCAGAGTATGCAGCTCATGGGGTGGAGGTCCGCGGAGACGAGAAGGTGCTCTCCCTGTGCCCCGGATCCGCCGTTCCCGCGTCGGATTCTGATTGGGACACCGAGTACGGGGACCTCATCGTCTCCATGAAGGTTGTGGACTCCATCACAGAAGCTATGGATTTCATCAACGCCCATGGCTCACATCACACGGATGCCATAATCACCGGGGACGTGCGCAACGCGTCCGTGTTCGCCCGCGGAGTGGATTCCGCAGACGTGTTCGTGAACGCGTCCACCAGGTTCGCCGACGGATACAGGTTCGGCAAGGGCGCAGAGGTCGGCATAAGCACAAACAAGATCCATGCCCGCGGTCCCGTGGGGATGGAGGGGCTGATGATCTACAAGTACGTCCTGGCGGGCCACGGACAGGTCGTGAAGGACTATGTCGGGCCCGGATGCAGGAAGTTCGCCCACAGGAAGTCGGACGCGGAATATCCTTTCAGAGGTGCCTGAGATGCCCGGTTCTCTCGACAGGTCCGCTGTCCTGAAGGACATCGGGCGCGTGGTGGTGAAGATCGGATCGTCCTCGATCATGAGGAACGGCTCCAAGGTGTCCCGCGATTTCATGGACTCCGTGGCCGAGCAGGTCAAGTCGCTCAGGGACGAGGGGATAGAGGTCCTGATAGTCTCGTCCGGTGCGATCCCGCTGGGGCTGAAGAGCATGGGCGTCGTGCCCAAGCCCAACGAAGTCCCAATCCGCCAGGCCGCCGCATCCGTCGGCCAGGGCATCCTGATGAGGGAATGGGGCGACTGCTTCCAGAGGTACGGGCTCCTGGTCGGTCAGATCTTGATGACCATGGACACCTACTCGGACAGGGAGAGCGCCCTGAACCTCCATAACACCGTCATGTCCATGCTGGAGCACGGGATAATCCCGATCTTCAACGAGAACGACGCCATAAGGACGCAGGAGATCAGGTTCGGAGACAACGACACGCTGTCCGCGATAGTCGCCAGCAGGACCGACGCCGACCTTCTTGTGATACTCTCGGATGTTGACGGCCTCTACGATGCCAACCCCTCCCGCAGCCCCGATGCCAAGCTCATACCGGTCGTCCCCGTCCTCGAGGATGTCGAGGACGTTGCGGGCGATGCGGGCACCACCATGGGGACCGGAGGCATGAAGACCAAGCTGAAGGCCGCCCACATCTGCAGGGATGCCGGCTGCTACATGGTCATCGCCCACAGCGGAGCCGATTCCGCCATATATCGTGCGGTGAAGGGCCAGGACATAGGCACGCTCTTCCTCACAGGCGCCGAGATATCCAAGAAGAGGCGCTGGATAAAGTCCGCCTATCCTTCCGGGAAGGTCGTGGTGGACGCAGGGGCGCAGAAGGCCCTCCTGGACCACAGGTCCCTGCTCCCGATCGGGATAAAGTCCGTAGAGGGGACGTTCGGCAAGGGCGATGTGGTCGACATCGTCTGCGACGGGCGCACGATAGCGAAGGGCATCGTTAGCTACGGGTCCGAGGACCTGAAGTCCATCGCAGGGCGCCACAGCGACGAGATACCCAAGGTCCTGGGCTACAAGGTCCATGACGATGCGATAATCTCGGAGAACATCGCAGTCCTTTGAACCGCGAGGATCGAAAAAAAGGAAAGGGGGCCGGAGCCCCCGTTTGCGGTCAGAACTTGCCGATCTTGTTGCCGTACTCTTCGTCCTTGAACTTCTCGAAGACGTAGTAGGCCGCGGAGAGAACGATCAGTCCGAGTATGATGCATGCGAACAGGGTCGTGTTGTTCCCCTGGTCGAAGCTGTACCCGCTGCCGACTCCGATGATCGCGGCGATGACCAGCAGGATGTGGAAGAGGGTCTTCTTCTCCATGTTCAGTCCTCCCACTCGGTGATTCCGCTGGGGTCGGAGAGGGCGCTCTTGTGGAAGACGGGCTCCTCCACTCCTTCCCTCTTCTGCTTGCGGTAGTCTGCGTAGGCTTCGAACACCTGCCTGCTCAGCAGCAGGACGATGATCATGTTGACGGTGGCCATCA
>CAVCVB010000109.1:0-2959 GCA_963605395.1 Firmicutes bacterium CAG:194
AGTACGTGCCGGACCATCTCCTGATGAAGGCGTTCGCCAGGGACAGGCTGGACTCCGACTTCGATTTAGATGTATGATTTTAGAATCAATGTCCTAATATCACATGTACCTGATATAGAATCAATTCGGGCATTTTTCTTCATTTTTGGTGGAACCATATGCAGTTCGATACCAAACTTGATGCGATTCTACTCTGATTGTATGATTGGAGGATAAATATGAAAATCTAATTTTCTATAATTAACACATAGATTCTAAGAAATGATTAAATGCTCATGACCCGTTTCGAAGTTTATGGCAGACAAAAAGATGATCGGAATTCTTGCCATTGTCGTTGTGGCAGTGGCTGTCGTCGCCTGCATCTTCCTGATTCCAGGCAATGAGAAGGATACCACCCCTCAGTTCATCCTGTCCTATGATCCGAACGGAGGTACAGGAGACATGCCGGAATCGAAATGCGATGTCGGCTCCTCCATCACCGTCCCCGAATGCGAATTCGATAACAAGATCAATTTCAGGACCTTCGTTGCATGGAACACAGAGAAAGACGGGTCTGGGACCGAATATGCCCCTGGCTCTTCCATAAGCTCCGATGTGGCAGAAAAGCAGACCCTGTATGCCCAATGGAAGCTGTATACTATGTCCGACCTCGGCATAGGATCCGCCATGAGCTACGAGATGAAGGGGCATTACAGCTACAGCATCTATTCCTACGACCTCAGCGGAACAGTGAACGACAAGCTCACAGCCATCGGAGATGTCGAACGGACTTTCGAGAGATCGATCTCCACTACCACATCCTATTACGACCCTTCAGACGGAAAGACGCATGAGAAGACGTCGACGAGTTCTTCGAAGAACACAGAGGCTCGTGACATAACATACTCTGGAACGCCATCGAAGATTTCCACGAAGTGGGGAGTGAAGGATGCCATCTGCATCGAGAAAGACATCACCGATGAATTTGGAAACACAATCCATTCTGTGGAGTATCGTGATGCAGAGTCGTTTATCCGTTATGAGGCAACGCTCAGCGCCAGCACATACTACACTGGCGGTGTGACTCTGAATAACTACAGCCAGACGATTACCCTGACAGATTACGAGATCTATCTCGATTAAACACATTCAGGTGGATGTCTGTGCATCGCCCATGCCAGGCATCCACACCTCATGTCCATCGAATAGTTTTTGTCACAATCCGTTGAACGGCCTGTTCCCCTTGCAGTTCGGATAGTCGCTGCATCCGTAGAACAGCCCCGAAGGGCCTCTCGCTATCCTAAACGGCCCGAAGCACTCCGGACAGAACAGCGTGGACCTTGACAGGACAGGGCTCTGCCCCAGCAGCTCGGTCACGAACGCCGACTTGGACGACTGCGCATAGTTCTCGTCATCGGTGATCGTGACGATGAACGCCCTCTTCCTCGCCCTTGTCAGCGCCACGTAGAACACCCTCCTCTCCTCCGGGTACGGGATGTCCTCGTCCACCCTCGGGAACAGGTCGGAGAGGTTGTCGGACACCGTGTTCGGGAACCCTCCGCGGTCCCTGTCCGCCAGTATGAAGACGTTGTCCGCCTCCAATCCCTTCGCCGAATGCGCGGTCAGGAACCTGATCTTCCTGTCGTCGCTCCAGTCCTCCGCATCCTTGTCCCATCTCCTGAACACCACCTCGCAGGACCCTGCCAGGTCCCCGGACGAGAACCTGAACTGTCCTGTGCCGGGTCCTAAAGCATACAAATCGGCTCTTGTCCTCCCGATTACGAAGACGCTCTCGTCGTCGGGAAGGTACTCTATCCTGTTGGCGATCATCTTCGAGATCTCCTTGTCGGTGTTGGCCGGCAGGAGCATCACGGGCTTGAACGGAGGGTCGGGAACGCCTTTCACGGTCTTCTTCTGCTGCTTCCCGTTCTTCATCACGAAGGCCCCGGCCAGGTCGGCGATGGTCTGAGGATACCTGTAGGTGGTCTCTATCCTCTTCACGGACACCGACCCGAACTCGGACCAGGTCTTCCTGAAGTCGTAGAACTGGCCGATGTCGCCGCCGGTGAAGGAGTAGATGCTCTGCCAGTCGTCCCCGACGCAGAACAGCCTGAACCCCATGCGGCGCCTCAGCGCCAAAAGGAGGTCGACGAGCGTCCTGGAGACGTCCTGGTACTCGTCCACAAGCACGTGTGTGTAGACCTTCCCGCAGGGCCCCATGGCGGCCACTTCCTCCGTGGCCTGGATGACCATGTCGTCGTAGTCGGCCATGCCGCCCTTGATGCATGTGAGGCTGTAATGGTCCCATACCGCATCCAGGACGTTCAGCTCCTGCTCGATCTGCGGCCTCACCGCAGTCGGATTCCTGCCGTTAGCGCGTTTGAGGTCGCGGATGGTGGTCCTGGTGCACTTGCACCTGGAGATCAGCGCCCCTATGGGCTCGGAGAGCCTGGAGCCCCATGCGTTGACCACCGCTGCGGCGAGGTCGTTGGCGTTCAGCAGGTCCTCGCCGAACCCCTGGTCCTTGACATATTCCGATGCCTTGGCAGGCTTGGATGACAGTTCGGAGGCCCTCATGGAGTCTCCCAGGACCTTCAGCTTGTGCCCATGGCCGTCTTCCGCTTCCAGAACAGCGGGGCTCGACTTCCCGTCTGCGAATGTCTGAGCGGTGTATCTGCATTGTATCCCGTGCCTGAACAGCTCGTCGGCCAGCACCCTCAATCCCCTGGGGCGGATGTACATGCCGTTCAGCGACAGGTCCCCCAACCCTGTTGTGCGGAGGTCCTCGATGTACGCCATCAGGTTGACCGCGAACTTCCTGTCGCACTCGCACAGATCGTACATTATCGACGACAGCAGGGTGCTCCTGTCCTTCCCAACGCAGGGCCTCCTCCGGGTGATCCTGTTCCCCAGGGCATGGATGGTCATCACATCTGCCCCGAACCCGGGGCCGAACTCCCTCTCCAGCGCTTCCCTCAGG
>CAVCVB010000110.1:0-2812 GCA_963605395.1 Firmicutes bacterium CAG:194
TCAGGTACGCGTCCAGCATGCTCATGTTCAGGGACTTGCCGAACCTGCGGGGACGTGTGAAGAGCAGAACCTTAGAGGAACCCCTGAGGACCATGTCTATCAGCGGAGTTTTGTCCACGTAGTAGAAATCGAGGTCTCTCAGCTCCCTGAAATTGTCATAGCCCACCGGCATCCCTTCCACGTTCTCGCCTCTTGCCTCCATATCGCCTACCTCCGTTATAAAGGCGAACATCCGCGTGCGCGGCATCCGTTCCGCCTTCTGTACGGTGTTGCGGGGGACGGTTCTTAAAACCTGCCCGTTTGTTCCCCATTTCAGCCCGATTCGGGCCGAAACGGAGTCATTATGTAACTACAAACGCCCCCTTGCGCGCCGACGGACTCGGACAGTTTATACTGTCCAATCGGCTCCTCCATCCCCATGGAGAAGGACCTCACGGTCGAAGACCTCCGCAGGATGGTCGGCCCGGTGGCATCGAAGAACAGAATGGACAGGGTATGGCTGCTCCACACCCGCGAGGACAGCTGCTCCGGCAACGACTACGGGTTCTGCATCAGGCCCGCCGGGGACTGCGGCATCATGCAGATGAGCGGGTTCCTGATAGAGCTCAAGAGGGCCTTCGGCCACGACGTGGACATCGTCGCCGAGAGGGACCTCCGCATCAAGCTCGGACCGGATGCCGCGGAGAAGCTGGAGCTCCTGTTCAGCAGCGGTTCGTCTTGATCATCCAGAAGCAGGCCGCGAAGAACGCGACCATATATATCATCAATATAGCGACGGAGTCCAGCGGGATCCCGGTGCCCAGCATTATGCCCCTCATCAGCTGGCTGACATGGGTCAGCGGCAGCAGGTAGATCGCGAACGCGGCGGCGTCCGGGAGGGCAGAGACGTTGAACAGCGTGCCGCACAGGAAGGTCATCGGCACGATGACGATGCTGGTGAACAGCGAGAGCTTCTGAGTCTTGCTTGTGAGCATCCCCGCCAGCAGGCCGAACATGGAGAACGTCAGGCCCGCTGCGATGATGACAACGAAAACCAACGGATCGATGCTCACTCCCGGCGAGATCAGATGCCCCACGACCATGATTATGGTGCAGCTTATCAGCGCCCTGATGACGCCGGACATGGTCTTCCCGAGGATGACCGACGAGATGTGCACAGGGCACAGCAGGAGCTCGTCGAAGCTCATGTAGAACAGCCTCTGCACCAGGACCTTCATGGCCACGGTGCTGAAGGTGCATGACAATGTGGAGAGGGCTATGATGCCGGGCACGATGAACTCCAGGTAGCTCTCGCTGCCGGAGGACATGCTCCCTCCGAGGCCGTACCCGAAGGCCAGGAGGTACAGGAGAGGGCCTACCAATCCTGTTATTATGACCTCCAGGATGTTCTCCTTCATGTAGACCAGGTCGCCCCAGGCGACGCGGTAGGTCTCGTCCATTATCGTGAGGGGATTGGTCATGCCAGCTTCCCCCTGGTCTCGCCGGTCAGCTCCAGGAACACGTCCTCCAGGGTTGTCCTGCGGATGTTGTAGAACTCGTCGCCCAGGCCGTTAGCGTAGGTTTTCGCTTCCTCGCGGCTCCTGAAGTATCCGATCCTCTCCTTCCCGTCGGGGCCTGTCATCTCGACGGCCACCTTCCCGACGGACTCGCGGAGCTCGTCGACGGTGCCGATGGCGACGAGCTTCCCGTGGTTGATGATGGCGACCCTGTCGCAGAGGGATTCGGCTTCCTCGATGTAGTGGGTGGTGAGGAATATGGTGGTGCCCTTGCGGTTCAGCATGCGCACGAGATCCCACAGCATGTGGCGAGACCTGGTGTCCAGGCCTGCGGTGGGCTCGTCCAGGAACAGGATGGAAGGGTCGTGGATGATGGATGCTATGATAGCGGCTTTGCGCTTCCATCCGCCGGACAGGTCGCTGATGCGCTTGTCCATGTGCTCTTCTAGCTCCAATATGGATGCGGCTTCGTCGACGCGCCTGCGGATCTCCTGGGAGGGGATCTTGTGGAGCATCGCATGGTGCTTCAGGTTCTGGCGGACGGTCAGGTCCTTGTCCAGGCTGATGTGCTGCTGGGCGATGCCTATCCGCTTCCTGGCTTCGAGGTAATCGGTGCGGACGTCGAAGCCGTCTATGATGACCTTTCCGGAAGTGGGCTTCTGGATGGTGGTGACCGTGCGGATGGTGGTGGTCTTGCCGGCGCCGTTGGGGCCGAGGAAGCCGAAGATCTCGCCGCGGCGGACGTTGAATGATATTCCATCCACGGCTGTGAAGTCGCCGAACCTGACGAGGAGGTCCTCGACGGAGAGGATGATGTCGTCGGGGACGGATGTAACCTGTTTTTCCATATCCTGGAGCATGTCTTTATCGGGTTGTGCATCCTGTTTTCGATAGATATAGTTGGCCCATACCTCCAATTAGGTGGCTTTTGATGATAGATCGTGCATGGGACTGCAGGGTGGCTCCGGATGTCATCGATTCGATGACCTCAAAAATGATAGTACCGCAGAAGGGGTTGGCAATATCGCCTCGATGGATGATGGCAAATGATGAGTTCAAATGAAGTCGTGCCTGCCATGGCCTAGGTCCGACATGATGTTGGAAACTTCAATAGTAGACTATAATAAACAGAGATACGATTTTGAACCGAAGATGCACAAGGACGCTCGCAATCTGATAGCTGCCGTTTCCAAGGCAGTCGAACATAAGTTGGATGTGAACAAATTCGATGATCGCCTTGCGATCCAGAAGGGCTGTTACATCTTGAACAACTGGGGATATGGTCCCAAGTACAGATACAGCCTGTATATCAGGGG
>CAVCVB010000111.1:0-2787 GCA_963605395.1 Firmicutes bacterium CAG:194
ATCAGCATGCAGCCGACCGCGTTCCCGAGGATCGCGATGACATCGAACACCAGCGCGTCCAGGGTGAACTCCCCTGCGGAGCAGAAGTAGAACATGTCTGCGATGGAGTGCTCGAACCCTGCCAGTATGAACACGGGCACGCAGAAGAAGATCGCCAGGAAGCTGTTCCTCTGCTTGTAGAAGTCCACGGCGATGAACATCAGCACGCCGCACAGGATCGCACGGAAGAATATCTCGTGGTACTCCAGCGTGAGCTTGCTGTCCACCAGCGCCTGGGCCTGGTCCATGGGCATCATCAGCCCCGTGACCAGGCTGCCGATGAAGTTCCCGATTATTATCACGAGTATCCCGATGAGGTAGGACGGAGGGTTGTCCACTGCATACCCGACCTTCCCGGTGTACAGGTCCAGCTTGAACGTCACGACGGTCATCAGTCCCACGGAGAACAGCACCGCCCCGACCCACTTCGGGTCCGTCTTCAGGTAGACGCAGCATCCTATCGCAATCGCCATCCCTGCAAGGAAGGCGCGTATGAGCATCCTAGAATAGCACCCCATGGTATCACAGCTCATGGTAGAAGAGGAGGATCGTCCTGTAGACGCCGTCCTTGTCCCTGAACCCGCCCGGGATCATACCCAGATGGTGGAACCCCTTCTTCTCGTAGAGGTGGATGGCCGAGGCGTTGTCCTGGACCACCGCGTTGAACTGCATTATGCGGAATCCCTTCTCAGCGGCGACCTTCAGGGAGTCGTCCACCAGCGCTCCGCCGATGCCCTTGCCGGCCATGGCCGGGTCCACGGCATAGGAGGCGTTGGAGATGTGCCCGCACCGGCCCACGTTGTTGGGATGCAGGATGTACAGTCCGACCACCTTCCCGTCGAGGACGGCCACTCCGCAATGGGTCTGGGAGCCGAAGAACTCCGCAGCGCCTTCCTCAGTCAGGGCATCCTCCTGGGGGAACGCCATGCCGCGCTCCACCACGGAGTTCCAGATGTCCGCCATGGCGGGCATGTCCGCCGGGCAGAAGCCTCTCACCTCTATGTCCATGGGTTCCGAATCGGCTAGAGGTTATAAGGTCGTATCCCGCCTGGAGCAGGCATCCATCCGAGAGGCTGCGCCGATGCCTGCAAGGCAACGGTGCGCCTCTCGGGCGGGCACCGGTGTCCGCCCGGCACCTCCCTCCCGCAGAGATTGCAATGGAACACGCCGACGAAGGAGCTTATACTAAGAGATGCAAGCCCCCTCCATAGGATCGAACGACAAGGTATCCGAGAGCCCGGACCACGATAATGCATCTGTAAAGGAGCATCCGACCCTCTGCAGCGGGCGCATCCAAGCCCGCAAAGGCCCTGGAAATCCGGAACGGGACCGCCTTATCGCCGCGGACAAGGGATTATCAACCTGCGACGAGTTGTCAGAAGAGATGAAGCAGATAAGCCTCGGAGGAGCATCGTTCGCCCAGCTGCGTGAGGGCGACATGTACTACGTGGACAAGACGCTCCTCATAAAGGACGTCCTCGCCGATACCACGGCGGCATATCTGTTCACCCGCCCCCGCAGGTTCGGGAAGACCACCAACCTGTCCATGCTGGACGCCTTCTTCAACATCAAATACAAGGGCAACACATGGTTCGACGGGCTGGAGATCTCGAACTGTCCGGAGTGCGAGGAGTTCAAGAACGCTTTCCCCGTCATCCATATCGACCTGGGAGGCGCCAAGGCTGAGACGTATGAATCGTTCATCGACGGGATGCGCGATGCTGTGAGCTTCTGCTTCGAGCCCCATCGCTACCTTCTCGATTCGCCCGATCTGAGGGCGCCCGTCCGGAAGCTGTTCGAATCCCTGGACGATGAAACGATAACCGAGAGCAATCTGAAGACGTCGGTGAAGTGGCTGTCGCTCGCGTTGACCGCGCACTTCGACAGGAGCCCCATCATCCTCATCGACGAATACGACCGTGCCGTGTCGGATGCATTCGGAACAGAATCCCACAAGCCGATGATGGATTTCCTGAGCGAATTCCTGTATAATTCCGTCAAAGGGAATCCGAACAGGCAGATGGCTTACATCACGGGCGTGATGCAGATCACAGAGCACAGCATATTCTCCGGATTGAACAACGTCACTGTCAACAACGTGTTCTCCGAGATATCCGACGAAAGGTTCGGATTCACGGAAACGGAGGTCAGGAAGATCCTCGAGGACTCCGGACATTCAGACAAGTTCGAACTGGCAAAGAAATGGTACGACGGATACTGCTTCGGAGATGCAGAGGTGTACAACCCGTACAGCATCATGAAATTCGTGTCTGCAGGGTGCAAGGAGTATCCGTACTGGATACGGAACGGCAAGGACGTCCTGATAAAGGACATGCTCAAGAGCATCACCCCCGAGAAGTACACGGACATCATGGAGCTGGTGACCGGCGGCTCGATCGAGTCGGATCTGATAGACGCATTCCCGTATGAGGCCATCGAGAAGTCGGGGAAGCCCCTGTACAGCCTGATGGTCATGTCAGGATACCTCAAAGCTGCTCCTGCCGATGATTCCTGCATCCGCGGTATCGGACCGTATGAGCTGTCCATCCCCAACGAAGAGGTCAGGATGCTCGTCGAGGACATGATGGAGGCCGTGTATCCTCTGGACACCAAGGACTTGACAGCGTTCAGCAAGGCCATCCTGGACGAGGACGCCAAGGAGATGGAGAGGGTCCTGGTCAGGGTGATGGACAGCGCCAGCTACGTCAACCTCAATGAAGCGACATATGCTGCAGTCATCATGACGCT
>CAVCVB010000112.1:0-2740 GCA_963605395.1 Firmicutes bacterium CAG:194
GATCGAGGATGCCGGCCATCACAGGATGATGAAGCTCTACAGGGAGTACATCGCCGTCGGCGGCATGCCTCAGGCGGTCTCGAAATTCGTAGAGGGCGGGAGCTACAAGGACATAGACGAGGTGAAGAGGAGCATCCTGAACATCTACCTCGATGATTTCCGGAAGATCGAGTCCGGTGGAAAGATAGACCAGCTGTTCAAGGCCATTCCGTCTCAGCTTTCGAGCGAATCATACAGGTACAGGGTGTCCAGTTCCATCCAGGATGGGAGAAGGGACAGGGACGGCGATCTGATCTACGATCTGGAAGACTCCCAGACCATCCAGATATGCCGCCATGTAAACGATCCTAAGGTCGGTCTCGAGCTCACCATGGACCTCGATTGCTACAAGGTCTATCTGGAGGACACAGGACTGTTCGTCACATTGTGCTTCTATGACAAGGAGTTCTCGGAGAACGGGATCTACGACAAGCTGGTCAGCGGCAGGCTGTCCGCGAATCTCGGCTACGTCTATGAGAACGCCGTCGCGCAGGCATTGACCGCCATGGGGCTCAAGCTCTACTACCACACGTTCCTGAAGGATGATGGGAAGCACCGCTACGAGGTGGATTTCATCACGACCGTGGGGGACAGGGTCCGTCCCATAGAGGTGAAATCTTCCCGCGTCTCGGACCACAGATCCCTGGATGTGTTCATCTCGAAGAAGGGCCTGAAGCTGGAGACCCCAGTGGTCGTCTCCCCTAACAACCTGGAGCTGCGCGACGGCATACTGTACCTTCCGGTGTACATGATGCAGTTCCTCGATTCCAGGAGACGTTACCTGGTGGAGACCGACACCGCCTGGACTGGCGGGTTCGACGAGGACGACTGGGCTCCTGTCGAAGGCGGGTACATCCTGTACGTCAAAGCGAAGGACCATGGAAAGAAGGATCCGAAGGTCTCTGTCACGCGCCGCAACAGGAAGGGCGGCATTGAGACGATGGACGTCGCTGTCGAAACCGATGACAGGGGAAACGTGAAGATAACCTCGCCAGAGCGCAGGAGCTGCACGGTGAGGATATCCGAGACGATGCCGTGAACCGGGAGCGTTCTCCAGGATCGATTCGACCGAACCAGGTCTACGAAGGCAATCATCTCTTCATGTGAAGAGTTATGACGAGTTGTGAAGAGTTTCACTTCTCCCGCACATAGGCATAGAGCTGCCTGTGCCCGTCCTTCCCCGATTCCGCGATCAGCCCCATGTCAAGGAGCTTCATCAGGTCCCTCCTTATCGTTGGCACGGGGGTCTGATGCTTCGCAGAGAGCTCGTACTGCGACACCGGCTCCGGGCTGTGCTTGAGATCCATGAGGATCCGCGACTGCCTGGGGCTGAGCCCCTTCCCCTCAAGCTCCTCCATGGCATACGCCTCCTCCCTGCTCTTCCTCTCGGTGTATGAGTCCAGTTCCCTGAACGCTTCAGAGATCATCTTCAGGTTGTATCTCACGAAGTAGGTCGCATCCTCATGGTCCGTCTCCGACAGGAGGTATGCCATGCTGTACCCCTGGCGGTGCTTCCCGATCGCTTTCGAGACCGCGGTGAATCCGATCAGGGGGCATCCCTCTCTCATGCAGAACCAGTAGAACAGCGCCCTGGACGTCCGCCCGTTTCCGTCCTCGAAGGGATGGATGTGCGCCAGGATGTAGTGCAGAAGGATCGCTTTGACCAGAGGATGCATCCCGTCGGGCTCGTTGGCGAACCTGCAGAGGCCTTCGATCATCGCAGGGATGTCCCCGTGCCTGGCGGGCTCGTGGTAGGTTATGTCCTCGTACACGTCCCTGACTGCGATGGAGTCGTCCTCCCTGAACTTACCAGGTTCATCCATCAGCCCCTCGGTCGCCGCCTTGTGGACATCGAGTATGAGCCGGGGGGTCAGAGGCTCGTCGACGCTGTCGAGCACCAGCCTCATCGCACGGCAGTTCCCGGCGATCATCGCCTCCGAGCGGTCCTTCGGCGGCAGCTCCGAGCGGAGCATCTTCTTCGCCCTCCTGGGATCGGTCTCCGCCCCCTCGATCCGGCTGGACGCGATGGATTCCTCCATCATCGAGCTGACCAGGAGCATCCTGCCGCGCTTCGGGTCGGAGCGGTAGGGCTCCGGAAGGCCGGAGGCCATCCTGCGGTCGATTTTGAAGAGCATCTCCTGCACGCTCTTGTCGAGGAGGCTGAAGGAGAGCTCCAGCCCGCCGATGCGGACACAGTCATAGGACAACGTCCTGGCGAGCTTCATCAGCCGCCAGACCTCCTCCCTCCTGTATCCTCCGAGGTCCCTGTACTTCAGCTCGTCCCAATGGAGGTACTTCTCGTTGTGCTCCTTCGCCAGCCTGACGATCTCCGGCGACAATTCGATGGGCTCTCCGTTCAGCACGGATCCTATGCCGGGACTCTTCTCGGGTACCTTCATGGATGCGTCATCACCGATGCAGTATATCAATTCTTTACTTTTGAAATAATGAAGTTTTTTGCCCTGCAATAACGCCGGAAGGCCCGCTTGTAGTTACATTTCATGGTCGAATCTGCCCGAAATATTTCATAATCCAGGATTTTCGGGGAAGGTTTTATTAACCGAAAGCCAAGGTCGTATGGTCGAGGCGAATACATGGCGAAAGCTCCCTGCGGAACACCCGACTTCGATGCGGATAAGGACTACGGATGTTGTATCGACAAGACTCCGATCATCCACAGGATCCTGAAGTCTCCATACCC
>CAVCVB010000113.1:0-2450 GCA_963605395.1 Firmicutes bacterium CAG:194
TCATGGACAAGAAAGTAGCGATGACAGCGGCCATCGTGGTGGCCTTCCTGCTGTCGTCATCCATCCTGGTGCTGTTCTACAACCAGACGGAGGACGACAAGGAGATCAACCTGGTGGCCCGTGTCAACACCGAGGGGTCGGGCATCTACATTGACGACAAGTATCATGACTATGTTGCCAGTGACTTCATCGAGGTCGATTCTGACGGCAAGCCTGTCAAAGACGACAACGGCAATGTGATCATGAAAACCGATTCCTGGAGAGGCAAGGTTTTCGGGACTCCCGGCAGCACCTCGATCCAGCACATCCAATTGCAGACCCTTGTCACCAACATGGGGCTGAAGTTCACCCCTTATTCGGAAGGGGTCGATCAGTCTCCAACCACCAACAATGTGTACTACGTGCAGACCATCACCAACGCGGCGGCGTTCGAGGCAGAATCCAACAAGTACATCGACGGAGGGATCATCTGGGAGCCCCAGTACCACGCCCTCCTCCTGAGCGAGAAGCGCAAGTGCAACCCGATGATGACCACCGGGGACTTCGATCCCGGGCACGCATGCTGCGTCGTCGGAGCATCCCACGAGTTCATCACATCCCATTCCGACGAGACCGTCAGGTTCCTGGCCGGATACATCGAGTCCGTCAACTGGGTGAACGCGGCCCTGGCCGACAAGTCCTCCGGCGACTACGAGGAGCTCATGAAGATCGCCCAGGCGAAGACAAACATGAGCAGGGCCGTCCTGGCAGAGGCCATGGACTCCGTCGTGTACACCTACGGCGGGAACGGCACCGGCGATTCCGCGGATGCGCCCCTGATGAGCCTGGAGAGCGACATCGCCAAGCTCGTCAACAACCTGTACAGCCTCGACGGCGTCCTGAGGGTCAAGCTCAAGGACGCGGGATTCAGCAGCTCCCACGAGCTCGCCCAGAGGTTCGTGAACGACGGGTACCTCTCCCAGGCCATGGCCTACGAGAAGAGCGCCTCCGGATACAGCAGGTCCACCGTGACCGTCGCCGTCATCTCCGGGGATGTGCACCAGATCGCCATCCATGTCGGCATCGAGAAGGGCTTCTTCAGCGAGTACGGCATCAACGTCAACACGACATCGGCCGCCAACGGTGCCGGAGTCGCGACTTCGCTGCAGAACGGCGAGGCGGACTTCGGGTTCCTCGGAGCCCCGCCCATGACGATCACCGCGATAAACGGCATGCTCATCAAGAGCTGAGGTGAACGGATGTCAACGATATTCGGCTGGACATACGATGACAACAACAGGCATCATCGCATGTTCAGGACCGGGGTCATCGCCGTCACCTCGCTGGTATGCTTCGTGTTCGCGTGGTGGGACGTGGCGATCCTGGCTAACTCCGCCGCGATCCCGACTCCGACGGAGACTTGGGACGCCCTCATGGACCTGGTCGCCAACGGCGACTCCCTGACAGGGAAGTCCCTTTGGGACTACATCGCGTCGAGCATGAGGACGTTCCTCGAGGGATTCGCCCTCGCGCTCATCGTGTCCATCCCCTTGGGACTGGTCATCGGGTACTCCAAGACCCTGCGCGAGTTCGCGAACCCCGTCATCGAGGTGCTGAGGCCCATCGCGCCCATCGCATGGGCACCGATATTCATCCTGGCCATCAACTACACGATCGGGCCCATACTTGTGGTGTTCATCGGGATATTCTTCCCGCTGCTCACCAACGTGGTGTTCGGAGTGCAGAAGATCGACCCGAACCTCATGGATGCCGCGCGCACCATGGGGGCCTCGTCGACGCAGGTGTTCTACAAGGTCATGGTGCCCAGCGCCGTGCCCTATCTGATGAACGGTGTCAAGGTCGGTCTCGGGATAGGATGGATGTGCATCGTCGCAGCCGAGCTGTACGCGCCTCAGCTGAGCGGTATCGGATTCTACCTTTCGGAGCAGGCCACGGCCGGATTCTGGCCCGGAGCGTTCGCCGCCATCGTGGTGATCGCGATCCTCGGGCTGGTGACCACCGGTCTGGCGGAGTATGTCCACAAAGTCGTGTCGAGAAGGATGGGGATGTCCAATGTCTGAGATAGAAGAAGGAGTGTCGCTGACGCAGGCGACCGACGACCAGCCGTTCAAGGAACCGGCGGAGATAAAGGAAGGCGAGGACCAGATCCATATCAGGAACCTCCAGAAGGTCTACATCACAGACGAGTCCCAGACCGTCGTGCTTGAGGACTTCTCCCTGGACATACGCAAGGGGGAGCTGATATCCATAGTCGGGCCCTCCGGATGCGGGAAGACCACAATCCTGAGGCTCATCGCAGGGCTGATCCCTCCCTCCGGAGGAACGATCTACATCGGGGACCGCGAATGCTCCGGGCCCGGGGCCGACCGCGGCTTCGTGTTCCAGGACTTCGCCCTGTTCCCCTGGAGGTCCGTCAGGAAGAACGTGGAGTTCGGCCTGGAGATCGCAGG
>CAVCVB010000114.1:0-2404 GCA_963605395.1 Firmicutes bacterium CAG:194
CAGATCCCTCTCGGGAATCATTGCGGAAGGTTGTGGTCGAACCCGGTCGATCGCTCCGCCGACACCAGGATCACGGTGCACTCGGCGTTCTTGATCACGTGGTCGGAGACGCTCCCGAGAAACAGCCTGTCCAGAGAGGACCTGTTGGACCTTCCCACGATTATCGTCTCGCAGTAGAACCTGTTGGCCACATCGATGACCGTCTCGTCGGGCTTCCCGACCTCGATCAGGGAATGGACCTGCACCCCTTGGGCGGCTGCCTTCTTCTGAGCGGCCTCCATGTACTCGCGAACAGCGGGATCCGGGTCCTCCGGGTCCATCTGCTCCTTTGTCACGACTGTGAGAACGTAGAGCGGCTCGTTGAAGTTGACGGCGTATTTTATCGCATATTCCAGAGCACGTTCGCTGCTCTGGGCGCCGTCATATGCCAGGAGTGTTGTCATAGCATGTTCAAACAGATGTTGCTGGCTATAAAGATTGCCCTGGACGGAACGTCGGCAGTCGAAATCGGAGAAGAATCGTAAGGGAAAAGGTTTCCCGGGCGGGACAGAGTGGACCGCCCGGGTTGATCGTGTCTCTTTGACAGCCTTCAGAGGTCGTAGCTCTTGGGGTTGAACAGGGGGACAGTGTCCTTGTACTCCTTGACGCAGTACTCGTAGAACTTGTCCGTGTCGTCCGGGAGAGCCTCGAGCTTCTTGATGATGTCCTGGAGGGTCTCGAGCTGCTTGTTGGTCAGTCCGAGCTCTTTGGTCTCGTATCCCTTGAGGACGATCTTGGCTCCGGTCAGTCCGGCTGCCTTGGCCCTGAGGTACAGGTCGTTGCCGTTCTCGGCGATGGCCTTTCCGACCTCGTAGGCGTGGTCGTAGGCGAGGACGTATCCCTCGGGTCCCCTGGTCCTGTCGGTGTACATGTACAGGTCCCTGAGGGTCTTCTCCTGGCCGAGCTGGGTCGCGGTGTTCATCAGAGCGGCCTCGTAGGCGATGGATCCGAACCAGCACTGGACGGAGGTTCCACCGAACTCGGGGTGGTACTCGACGGACTCGTTGGACCACAGGTCGCAGCACTGGGCGATCAGGTTACCCTGCAGGTCGCAGTGTGCGCACTGGCAGTTCTTTCCCTCCTGGGCGGTGGGCTTTCCGGCGATGGCTTTGCAGATGACTCCCTCGTATCCGCAGTCCTTGTCGGGTCCGACTGCACCGGCCTCCCATGCGGCCAGGGTCCTGGCTGCAGAGATGCACCTGGTGACGGCGGAGAAGGTCTTCTGGACATCGTTGTCCAGGAATCCACCGGCCATGAACATGGAAACGTTGGCTCCGGAGCAGTTCGTGTCTCCACCGGCGACGGCCTTGTGCTTCTTGGCGATGTTGGCGAACTCCTGCCAGATGTAGGTCATGTCGATGGAACCGAGGTATCCGACTCCGAACAGGAAGGCGACGATGTCTCCGTTGGTGACGGCGTAGTCAGCGAACTCTTTTCCTCCGACGGACTCACAGGAGAGGTTGTCTCCGCCGTTCTCGCAAGCGATCTCGGCGCACTCGAACAGCTTCTCGGGGTAGGCGTGGGATCCGCCCATTCCGGGCCTGAGTCCCTCTTCAGCCTCACGCTGGTCGGGGATGGTCTGCCTGACGGCGCAGTTGACTCCGTACTCCTCGTGGTATTTCTCGCAGATGGCTTTCTGTCCGGCAACGACGGGTGCGGAGAGAGCAGCCTGGTTCATCTGGGAGACCCACTCGGTCTCGAGCTGCACAGCGGGGAATCCGGCGGTGACGGCCCTGTTCAGGATGTCCTTGGAGATGTAGTCGACGTACTCCTTTCTGAGCCTCTCGGCGTCTTTCTCGGTTCCGGGCCTGGGCGCGTAGTTGATCTCGGGGATAACCTGTCCAGCTCCGATCTTCAGTCCGAATCCGTAGGAAACGGGCTCCTTGGCTTTTCCGAAGACCATGTCGTCGGCGCAGCCGTATGCCATCTTTGTGTATCTTGTAACTGCCATTCGAATCACTCTCCAACGATGCTGTCCCACTCTTCCCTTATTCTCTTCCAGTCGTATCCCTCGAGGATCTTCTGGGCGATGACGGGGGTCTGAGGCGCTTTCTCGGAGTAGATTCCGAGGTCGTAGGAGTTCGCGAACTCCCTGTTGACTGCACCACCGCATCCCATCATGGGGATGTTGAGTCCGGCCTCCTGGAGGCCCTTGGCGACTGCGGGGAACGCGGTCATGGTGGTGGTCATCAGAGCGGTACCGGAGATGAAGAGGGGCTTGACCTCGACGCACTTTGCGACAGCGTCGACGACGGGCACATCACGGCCCATGTCGATGACGTCGTATCCGGAGGACCTCATCATGACAGCGGCGATGTTCTTTCCGATGTCGTGGGGGTCTCCCTCGGCTGCGTGCATGACGACG
>CAVCVB010000115.1:0-2056 GCA_963605395.1 Firmicutes bacterium CAG:194
GGATGCAAGAGGCGAGAACGTGGAAGGGATGCCGGTCGGGCATGATGACTTCAGGGAGCTGAGGGATCGTGACCTCTACTATGTGGACAAGACTCCTTTGATAGACATGGTCCTGAAGGACCAGTCCAAGGTCATGCTCTTCACCCGTCCCCGCAGGTTCGGCAAGTCCCTGAACATGAGCATGCTGGACGCGTACCTGAACATCAGGTACGCCGGAGAGAGGGACCGCTTCTCAGGACTGAAGGTATCAGAGCTCCGCCCCGATGATGCAGAGAAGAACAGCAACATCATCATCAATCTGAACTTCAAGGGCCTGAAAACGCACAGCTACGACATTTTCAAGACATCGTTCAAGAACTACATCATCAATCTCTATGGTGACTTCGAAGAGCTGGGCAGCTCCGAGAAGGTTCCTTCCAGATTGAAGAAATGGTATAGGGAGCTGGCTGATGGAACGGCAGATTATGATACTTTGGCGAACTCTGTCAAGTATCTCTGTCAGATGATCGAGTTGCATTACGGCAAGAAGCCCATCATCCTGATCGACGAGTACGACCATCCCATGAACATGACCTATGGAAGGCCTGAGCTGCACGAGGATGTCAAGGGCCTGATAAGGGATGTCCTTGGGGAAGCACTCAAAACGAACAGCAGCATGAGATTCGCTGTCGTCACAGGGGTCATGAGAGTCTCGAAGGAGAGCATCTTCTCTGGACTGAATAATTTGGAGGTCTACGACGTGTTCTCTAAAGAATATGATGAGATGTTCGGATTCACCAAGGCCGAGGTGGAGAAGCTCCTTGCCGACAACGGCCGCCCGGAGAAGCTGGCCGAGGCCATGGAATGGTACGGCGGCTACCGCTTCTGCGAAACGGATGTCTGCTGTCCGTGGAGCATGATCAGCTATGTCAAGAGAGGCTGCAAGCCCGGGACATATTGGGCCGACACCAGCGGCAACGCCATCGTGGCGGACCTTGTCTCGAGCGACTGCTGGTGGGTCTGGAAGGACTTGGAGAAGCTGTTCTCCGGAGGCGCGGTCCATGGCGGTTACAGCCCCGAGTTCGAATATTACGACCGGAACTCGCTCGATTCGTCCATCTACTCTGTGATGGTCGCGACGGGATACCTGAGGGAGACATGCTCTGAAGGCTGGCACGAAGTATCCATTCCGAACAAGGAAATACACGAGGTGTTCAGGCAGGCGATCCTCCGGAGGTTCGGGAGGTCCGAACGCGATGTGTCCGAGCTGATCCGCGACATGGTCGAGAAGGATCGATGACGAGCTCTCCTCAGAACTTCGCTCCGAGGCCGCCGTTGCGATATCCGTCCGAAGGCATCGGGCCTATGGCTTCAGAATATCACGTCGTGGAGGATCACATGTGGAGCGCCCATGTCGTCCACAACATCGCAGTCCACATGGTACACGTCCTTGACCATCTCCCTGTTGATGATCTCTGCCGGCTTCCCGATGCTGTGCATCACGCCAGGGGGCTCCAGGACCAGCAGCCTGTCGGCGTACTTCGCCGCGATGTTCAGGTCATGGCTGATCATGATCACGGACGTCTGCGTCTGAACGGACAGCTCCTTCAGGAACGAAGAAACATACACCTGGTGCCTCGGATCGAGGTTTGCCGTCGGCTCGTCCAGGATGAGGACCTCCGCTTCCTGGACGATCCCGCGTGCCAGGGAGACCTTCTGCTGCTGTCCCGCCGAGAGCTCGCTGGTGCGCCTCATCGCCAGGTCCTCGGCCTGCATGGACGCCAGGGCCTTGTATGATTTCCTCACATCGGTCTTGGACGTCTTCCACTTCTGCTTGCCGTACCTTCCCACCATGACCGTGTCCAGCACAGTCATGGAGTTGTAGTCCCCGGCAGAGACCGGAACGTAGCCTATGTGCTTGGACAGCTCCTTGAGGGGATAGTCCCTGACGTTCCTGCCATGGACCCTGACCTCTCCCGCGCTGGGCTTCAGCATCCCCGTGATGCACTTGACCAGCGTGGACTTCCCCACACCGTTGGGCCCGACTATGCAGAGGAACTCCGGACGGTCTATGGAG